>NZ_JBICRM010000037.1:0-100568 GCF_043197025.1 Nonomuraea marmarensis
TCTTCATGACGGTCGGCTCCCTTCTGTGTGTGGCTCCGGCCCCCGCTGTCTCTAGCGTGAGCCGATCCACGGAAGCTATGAAGCGACTACGGACAGAACCGGAGCCGGCCGTTTCATGCTGACTTGACTATTGCTCCTGACCGCGTTATCGCTCCGCGTTTGCCCGAGAAATCATCGTGACGGCTACCCACATGGGTCCGATCCTTCAGGCGATAAACCGGGATGACAGGAGCCATGCAACCGAGCGCGGCGGCGCGGTGCGCTCGGAGGGCGCGGCCCGGCCGTTGACCCGCCATTACCGGGGCACCGGGTAGTGGGCATCGGAACAGGCGGCGGGATGGGCATCGGCCGTGTCACGCTGAGCGGGGGCTACGCGGCGCTCGGAGATACTGTGGCCAGGACGTGGCAGATGCGCTCGGCCGCGGTGGCGAGGTGGGCGACCTCGGTGATCGGTGCGGACCACGACCACCAGAACAGCCATCGGTCTTCCCTCGGTGCGGCGGAGATGATCTCCGACAGGGTGGTGGCTTCGGGGTTGATCACGCGTAGGCGTGGTAGCCGGTCATCCTGGGTGAGCAGGCGAGCGTGCAGGCCGAGGTCCTGCAGCAGCTCTTGGAGGTCGGTCAGGTGGGTGGCGGCCCGGTCGGCCATAGCGGGGGTGATGGGTTCGGGCATGGTTGACTCCGACAGTGGATGGGATGGGTACAGGGGTGGGCCTGCTGTTCACGGGGTGGGTGGGGAGGGCGATTGTGGTTGTTCGGGGTGGGGCTGGTTGCGGTTGGCGGTTCGCCGTGCGAGGTAGACCGACCGCAGGGTGGCCACGAGGCAGGCGATCAGCAGGCCCACGACCAGGGCCTGAGTGATCGGCTTGGTCACGCTGGCTGGGGCCAGCAGGGCGAAGGTGACGTAGCCGGCGGTCAACAGCAGAGCCAGCACGCTGATCATCTTCGAACGTGACATGATGAAGGACTCCATTCACGGGGGGAGCATCGAGGGCGGCTGCTTGTGCTACCTGGGGATCAGGGGCCGAACAGTAAGCGGCGTGAGCGGCCCGGCGCCGGACTCGCAGCGGTGTCAGAGCACGGCGGCCACGCACGCACGGGGCAGGCGGGGGAACTGCAATGAGCACCCCGATGCAGCCGGTTAGGCGGGAGCGCGGAAGATCTCTGCGAGCTGCTCGGGGGTAGGGCTGAGGTCGAGGTAGCACCACACGACACGGTGCCCATTCACAGGCAGTTGGTAGCTTCCCCACCGCCCGCGCGACAGACGATCCACGATCGCCAGCCCGCGTCCTCGCTCGGCGTACAGGTTCGGTGCCTGCATCGGGATGCACGAGGGTGATGAGCAGGGGGATCCTGGATCGGTCACGACCAGCCGGAGGAAATCCGGTCCCTGAGACAGGGTGAGCTCGAACTCGTCGGGGTCGCCGCCGGGGCTGACGTCGGCTGCATGCCTGACGGCGTTGGTGACCAGCTCGGATACCACCAAGATCAAGATATCCCGGGCGGGGTGCGCGGCACCTGCCCAGGCGGTCACTGCCTTCCGCGCCAGATACGGGGCCCGAGCATCGCGCGCCAGTTGGATAACGCCGAGTTGCTGACGTTCGGTCAGTACGGGTTTATGGATCACCGTCGCCTCGCTACTTCTCGATCATCGGCCGCGTCCTTGATGTGAAGAATGTGAGCACCTGGTGCACGCCCGTTCGCTTTTTTCGTGCGGCGACCAGTGCTGCTTCGAGGCGGCCTGAAGAGACCATCCCAGAAATCCCCTGCCCATAGGGGTAATGGGAAAGCACTTCCCAGGCACGAACCAGGTGTGCTAATACACATGCCGCGTGCATTTCTTGTGTGTCATCGGGAAGGGAGGCTTTCTGCCTTGCCAAAAGCTGAGTCGGAAGGTGCTTTGAAAGCTCCGAGGGCGGAATTCGGCATCCATCTCCGCGAATACCGTAAAGCTGCTAGAAAGCGGCAAAAGGAACTCGCCGCGATGCTCGGCTGGTCGGTATCGAAGATCAGCATGGTCGAACGGGGAGAACGCCCGGCCGATGAAGACTTCGCCCGCGCCGCCGACGCCGCACTGGACGCGGACGGTGGGCTGCTTGCGCGCTGGCGCGAGACCATCGAATATTCCTCGCGCTGGCCGGTCTGGCTTGCTCGGCTGGCGGAGATCGAACAACAGGCAGACACGCTCCGTCTATGGCAGCCACTGATCGTGCCTGGCATGCTGCAGACTCCGGAGTACGCGCGAGCCATCTTCCGCGGCAAGCCCGCCACCGTCCCCGAAGAGGTCGAGCAGAATGTTGCGGCACGCATGGAGCGCCAGCGCGTTCTGCACCGGGACAACGGGCCTACGGTATGGGTAATACTGGACGAAGTGGTTCTTGGCCGGCCTATCGGTAGCGAGGCGGTGATGGCTGAGCAGATGGCGCACCTGGCCGCACTGGATGAGCATCCTCGCATCAACGTTCGTGTGCTCCCACGCAACTCCTGGCTGACCACCGGTCTGCAAGGAGCGTTCGTTCTCGCCAGCGGGCCGGAGATGCCGGATATGGCCTACCTGGAGTCGATCACACTCAGCCAGGTCACCGCCGACAGCGGACGGGTCCGAGAAGTCAAGTCGAGATACGAGACGTTGCACAACGAGGCCCTGCCCCGGTGGGCCTCACTCCAGTTGATTGGGGAGATGGCAGAGAAATGGACGAACTGACCGCAAAGCTGCTCGAAACCGCCGCGTGGCGCAAGGCAACCCGCTCCGGCGAGGCTGGCGACTGCATCGAAGTGGCCCCCTTGAGCGACGGTCGCGTGGGCCTGCGCGACTCCGAGAACCCCGAACAACTCCCATATGTCTTCTCGTCATCGGTCTGGGCGGCCTTCGTCGACGGCACGAAAAAAGGCGAGTTTGATTTCTGACCTCCACCGCTGTTGAACCAGAAAGGGGATCGCCGGCATCGGCTGGCGATCCCTATCCACGTGAGTGCGGGCGGAAATGCAGGAGGTCGAGCGAATGTACGGCGTCGCCGCTGGCACCGGCGCCACATGGCACGGGTGCAGCGCGGCCTGACCCAGGAGCAGACCACGGAGGAGCCTGGCAGCCCGTATGACTTGTCGTGGTCATGGCCGTAATCGATGATCCTGATCTTGCTTTGGTGCGGAGCATGCGCCCTCGCCTACCCGAAGGCGGCACGGCGGGGGTTGCGTCTTCGAACACCGGCAGCCTCACGGTCAAACTCTGCTGCCACCATGTTCGGATCGCCGCACGAAGAGCAACCGATAGCAGGCAGCCCTCACGAATTGATCAGGAACGATCCGTGGGGGCAATGGATGGGTCCAGTGGCGAGTCCTCCACGTAGGGGTGTACCCGCCGCTGCTGGTTGAGGGGAACAAACCAGGAGGCGAACCCCATGGGCGCGATGCGTAGAAACGCCGCCTCGGGCAGCTCGTCGATTCCGTCCAACTCGGGGTTGTAGAGCATCTCATGGTCGACGTCGTCGAAGGCGGCGTCAGTGAAATGCGCGTAGATGGACTCGGCCTCGTTCTGGTCCATCAGTTCGAACAGTTCGAGAACGGCTTGGCTTCCTCGACGAGCAGGCGCAGGGCGAGCTGTTCGGCGACGCAGGCCGGACCTCGCCAGTTCTCGTCGGTCAGGCGGGCGGTGATGCTGATGGTGGCGACGGCGAACTTGCGGGCGAACCGGGCGTCGTAGCGCAGCGCGTACTGCGGCGGCAGACCGTGCAGGGCCATCAGCCCGGGGTCATCGGCCGCGGTGGTGTCCTCGGATGCGAGTGTCTCGGCGTCTTCCATGACGTGGTCGATGAGGACGCTCGTGGCGGCCATCAGCGCGCCGGCGGCCAGCGTGGCACTTTCCTCCGAAGCCTGGCTGTGCGCCGGCTCGCCGGGACGGTAGCCGAAGTGCTCGAGGTCGAAGGCCTTCAACCCGCGCGCTGCGGCGCTGAGCGAGGCTCGCATCTGGGCCAGTCGCTCCTCACTGAACCGGGGCGCCGACAGCACAACCTGATCTGAGGATTTGCCCTCGGCCGGCTCGGCATGGGCGGCGTCCAGCCCGGCCTGAAAGGCCTCCTGGCTCAGCTCCACCGCACACCGCAGCACCCGCCAGCCCGCGAGTGGCTCGCTGCGTTCCACGACGGACTCGATCAGATGCCGGACGCCGTCCTCGGCGGACGCCAATGCCGAGGCTTCCACCACCACCGACAGCAGCGCGCCCCGCGAATGGGTGGCCATCCGGAAGCCGACCAGTTCAACGTCGGCCCTCTCCGGCCGGGAGAGGCGGTCCACGCCGTCCAGGCCCTCCGCCAGCAGCGCATCCACACCATGACACTGCAGCGCATCCAACTCCGGCGCATCTGCGGCGGGCGCGACTTCGACCTGTACGGCGTACTCCACGTACCCCACTGTCCCAAATGGGCCATGGGGAGGAGTACACCTACACGCTGCCAGCATTGATCCCGGCCAGGCTGTTCAAGACGCCGTCAGGCACTGGTGAGTGCGGCGGGCCGCTGCTCCTGATGGTGCTGTTCTCCGTGGTCTTGGCCTCAGGTCGGGTACTTCTCTGACGCCTCGATGATTAGGGAGTCAGCACCCACCGGCCGCGATGTCCACCGGTCCGGAAAGTGCGGTATGCGTGTATGGCCTTGTCCAGGGGCAGTGTGCCTGCCCGGCGTGGTTCCAGGATTCTCTGCGCGGTCAGCTCGAGCATTTCCCGTAGGAGGATGCCGTCGGGTGCCACCACTGCCGCGGTGACGGTGATGCCGCGTACGGCAGTGGGTTCGAGGCCGGGAAAGACTCCGACGTAGGTTCCGTGGTCGCGGACCGGTCGCAGGGCCGCCTCGTTCAGCAGGGCAGTGTCGAGTACGGCGTCGAAGCCCGAGGCCTGATCGAGAGCCGTGAGTACCTGCGTGGCACCGGCTCTGGCCAGGAAGCCGTGATCCGTGGTGCGGGCGAGGCCGGTGACCGTCCAGCCGGCGTGGGCGGCGAGCGCCACCGCGTAGCCGCCGACTCCGCCGGCGGCGCCGGTGACCAGCAGGCGCCGGTCCCGGGCGGGGCCGAGCAGGGCGAGGAGTTGTCCGGCGGTCAGCGAGTTCAGCGGAACGGTGGCGGCGTCCAGCAGGTTGACCTCGTCCGGGACCGGTGCCGCGTCCGAGGCCGGCACGATCACGTATTCGGCTGCTGTCCCCGCTGCGGCATGCGGGGCGTGGGGGAAGTGGAGTGCTGCTGCCCGGTCGCCGATGGCGAAGTCCCGGACGTCGGGCCCCAGCATGTCGACGACGCCCGCGACGTCCAGCCCCAGGCCGAGACGCCGTGTGGGGTTCCCTTGGACGAAATTCCTGCCTGGGCCGTCGATGATGTGGAGGTCGGCCGGGTTGATTGCCGCGCCGGCCATCTTGATGCGTATCTGCCCCGCTACGGGTCGCGGATCAGGCAGGTCCACCAGCTCGACCTCGTCGTCTATGCCTGGGAGAGTGGTGACGATCGCGCGCATGTCTGTGGCCGTTCTCGTGTGGTGTGCGGTCTGTGTCGGTCCGGCTCGTCAGTGGGCACGGGTTGGGTCGAGGTGCTGGTCCAGCAGCGCTTTGCCGGTTCTCGATAGCCAGGTGTCGAAGTCCAGCAGCCCTGGGTGGAGTTCCCGCAGCGCGGGAATGTCGGCCTGCCACCCGCAGAACGATGACGTCGTCGCTCCGGGCCAGTGTCCGGCGGCAGCCGGGATGGCCACGTCGTGTCCGTTCGCCCGGCCGATCGCGGCCACGATCTGGTCCCGCGTCAGCTCGTCACCGGCCAGTTCGATCGTTCGGCCGAGGAGACGATCCGGGGCGGCCAAGGCCAGCGCGGCGAGCGCGCCGATGTCGTCGAGTGCGATGAGCTGGACGGTTACGTCGGCCGGGATCGTCCGGATGATTGGGGCCGTGCCGCGGACGCCATGGGTGGGGTCGGCGAAGTTCTCCATGAACATGACCGGGCGCAGCACCGTGGCCGGGACGCCGAGCGCTCGGATGTGCTGCTCGATCTGCCACTTGATCTCCCAGTGCGGAATGCCGGTGCCGCGGTCGGCACTGCCCACGGACGCGTAGACCAGGTGCCGGACGCCCGCGGCGTGTGCGGCGTCGGCCACGTTGAGCCCGCGCTGCAGCTCGTTCTCGGCGAAGTCTGGTGCGATGAGGGCGGGCTGGACGCTGAACACCCCGTGCGCGCCGCGGACGGCGGCGTCGAGGCCGCTGCGGTCGTCCATGTCGCCCGCCACCAGCTCGGCGCCGGCGTGGGCGAGGCGCGTGGCCGCCGGGCTGCGCGGGTCCCGGACCAGCGCCCGTACGTGCCAGCCGTCGGCGAGCAGGTGCCGGGCGGTGGCGCCGCCCTGTTGCCCAGTCGCCCCCGTGACGAGGATCGTCCGGTCTGCCGAGGCCATGTGTCCTCCCTAGGTACGCTTGCCACAGTGGCGGAGCGCTGCTCCGCCTGTCCGGAACGCTACGGAGCAGCGCTCCGGTTTGTCAATCGCAAGGAGGTCACGTGGCGGACGCACCTCGCGCCCACGCGCAACGCAACCGCGAACTGCTTCTGACCGCGGCCCGGGACGCGTTCGCCGTCCATGGAACCGACGCGTCCCTGCGCGACGTCGCCAGGCGTGCGGGGGTCGGGATCGGGACGCTCTATCGGCACTTCCCCACCCGGGAGGCGCTCCTCGAAGCGCTCCTCGACAGCAACTTCGACACGTTGCGCCAGAGGGCCGAGGATCTGCTCGACTCGCCGGCACGCCCACCACACGACGCGTTGCTGGCCTGGCTCGGCGAGCTGGCGGCGGGCGCGCGCACGTACCAGGGACTGCCGCAGTCGATCATGGCGGCGCTGGCCAATGAGGGTTCGGAATTGCACGCTTCCTGCGCTGCCATGCAGGCATCCGGCGCGCGGTTGCTGCATCGCGCGCAGGAGGCGGGGCAGGTCCGCGCCGACGTCACGGTGTACGAGGTGATCGCGCTGGCGCTCGGCCTGGCCTGGGCGGCGCAGCAGCCAGGTGGGCCGGCAGACCTGATGGGGCGCCTGCTCTCCACGGCGATGTACGGGCTGGCGGCGCCTGGATGACCGGGCCCCGCCCGGGCCGGCGCCGCCCGGGCCGGCGCCGTCCGGGCCAGGGCGCTTCTACGCCATCGGCTTGACCTTGGCACCGCCCTGTGGAGGGGGGCAGGGGGCGTCCATGGCGGTGAGGATGGCCTGTGAGATCGTGCCGAGCTGCTGGAGTTGTTCCTCGCTGATCACGTCCAGGACGAGGCGGCGGACGGTTTCGACGTGACCCGGTGCCGTGGCGGCTAGTTTGTCGTAGCCGGCGTCGGTGAGCGTCGCGACAGTGATCCGGCCGTTCTCCGGGGAGCGGCATCGTCGCACCCAGCCGCGCTTCTCCAGTGTGGAGACCGCGTGGGACAGGCGCGAGAGCGAGCCGTTGGCCAGGACCGCGAGGTCGCTCATCGGCCGGGTGCGCTCGGGGGCGTCGGACAGGCCGGCCAGCACCAGGTAGCTGAAGAGGCTGAGTCCGTCGTCGCGCAGTTGGGCGTCGAGTGCGCTGAGCAGGGCGAGCAGCATGCCGTTGAACGGCATCCACGACTCCAGCTCGTGAGGGGTGAGCCAGCGGATGGCGTCTGTCGGTTGGGCTTCGTGGCTCATGGCTTCAATTTGACTTGAGGTTTCAAGTCGGCGCAAGATGGCTTGAAACTTCAAGTGAGGAGATCTTTCATGTCACTCAAGATCGGCATTCTGTTGGGCAGTACCCGTCCGGGCCGCAACGGCGAGCCTGTGGCCAAGTGGGTCTACGAACTGGCGGCGCAGCGAACCGGCGCCGAGTTCGAGCTCGTCGACATCGCCGAGTTCAACCTGCCGCATCTGGACGAGGCCATGCCGCCGTCGATGGGCCAGTACGCGTTGCCGCACACCAAGGCCTGGGCGCAGAAGATCGCCTCGTTCGACGGCTTCATCTTCGTCACCCCGGAGTACAACCACTCCACCTCCGGCGCGCTGAAGAACGCCATCGACTTCCTGTACGGCGAGTGGAACAACAAGGCCGCCGGCTTCGTCAGCTACGGCAGCGTCGGCGGCACCCGGGCGGTCGAACACCTTCGCCTGATCATGTCCGAGCTACAGGTGGCCACGGTACGCGCCCAGGTCGCCCTCTCCCTGTTCACCGACTTCGAGAACTTCTCGGCGTTCCGTCCTGGCGAACACCAACGCCAGGCCCTCGACGCCGTACTCGACCAGGTCATCAGCTGGAGCGGCGCCCTTCGCTCGGTACGCGCGGCCGGCTGACAGCAGACCGAGAACCACGCTCAAGAAAGGAACCGGCATGTCCCTCCAGGGCGAGTACCAACCCAGTGCCATGGAAATGGCGCGGGAGCAGGTGGCACTGTTCGAGAGCTCTAACGGGACCGAAGGCAACCTCATGCGGGGGCGTCCGGTCATCGTGCTCACCATGCGAGGCAACAAGTCCGGAACTATCCGTAAGACCCCGCTGATGCGCGTCGAGCACGAAGGCCAGTACGCCGTCGTGGCGTCATTGGGCGGAGCCCCGAAGCACCCCGAATGGTATTGGAACCTTAAGGCACACCCCGAGGTGCAGCTCCAGGACGGCCCGGTACGCCGGGACTACGTCGCGCGCGAACTCGCGGGCGCCGAGCGGGAGGAGTGGTGGGAGCGGGCCGTCGCGGCCTGGCCCGACTACGCGGAATACCAGACCAAGACCGAACGCCAAATACCAGTCTTCGTGCTGGAACCTGTATAGCGCTGACCATCGCGGCCGGCTTGGAGCGGCCTGAGGATGCACTTGAGTAGTGAGCGGGCCGGACCGCCGGATGACAGCGGCAGTCCGGGCCGTTCCGGGTCTTTCTCGTGATTGTCATCCTCCGCACCAAGGGGTTGATGAGCATGAGAGCCGTCGGTCGCGCACGGACAGCTACGCCCAGGAAGACGAGCTCTGGCCGGGCCGCCGAGCGGTATGTTCTCGTGGCGTCTACCGCTCGCACACGATCATCAGGCACGCCCTCGGTAACGCCATGAACTTGGGACCATGTCGGCGGTAGGGGTAGCCCGCTTGGAGATTGCTGATCCTGCGGCTCGGCACACACCAGCCACGGTAGTCCGGCGTAGTTCCGGGGCGACCGGCCTCAATGTTGGGCAAGTGTTCCGCAAAAGCCTGAATTGTGGATCTCCGCCTGGATATGGGGTCTAGGGGGAAGGAGCGGATTCGTCATGGCCGCTCAGAGTTATGCCAGGCCTTTGGATGGGCGGGTGGCCGTCGTCACGGGGGCGTCCAGCGGTATCGGTGAGGCTGCTGCCGAGCATCTGGCGTGGCTGGGTGCCAAGGTCGCGGTGGTGGCACGGCGCGAGGGGCGCCTGGAGGACTTGGTCGCCCGGATCGAGAAGAACGGCGGCAGCGCGATGGAGATTGCCGCCGACGTAACGGACGCGGCCCGGGTGCAGGCCGCCGCCGATGCGGTGGATGAAGAGCTGGGTGCTGCGGACCTGTTGTTCAACAACGCGGGCGTCATGCTGCCGGCACCGATCGAGGAGCGGCGTACCGATCAGTGGCAACACCAGATCGACCTGAACATTACCGGGTTGATGAACACCATCGGCGCCTTCGTCTCGCAGCTCATCCGGGCTGCGGGAGCGCGGGGGGTGGCTGATCTGATCAACACGGCCTCGATCGCGGCACACAACATCTTCCCGAACTTCGCCGTCTACTCCGGTACCAAGGCGTTCGTCGCGCAAATGTCCCGGGACCTGCGGGTCGAGCTGGGGCCCAAGCGCGTACGGGTCGCCGCGATCTCACCAGGGACGGTGGGCACCGAGTTGCAAAGCCATGTCACCGACGCGGGGGCGCGGGAATGGCTGGATGCCTCCAAACAGACGATGGAGTGGCTGACTCCGCAGGACATCGCCCAGGTCGTCGGCTTCATCGCGGCCTTGCCACCGCGGGCGAATCTGCAGGAGGTCATCGTCATGCCGACTGGGCAGCCCACCTGACGGCGCTCGCCGGCGTGCGCCGCCACCGAACAGCGGGAGAGCGCGATGAAGATCGATCTGAGTGGGCGTACGGCGCTGATCACCGGGTCCACCTCGGGGATCGGTGAGGCCACCGCGCAGGCGCTGGCGGGCGCGGGCGCCGATGTTGTGATCAACGGTCGGGAACCCGACAGTGTGGCGCAGACCGCGAAACGCCTCGGGGTGGGAGGGATCGCGGCCGATGTCGGCACCGCCGAAGGGGTGGCCGCGCTGATTGAGCAGCTTGCCGATGTCGACATCCTGGTCAACAACGTGGGGATCTTCGTCACTCGGCCGGTGTTCGAGATCAGCGACGAGGAGTGGATGCGGATCTACGAGGTGAACGTGATGTCCGGGGTACGGCTGGCGCGGCACTACACCCCGCGAATGGCCGACCGCCGATGGGGCCGCGTGATCTTCGTGAGCAGCGAGGCAGGGGTGCAGACACCGGCCGACATGGTCCACTACGGGATGACCAAGACGGCCCAGCTGGCGTTGTCGCGGGGGATGGCCCACCAGGTCGCCGGTACCGGGGTCACGGTGAACAGTGTGCTGCCCGGGCCGACCATCAGTGACGGCGTACGAAGGATGTGGGCGGAGCTGTATCCCGGCCTGGAGCCTGCCGAACAGGAGCGCCGGTTCGTGGCCGAGGGGCGCGCGGCCGGTTCCCTGCTGGGCCGGTTGATCCGGCCTGAGGAGGTGGCCAGCCTGATCGCCTATGTGGCGTCCGAGCGTTCCTCGGCCACGACGGGTGCGGCACTCCGCGTGGACGGCGGCCTGATCCCGACCATCATTCCCTGACGTTTTCGTCGCCGCGACAGCACGTCACGCGCAGAAAGGGGTCTCTGTCGTGAGTATCGAGTTCCTACCGGGCCGTTTGGGCTTCGGCAGCGCGCCGCTGGGCAACATGTACCGGGCCGTTCCCGAGGAGGAGGCCATCGCCACCGTGCGGGCCGCCTGGGAGCACGGCATCCGTTACTTCGACACCGCCCCCTTCTACGGGGCGGGTCTGGCCGAGATGCGGCTGGGTCACGTGCTGGCCGCCCATCCGCGCGATGAGTTCGTCTTGAGCACCAAGGTCGGGCGGATCATCCTGGACGAGATAGAGGACCCCGCGACCCGTGATCTGGGCGAGAAGGGCGGTCTGTTCGAGCACGGACGCCCGAACAAGATCGTCTACGACTACAGCGCGGACGGCGTCCTGCGGTCGATCGAGGACAGCCTCAAACGCCTGGGCACCGATCGCATCGACATCGCCTGGGTGCACGACGTGTCCCAGGACTTCCACGGCGACCACTGGCTGGCCGTCTACGACCAGGCCCGCACCGGCGCCTTCCGCGCCCTGCAGAGGCTGCGGGAGGAGGGCGTGATCAAGGGCTGGGGCCTGGGCGTCAACCGGGTCGAGCCGCCGGAGCTCACCCTGGGGCTGGACGAGCCGCGGCCGGACGCGTTCCTGCTGGCGGGCCGCTACACCCTGCTCGACCACCGGCGTGCCCTGCAACGGTTGATGCCCGAAGCCGCCGAGCAGCACGTCGACATCGTGATCGGCGGCCCCTACAACTCGGGCGTCACCGCCGGCGGCGACCACTTCGAGTACCAGCCGGCGCCCGGCGAGGTCGTCGCCAAGGTGGACCGCATCAAGGCCGTCTGCGCACGGTACGACGTCAGCGTCAAGGCCGCCGCGCTGCAGTTCTCCCTGGCTCACCCCGCGGCCCGCGCGGCCATTCCCGGCTCCACCAAGCCCGCCCACGTGGCCGAGGACGTCGCCGCGATCAGCGAGCAGATCCCGGCAGAGTTCTGGACGGCCCTGCGCCAGGAGCGCCTGATCGCGCCCGATGCCCCGGTGCCCACCACCTGACCACACGCACGACCGCACCCGTTCCGAGCGGGCTCACGAGATGCTTCGGTGCCCGTCTCCCGACTGCAAACATCCGCATCCGGCTTGTGGGGGGTTGCCATGGCCACCACCAGCGCATCCATCGACCTGCCCGTCCCGGCCGAGCAAGTGTGGCGGCTGATCGGCGGCTTCGGCTCGCTGCCCGACTGGCTGCCGTACATCCCGGCAAGCGACCTGGCCGAGGGCGGCCGCGTACGCAGACTCACCAGCAAGGGGGGAGATGTCATCGTCGAGCGCCTGGAGACGTTCGACGAGCGGGCGCGCACATACACTTACTCCTTCGTCCAGTCACCCTTTCCGGTGACCGGCTACCGGTCGACTCTCGCGGTACGCGAGGCACCCGGGCACCCGGGGTGCCGGGTGGAGTGGTCGGGCAGCTTCACGCCCGTGGGCGCCACCACCGATGACGAGGCGATCGCCCTGTTCCACGGCATCTACGCCGACGGCCTGGCCGCCCTGCAGCAGGCACTCGGCACCTGAGCAACCGCCTGAGCAACCGATGGAGTCCGGAAACGGCACGGCAGGGCCGTGCCGAGATGTCCGCTTCGATGTCACCATGATTGTCCCTCCGGACGAGGGCTCAGGCGGTGTGGCCGGGCGGTGCGTGTTGAGTGGTGTAGGACTGAGCTCCGACGCCGGCCAGGGCGCCGCCGCGCACGATCAGGTACTCCTCACGAATCGGCGCGCCGTCCAGCCACGCCTCGAGGATCTCCCGGGTGCCGGCGGCGTAGCGGGCCTGGGCCGACAACGAGGAGCCGGACATGTGCGGAGTCATGCCGTGGTGCGGCATCGTGCGCCAGGGATGGTCGGCGGGTGGAGGCTGGGGGAACCAGACGTCGCCAGCGTATCCGGCCAGCCGGCCGCGTTGCAGCGCGCGGACCACCGCGTCGCGGTCGCAGATCTCGGCCCGAGCACAGTTGATCAGGTAGGTGCCGCGTTTCATCCTCCCGATGAGCCCGTCGTCGAACATGCCCTCGGTCTGCGGATGCAACGGCGCGTTGATGGTCACCACGTCACAGTGGGGAACCATGTCGGCCGGGGTGGGATGGAAGGTCAAGTCGAGTTCCTGCTCGATCCGCTGCGGCAGCCGGTGCCGGGCGGTGTAGTGCAGGTGCATGTCGAACGGCTTGAGGCGGCGCAGGACGGCCTGGCCGATGCGGCCCGCGCCGACGGTTCCGACGTGCATGCCCTCCACGTCGTAGGAGCGGGCCACGCAGTCGGCGATGTTCCAGCCGCCGTCCAGGACCCACTGGTGGGCGGGCAGGTAGTTGCGCACCATCGCCAGGATCATCATGACCTCGTGCTCGGCCACGCTGATGCTGTTGGAGTAGGTGACCTCGGCCACGGTGAGGCCGCCGGCGATCGCGGCGTCGAGGTCGACGTGGTCGGAGCCGATCCCCGCGGTGATCGCCAGTTTCAGCCGGGGTGCCTTGGCGATGCGCTCGGCGGTCAGGTATGCCGGCCAGAACGGCTGGGAGATCACCACGTCGGCGTCGGGCAGTTCACGCTCGAACACCGAGTCCTCACCGTCCTTGTCGGAGGTGACGACCAGTGTGTGCCCCCGCTCCTCGAGGAACCGTCGCAGGCCCAGCCCGCCGGAGACACTGCCCAGCAGGTGCCCGGGGGTGAAATCGACAGCCTCAGGTGTCGGCAGGGTCTGCCCGCCGGGATAGCCCTCGATGACGGGAAGATCGTCCCTGGCATAGGAGGTGGGGTATCCGTCCACCGGATCGTCGTACAGGACGCACAGAACCTTCGCCATGATCTTGGCCCCTCTCCAGCGGATGGCCCCGCCGCCTACATTCCTTGGCGGTTCCCTTCCCACGTCCGTACCGACCCATCTCAACAGCACGCAAAGGCGGCAGTACGGGGTTGCCGCAGCCCGGTTCTCGGCTGCGCGTCGCCGGGCGCTGCGGGCTCGCCAAGACAAGGCCAACAATCCGTCGCGTACGGACCGGCGGTTTTGCGGCCCGTGCGTGCGCGGGGAGTATCCGTGACCATGAGGAATACCAGCGGCAACAGATGCGCCCTCGTGGTGGGCGGGACCGGGATCGCCGGCCGTGCCCTGTGCCGGGAACTGACCGAGCAGGGCTGGCAGGTGGCCAGCCTGTCACGAAGCGCCCCACGGTTGCCGCAGGCCGGTGTGCGGTCCGTGCAGGCCGACCTGACGGACGCGCAGTCGGTACGGACCGCGCTGGCAGGCCTGGAGCCCACGCTGGTGTTCCTCACGGTGTGGAGCCGCCGACCCACGGAGGAGGAGAACATCGCGGTCAACTCCGCCATGGTGCGCCACGCCCTGGATGCGACCGGCCGCTCGGCTCGCCATGTCGCGCTGCTGACCGGCCTGAAACACTATCTGGGCCCGTTCGAGGCCTACGGCACCGGCCAGACCCGCGACACCCCCTTCCACGAGGACGAGCCACGTCTGCCGATCCGCAACTTCTACTACGCCCAGGAAGACGAGCTGTGGCGGGCCGCCGAACGGTTCGACTTCACCTGGAGCGTCCACCGCTCGCACACGATCATCGGCTACGCCGTCGGCAATGCCATGAACATGGCCACCACGCTGGCAGTGCAGGCGGCCCTGTGCCGCGCCGAGGGCAAGCCGTTCGTCTTTCCCGGCAACGACGTGCAATGGAACGGCATCACGGACATGACCGACGCGCGACTGTTGGCGCGCCAGATGATCTGGGCGGCCACCACCGAGGGGCTGCCGAGCCAGGCCTACAACACCGCGAACGGGGACGTCTTTCGCTGGCGCTGGATGTGGCCGCGGATCGCGCGGTTGTTGCACGTCGAGCCGGAAGGCTACGCCGAGCGGCCGCGACCGCTGGAAGATCAGATGGCGGGCAAGGAGCCGGCCTGGCGCGCCCTCGCCCAACGGGAGCGCCTAGCTGAGCCGGACCTGGCTCGGGTGGCCACCTGGTGGTTCGCCGACAGCGACCTCAGCCGGCCAATTGAGTGCTTCACCGACCTGACGCGCAGCCGGACTGCCGGCTTCACCGACTACGCCCACACCCTCACCTCGTTCGCCGCCCTGTTCGACACCCTGCGCAAGGACCGCATCATCCCCAAATGATCACTGCTGCTCGCCAACCTCAGCTGAAGCGCGTGCGTCGGGGGCACCTGTGCAGCAGCAGGTGCAGCCCGGCGAAGGGCGGTTCCACATCCGGCCGATCATCACCAGCCTGAGTCAGCTGCTCGATGACGACCTCAAGCGCGCCTTTCCTGCTGGCGGGTGCATCTACGCGCTCCGCTTGGACTGTTCGGCTTTCGACGGCGATGTGGCGGTTGCTGAAGAAGGGGAGGATCTGCGCTCAGCCACTAGTACGAGATCAGGGAGCGCAGGGCTCCGGCGGCAAGGAGAGACCGGCCTCGCTCAGCCGTACAGATCATGGCACGCGGCGTTGCGCCTAGCTTCGATGCCTTCAGACACCGGGGATAGGGGTTCCCGGAGCAGCATTCAGATCGACGGTGGGCACACACATGTGAAGACACGCACCCAGGGCCGGCGAGAGGAACTCCTTAGGGATCATGGATTGCCGCACACCGAAGAGACGGGGGTGTGACGGTTTGTGGAAAGTGGACCCCTCTGGCCAGTGTTGCGTGGCGGTAGCCGGGGTGATGACCAAGCTCGGGCCGGGCGCGATCTTGCCGGAAGGTGGTTTGATCAATACTTGGCCAGGCGAGCAACGCAACCAGGGGCGGGATGCCCGCCGAGCCTTCTCGCTTGGTGTTCTCTGGGTCGTCTCACGGGTCTGACGTGGCCGATGCGCTCAGCCCAAGCCTGGAAGGCTCGGCCTTGCGAAGGCAAACAACGCAATCATGGACGCCCTCCCGCTCCGCGGGGAGCTCGATACGTCAGCCACCGTGAAATGGCGGTATCTGCACGACGAGCGGCTTGATCAATGCTTGGCGCGGTGTCAGGTGAAACCTGAACCGGGGTGCCCGTCGGGTCTTCCGGCTTGGTATTCGATTGGTCTTCGCGCGGGTCTGGCTTGAGAAACGCCCCAGATCGGGGTCCGCAACGCCCAGCCATGTGCCGGAACCGTGCCGAAGAGCAACCAGCGAGCAACCAACGGCGTGTCTCCGCCTTGCCGGAGGCCCCTGAAAATCGAGAAATCGCAGGTCGGATGGGGTACAGAGTGGTAGGGCGCCCGGGGCTCGAACCCGGAACCTACGGATTAAAAGTCCGCAGCTCTGCCAATTGAGCTAACGCCCCTCGCAACAGCAAGGGTACAGAGATTACCGCCCTGCCCGCGACGCCTCCATCACCGGTAAGCACCCAGGCCGGTCAGTGCCTCCCCAAGCACCAGCGTATGGATCTCCTGCGTCCCCTCGTACGTCAGCACGCTCTCAAGGTTGTTCATATGCCTGATCACAGGGTACTCCAGCGTGATCCCGTTCCCGCCCAATATGGTGCGAGCCTGGCGGGCGATGTCCAGTGCCGCTCGTACGTTGGCCAGCTTGCCGAAGCTGATCTGCCGGGGCTCCAGCTGTCCCGCGTCCTTCAGTTCGCCCAGGTGCAAGGCGGTAAGCCCCGCCTGGGCGGTCCCGACGTACATCCAGGCGAGCTTTTCCTGTGTCAGCTGGAACGCCCCGATCGGTTTGTCGAACTGCACGCGCGTCTTCGCGTACGACACGGCCGCCTCCAGGCAGGCTCGTGCGGCGCCCACCACGCCCCAGATGATGCCGAAGCGGGCTTCCGAGAGGCAGGAAAGGGGGCCTCGGAGGCCGGTGACGCCCGGAAGGACGGCTGAGGCGGGCAGGCGGAGGTCGTCGAAGTAGAGGGATGAGGTGACGGAGGCTCTCAGGGACAGTTTCTTGTGGATCTCAGGGGCGGAGAAGCCGGGAGTGGAGGTGGGTACGACGAAGCCGCGGATCCCTTCGTCGGTCTGGGCCCAGACCACGGCCACGTCGGCGATCGAGCCGTTGGTGATCCACATCTTGGAGCCGTTCAGGATCCAGTCGGATCCATCTTTCTTGGCATAAGTCCGCATATTTCCGGGATCGGATCCAAAATCCGGTTCCGTCAACCCGAAGCAGCCAATCGCCGAGCCCGCCGCCATCCGGGGCAGCCACTCCTCTTTCTGCTCATCAGAGCCATATCGCCAGATGGGGAACATGGCCAACGAACCCTGCACAGAAACAAAGGATCGAAGTCCGGAATCGCCCGCTTCCAATTCCCGGCACGCCACCCCGTACGACACCGCGTCAGTCCCCGCGCAGTCGTACCCCTGCAAATGCATTCCCAGCAGCCCCAGCGAGCCGAGCGCGGGCGCGAGCTCGCGCGCCGGGAAACGGGCCTCTTCGAACCAATCGCCCACGTAGGGGAGGATGCGGTCGGAAACGAAGGACTTGACCGTGTCGCGGATCAGCCGCTGGTCGGCGGTGAGCCGGTCGTCCAGGCGTAGCAGGTCGTCCATCGTGGGGTCCTCTCGGCTAGTAAGGGACTACCAGGGTTCTACCAGGGGGAATCCTGATGTGCGAATACCCGCCCCAAGGGCACTCTTGAGACATGAGCGAATACAACGTCAAGAAACTTCGTCGGACTCACAAGGGCAGGATCGTCGCGGGCGTCGCCTCCGGCATCGGCGAGTACGTCGGGATCGACGCCAACCTGGTGCGGATCGCGCTGGCGATCGCGACGCTGTTCGGGGGGCTGGGCGTCGGCGTGTACGTGATCGGCTGGCTCCTCATGCCCGAAGAGGACACCGACACCTCGATCGTCCAGGACCTGGTCAGCAAGCAGCAGAACCGTACGGACTGGAGCGGCGAGCAGAAGCCGCACCAGTGATCAGGCGGTGGCGGGCACCCGACGCCGAGACTCGGTCCAGATCAGCGCGAGCACGGCCGCGCTGATCATCCCCATGACCCCGGCCAGCGCCACCACCGGCTCCGGGCCGAGTCTCTCCGCCGCGAACCCGCCCGCCAAGATCCCGATCCCCTGTACGGCCATCAGCCCCGACTGTACGAGGCCGAACGCCTGGGCACGTTGTTCGGCCGGTACAGACTGGACAAAGGCGGCGTTGGCCGCGAGCTGGTACGCCCCGCCGATCCCCGACAGGAACCACGCCGCCAGCACCACGGCCAGCGGCGGCCGCATCGCGGTCACGACCAGGGGCGCGCAGCTCAGCATGGCCATCCACCCCATGAGCCGCAACCGCCGCGGCGGCGTCACGAACCTGCTGTAAAGGAACGCCCCCACCACCGTCCCAGTCGGCATCGCCGCCATCAGCAACCCGGTGATCACGGGAACCGGCAGCGTACCCGTGTGGAGCGTGGTCGCGTACGGCACGGCGATGCCCTCAGGCAGGATGTAGAAGCCGCACAACCACGCGAACAGGACAAGCGTCCGCAGTTTTCGAGACCCGAACACGAGCCGGGCTCCGGCCCGGGTCATCGTCCACATGGACGGTTTCGAGCCGTCGCCGTTCGCGGCGGGGCGGCGCCGTACCGCAGAAATCAGGATCAACGCGGATCCAAGGAACGTCGCGGCGTCCAGCGCGAGCGCCCGGTAGGGGCCGATGGCCGCGATCATCGCTCCGCCGGCCGCGAAACCGAGCATCTGTACGGCCTGGTTCGTCATGTTCTGCAATGCCGAGCCCATGACGTACAGGTCGCCTTCGAGCACTTCCGGCAGCAGCGCCGCGCGGGCGGCCGAGAACGGCGCGCTGAGCAGCACCACGAGGAACACCAGCGAGCAAAGCGCCCAGAACGGCAGCCCCGGCAGCGCCATCCCGCTCACCAGCGCGGCGCGGATCAGGTCGCAGGTCAGCATGACGCCCCTGCGCGCGAACCGGTCCGCCAGCCCCGCCAGCAGCGGCCCACCGACGATCGACGGGAGATATGTCAGGGCGTAGACGGCCGCGGTGGCCAGCGGCGAACGCGTGCGGTCGTAGACGAGCACGGCGAGCGCCACCTGCGCGAGCTGGTCACCGAGGAGCGAAAGCCCCTGGGCGTACCAGAGCGCCCTGAACTCCCTGATGGCGATGACTTCGCGATATGTGGCTTGTGGTGCTTCGGCACGGCGATGCCGTCCCGGCGGCCGTCCCGCCCGCATGGCCCCCATTGGACTCCGCTGTGCCTGACTTACGGTGCTCGGTATGTCACCTAAGGTGCCCGACCACGATAGCAATCCGCAACCCAAAGCAGTTAACCAAAAGCAAAGGGTTACCAGCCCAGTTCGTGGAGCCTCGCGTCGTCGATCCCGAAGTGGTGCCCGACCTCATGGACGACCGTGATGCGCACCTCGTCGACCACGTCGTCTTCCGTATCGCAAATTTGGCATATCGGATTGCGGTAGATCTCGATGCGGTCGGGCAGGACTGCTGAGTACCAGTCGCCGCGTTCCGTGAGGGGGACACCGGTGTACAGGCCGAGCAGGTGGGGCTCCGGCGGATCATCGACGACCGTGACGACGATGTTACTCATGGCACGCGTGAGCTCGGTGGGGATCGTGTCCAATGCCTCGGCCACGAGTTCCTCGAACTTCTCCCGCGAAACCTCGATCACCCTTGCCATTCTGCCCCGTCGGTCAGGTAAGCAAGAAACTGTATGAAGTTCGTCCATAGGTCAAAGGCAGTCATCCGGTCGCGGACGGCGAGGATTCTGGCAGTGCTCCTCGTCGCCGCAGTCGGCGCCTGGCTGGGCATCTTCCTCAGCGGCACCGTACGCGCCCAGATCGGCCCGGTGGAGACTGGTATGTCCCTCCGCCCGGCCTGGAACGGCGAGACGGTCGTGGACGCCAGCCCGCTCGGCACGCTCACGTTCCGCACGCACGACGCCCCGCTCAGGCTCCGCATCACCCTCGAGAACATCGACCAGGACCGTGCCAAAGCGCTCATAGAGGACCCGCGACTGGCCGACCGCCTGCCGGGGCTCATCGAGAGCGACCTGCTCGACGGCGTGCGCGCCCTGGTCCTCCGCTCGCTCCTGTGCGCGGGCGCGGGGGCGCTGATCGCGGTCCTGATGGTGTTCAGGCGGCCGCGGGTCGCTTTGCTGGGCCTCCTGGCGGCCTCCGTGGCCCTCGCCGGCACCGGCGCCCTCGCCGCCGCCACCTTCCGGCCGGGCTCGCTCGTCGAGCCTCGCTACTCGGGCCTGGTCGCCGCCGCGCCGTCCCTGGTCGGCAGCGCGGAGTCGATAGTGACGCGCTTCGAGTCATACCGCTCGCAACTCACCAAACTAGTTACAAACGTCTCAAAGCTCTACGACACCGTCTCAACCCTGCCTTTGTACGACGCCGACCCCAAATCCATCCGAGTCCTCCACGTCTCCGATATCCATATCAATCCCATCGCTTGGAACGTCATCCGCTCCCTCAAGGACCAGTTCGCCGTGGACATGATCGTCGACACGGGCGACATTTCCGACCATGGCACTAAGGCGGAGAACAAGTTCGTGGACGAAATCGGCCGCCTCGACGTCCCGTACGTCTACGTCCGTGGCAACCACGACTCCATGACCACCCAGAAAGCGGTCGAAAGACAGAAGAACGCCATAGTCCTGGACGGAAAGACCCGATCCGTGGCAGGCCTGACCATTTTCGGCCTGGGCGATCCCCGCTTCACTCCGGACAAATCCGTAGCAGTGGACTCAGATCCCACCGTTCTTGGACAATTCGCCCGTTCCCATCTCGCGCAGGTCAACAAGCCGGACGTGATCGCCGTACACGACCCGGACGTCGGCAGGGGCTTCAGCGGCGCGACCCCGATGATCCTGGCCGGTCACACCCACGAGCGCAAGACGACCATGCTCCCCTCGGGCACTCGCATGCTGGTCCAGGGCTCGACGGGAGGCGCCGGCCTGCGGGCCCTCGAACACGCCCAGCCCACTCCCGTACAGGCCTCGGTCCTGTACTTCGACAAGGAGACCAAACGCCTGCGAGCCTGGGACGACATCACCCTGGGCGGGCTGGGGGAGCAGTCGGTGTACATCCAGCGTCACGTGGAGCCCGACCCGCAACGTATGATTTCCCCAGAGCCAACGAACGCCCCGTCGCCAACGGGATCGGTCACTGGCACGCGGACGCCGACCGCCGGTTCGCCACTTTGGCATCAGAGGCAATCGTCCCCTATGCTTCAGAGGTCTCCGACGGAAGGCGACAGGGAATCCTGAGCCCCCATCGTCTAGCGGCCTAGGACACCGCCCTTTCAAGGCGGCGGCACGGGTTCGAATCCCGTTGGGGGCACTGCGAGCGTCTGGGCGTACCGCAAAATGGCTGGTCGAAGACCACCGAAGAGCTGGTAAGCTAGGCGAGCGCAAACAGCAAGAAACGCAAGGTCCTGTAGAGCAGTTTGGAGTGCTCGCCACCCTGTCAAGGTGGAGGTCGCGGGTTCAAGTCCCGTCAGGACCGCTCTGGGTCAGGTAGCTCAGTTGGTACGAGCGTCCGCCTGAAAAGCGGAAGGTCGGCAGTTCGACCCTGCCCCTGACCACAAGCTTTGAACAGCAAGGAAGCCCCGAAGCGAAGATCGCTCCGGGGCGTTTTTGTGCCTGTGACAGAAACGCTGACAGCAACGGCGCCGCCTTCGCTGCTCGGCCGTACATGGCAAGCTGATGCGTGTGGTTACTTCCTTGGCCTGTGGCGAGAGATCCGGATCACAGCAGGGTGTGGCCCAGGGCGCTTCGGATAGTTCGTGCCGTCGGCACCGCCACGATGATCGAGTTGCTGCGTGAGACTTCACGCTCTGCCAAGCCGCAGGCCATCGAGCTTCTGGCCGCTCACCTTGCTCCGAGTGGGATCAACTATGTGATCCCTTGGCCACGTAAGTCGTGGGATGTGCCCGTAGAAGGCTGTATCTCTGCCGCCATGGTGCTCAGAATGAACGACGCCGCGCTCATCAAGAGCGGACTTCACAGGTCTGTACCCATGACGTGTTTCCAGCAGCTTCCCAAGACGCTGTCACGGTGGGAGGAATATCGGACCGTGCGGCGTGCGAGCGGCATAAGGCGGGACTTCCATGTGTGGTCCCGTGATCATCGGCACGATCACAGTTGCAGGCACCCGCAGTGCGTTGAAGGACGTGAAGGCCACTGCTTCTGCTTCACCTTTTCGGAAGACATGCGGACAGCGCCTGACCGGCCCGCCGGATTGGAACGCGGTTCGGCGCAGGAGGCCATAAGGCTCTTCATGGCCAGGGGGTCGTTGAGATCCGAGCCGGCAGCCACTTTGTGAAGCGCGCGTTGGCTGATGGGGAACGTGGGCCACGGCGACTCGCTCCCGGGCGCGCGAGGTCGTCGGTCAGCTCCGCCCCCGGGATTCAGGGTGATTGGCCTCATGCGGCCGGGAATCCGGGCGGTCGACCATGGCCGGGACGCGGCACGGCAGGTGCCGCCCGATCCCGATGGGATGCTGCCATGCGCTCTCCGCTGTATCACCTGGCCCATCCGCTCCTGACCTTCGCCGGGCTGCTGTTCGTGGTGGGAGCTCCGTTCGTGTTCCTGGCGCGTTCCGACCCCGCGCCATTCAGTCAGATCGCCCGCGGGCCCGCCTTCCTCGCCGGGAACGGGCTGACCCTGGCCGCCTCGTTCTGCCTGCTGCTGGGCCTGGCCGGGCTGGCCGGTCACCATGGGCCCGGCGGGCGTCGGATGGGCGGCCCGGCGGTGATCGCAGGGCTGGCGGGCGCGCTCGGCGCCGCCTACTGGACCGCGATCAACGTGTTCATCGCCCCATGGCTGGGCGAGACCGCCCCGGCCGTCCTGAACGGCAGCCTGTACACCGCCCCGTTCCTGATCGGCTGGCTGGGGGCGACCGCGCTGTACTGCGTGGGGATGATCTGGCTCGGCGTGTCGGGGTTCCGCTCGCGGGTCGTCCCCCTGCCTGCCGCAATCCTGCTGGCCATCGACGGTCCGGTCGCGTTCGCGCTGGGCGCCGACTTCCCCGGGGTGCTCGCAGGAGCGGGCCTGCTGTGGGCCGGGGTCGCCGGGCTGAGGCGTCCGGCCGGTCAGGACGACGTTGTGGAGCCCCTGACCCGCGCCTAGGCTGAGCACGGGTCCTGCCGATCGAGGTGGACACGATGACCCGCACGAGATCACCCGCCTGGCCGACGATCGCTCTGGGCGTCCAGGTGACGCTGGTCGCCTGGTGGGTGGCCTTCATGGTCGCCTTCGCTCCGCAGAGCGGCTTCGGGCTGAGCGAGTCGGCGCCGCTCCTGGCGGGGGCGGTCGCGATGACCGGGCTGATCGTCGTCGGGATGGTCCTGGAACGCCGTGTTCCCGGGCATCCGCTAGCCCCGATCCTGATCGTGCCGTGGGTGCTGACCACCGGCTACTTCGCCGACATCGGCTGGGTGCTCGCCGCCGACCAGCACGGCTGGCCCGGTGTCGGGGCCGGGCTGGCGCTGACGGCCCCATTGCAGATGTGGTCGAGCATCGGCGTCGTCTGGCTGCTGTTCCGCTTCCCCACCGGGCGGCCTCTGGGCCGCGGGTGGGACCTCTACCAGCGCTTCGCCGTCGCCACCATCGTGCTGGACACGTTGTTGCGTACCTTCGATCCGCTGACTCACGGCACCCCACTGGAGCGGCCCAACCCGGTGGGCATCGCCGCCCTCGCCCGCGCCGAATGGGTCTTCGACGTGCTGTCGGGCCTGTATGTCCTGCACGTGGTGGCCGGGTTCGGCTGCCTGATCACCCGCTACCGCCGAGGCGATCCAGTCGAACGGCAGCAACTGCGCTGGGTGGCTGTCGCCGCGGCGGCCCTGGCGGCGGGCGTGGCGGTGACCGTGGCTCCCAGCGGCTCATGGGAGCTGTTCGTGCTGGCGGGCGCCATCCTCCTGATGCCCGCGGCGATCGGTGTGGCGGTGCTGCGGTACCGGCTGTGGGACCTCGGCCTGATCGTCCGCCGCGCGGTCGTGTACACGGTCCTCACCGGCCTACTCCTGACCGGCTACATCGGGCTGGTCCTGCTCCTGCGCTCGCTGTTACCGGGTCTGCTGCCGGAACTGCTGATGACAGCCGTGATCGCCGTGGTGACTTTGCCGCTGCGGGAGCTGCTGCAGTCGGCGTTCGACAGGATCCTGTACGGCTCGCGACGCGATCCCTACGCGGTGGTCCGCGAGCTGGGCGCGCGCCTGCAGGCCGGGGCGGAACCGCCGCTGCCGATGGCCGTGCGCGAACTCGCCCTGGCCCTCCGCCTCCCACACGTGGCGATCGTCCTGCCCGGCGGGGCCGTGGCGGCGCGGTACGACTCGGGTTCCGCGGAGGCGGGCACCGGGGAACGCCTGCCCCTGCGGCACGGTGGAACGGTCGTCGGCGAGCTGGTCGCCGCCCGCCGCCACCCGGCCGAACCGCTCACCCCTCACGATCACCGGCTGCTGTCGGACCTGGCGGGCCACCTGGGCGTCGCCGTACACGCCGCAGACCTCGACCATCGGCTGCGGGATTCGCACGCCCGGCTGCTCAAGGCCAGAGCCGAGGAACGAACCAGGATCCAGGGTGATCTGCACGACGAGCTCGGCCCGCTGTTGGGAGCCGCCTCGCTGCGCATCCAGGCGGCCAGGAACCTGCTCGGCGCGAACGGCCGGACCGGCCGCGCGGAAGAGGCGGTCGCCGCCGCGGGTGCCGACGTGGCCAGGGCGATGCGGGAGATCCGGCGGATCCTCGCCGACCTCCAGCCCAGCACGCTGACCGAGCACGGCCTCATCGCCGCGCTACGCGAGCACTCCTCCTCCTGGGCGGGCAACCTCGACCTGCGCCTGGACCTCCCGAAGACACTGCCGCCGCTCGACCCGGTCACTGAGCAGGCCGCGTACCGGATCGTGGTCGAGGCGCTGCACAACGCCGAACGCCACAGCGGTGGCTCGACCGTCCTGTTGCGGCTGCGGCATTCCGGCGGACGGCTGGAGATCGAAGTGAGCGACGACGGCACCGGCATCGCCCCCCAGACGCAACCCGGCCTGGGACTGCAATCGATGCGGCAACGGGCCGAGCGGCTCGGCGGCACCCTGACCCTGGCCGCGCGCGCCGCTGGCGGCGTGCGAGTGAACGGAACCATACCGACATGACCACCCGCGTGCTGCTCGCCGACGATCACCCCGTCTACCTCGAGGGGCTGCGGATGCTGCTCGACACCGTCGAGGGCATCGAGGTGGTCGGCGCCGCGAGTGACGGGGCCTGCCTGCTGGAGCTGGCCGAGCGGGTGGCGGCCGACGTCGCCGTGATCGACCTCGACATGCCGTACACGGACGGGGCGAGCGCGGCGGCGGCTCTGCGCGGCCGGATGCCCGTCCTCATCCTGACCATGCACGGCGACCAGGCGCATGTCGCCCAAGCCCTGCGGGCCGGCGCCCGCGGGTACATCCTCAAGAGCGCAGGCCCCACCGCCATTGCGCGGGCCATCATCGCCGTCGCCGAGGGCGACACCGTCCTGGCCGGCGCGGTCGGAGAACGGGTCCGTGACAGCGCGACCCGCTCTCCGTCAGGCGGACCGCTGGCCGAGCTGACCGCCCGCGAGACCGAGGTGCTCGACCTGGTGGCCCGCGGCCTGTCGAACGCGCAGATCGGCCAGCGCCTGTTCCTGTCCGTCAAGACCATCGGCAACCATGTCAGCGCCATTCTCGCCAAGCTCGACCTCGCCAGCCGCGCCGAAGCCGTCGCCAGAGCCAGAGACGCCGGGCTGGGTGAACCCGAGTCGTGAGGGAAAGCCGCCGGGTGATCGGCTCAGCCATCGGCGGGCAC
Source organism: Nonomuraea marmarensis (assembly GCF_043197025.1). NCBI lineage: Bacteria > Bacillati > Actinomycetota > Actinomycetes > Streptosporangiales > Streptosporangiaceae > Nonomuraea > Nonomuraea marmarensis. Next base: position 25,603 of record NZ_JBICRM010000037.1, read on the forward strand.
AGTGGCGGCGGCCGGACTGCATGGTGATCAATGGATGGGTGATCGATCGCCACCCGCCCGAGCGCCTCGGTGGCGAACGCGCCGACTTGGGCCGGGCCGGCGCAACACTCGGCGCTGAGGCCGCCCAGCCGCTCACACACCTGATGCAAGGGTCCGATCAGGTGCGGCTGGTCTTCGGACTCGGCTGGCGCTGGCGTTGGTTCGTCCCCATTCTGGCTGGCTTGTGGACTCAGGCCGGAGAGGCCGAGACCGAGGCGTGCTGCCGCGGCCGCGGTGTCCCACGCCAGATGCGAGACGCCTTCGTCAGCGCCTACACCGGACCCGACGCGCTGCGCCTTCTCCTACTATCGAGCCGCACCCATCAGCACCCAGCAGATCCAGCACGCCGTCGCCTCCCACCGGCTCACCGTGCCCACCATGGCCATCGGCGCACACCCCGTCGGAAACGCTTTCGAACGGCAGCTGCGGCCCGTCACCGACGACCTCATCGGCCATCTCATCGAGGACTGCGGCCCAGAGGTTCAATCAGCTGATCCAGCGCACTGGCTGTCCGGTCAGGCGGGAGATGGTCTCGAAGTCGGCGTCGGCATGCAGCACGGTGAGTTTGTGATGCCGGGCCGTTACCGCCATGAGGAGATCGACCGGCGAAGCACATTGGTGCCACCCTTTGTCGGCGAGTTCGCGCTGCAACTCGCCCGTCTCGTGCCAAGCAGAGTCAGGGATCATGTAGTGCGGGAAGGTCTCCTGGAGGAGATTGCCGGCTTCGTAGAAGGCGGGTCGGCCGCCGACGGCCCGGAGATACTCCTGTCTGACCGGCTCGCAGATGCCGACGAGCCCGGCACAGACAGTCTGGTCCCATTCCGCACCGACCTGACCACGGTAGAAGCGGACCAAGGCGCTGGTATCGATGAGATACCGATCTGTCACGCCACGTCCTGGTGTGGGTGGCCGCCCCGATCGATGGCTGAGAAGTCGATTTCACCCTCTGCGACCATGGCGCGCATGCGAGCCACGGCCGCCGCTCGCCTGCGTCGATCAATGATCTCTCGTAGAGCGGCGTTCACCGTGTCCTTCTTAGATGAGGTGCCGAGTAGCATCGCGGCCTCGGCCAGGGCCTCGTCATCAAGGTCGATCAGCGTCTTGGTCATGATGCCACCTCACCTGTATATACGAACTCAGATTAGTATATCAGCGGCCTTTGATTCGAGCGCTGCTCGCGGCCTGGAGTCGTCGCCCGGGCTGGATTTGGTCTGATGCTGCTTATTCCAGCTGGCCGATGACGGCAATGGTGACGGCAACGTCGGTCACCAGCCTCACACGAAGGGCACCGTAGACGCCTACCTACCACCCTCGTCACAACCTGTGAACAGGCTGATCGCCACACCTGAAAGGCGGAAGGTCGGCAGTTCGACCCTGCCCCTGACCACATTTCTCCACCAGCACAAACGCCCCGAACGGATCATCGTTCGGGGCTTTTTGATCTTCGGTGACAACAACGTCGTCACCCCTCTGCCTCTGCCTCTACTTCTCGGCGGAAGCGGAAGTGTGCAGCTTTCATCGTAAGAAGCTGCAGCCATTCGCACCTCGATGCAACAGCTTGATCATTGCGCGTACCCGTGTGCGGATCCGCCGCCGCACCCTTGATGTACATCATCATGTACACTGATGACATGAAGGTGATGACCATGTCCGAATCGCGGGCCAACTACGCCGCCACTCTCGACGCCGTCATCGACGACCAGGAAGAAGTCCTCATCACCCGCCCCGGTGGAGAAGGCGTCGTCATGGTGTCGCAGCACGAATACGAATCGATGCGCGAGACGCTCTACCTGATGGCCTCTCCTGTCAATCGCAGACGGCTCTCAGAGGCGGTCGCCCGTCTGGAGGCAGGCAGCGGCACCGTCCGCGAACTGGCCGATGAGGACGCCACCTCGTGAAGATCCTTTTCGACGAACTTGCCTGGGAGGATTACTGCTACTGGCAGCGAGAAGATCGGCGCATCCTCAAAAGGATCAACCAGCTGATCGCCGACATAGCCCGAAACGAGAACGAAGGCATCGGCAAACCAGAGCCGCTGAAGTACGAATGGTCCGGCTACTGGTCCCGGCGCATAACCTCGGAACACCGGCTCGTCTACCGCGTCAACGAAGACACCATCATGATCGCCGCCTGTCGCTATCACTATGAGAAGTAGCGGCCATCCGGCCGGCAAACCCCAGCATTCCGCCAGAGGGAAGTGGGGGCTTCGCGCTGCCTGCGGCGCCCCTCTTGCGCAAGATGCCTGCCACTCACCGGCTGTGGCCAGGGCGATCGACGCCGGGGCCCGACGGAAGACCCGGTACAGGTGACCTTGGCTGAGGTGCCAGCAGCGCTGACAGCAACGTCCCCCTACGCCAACGCATCCGCGGCATCGTCCACACGCACCTGACCACGATCTCGACCAGCCGGGCAGGGTGATCGGTCCGCCTGAAAAGCGGAAGGTCGGCAGTTCGACCCTGCCCCTGACCACCAGCCTTTGAACAGCCGAGATGCCCCGAAGCGAAGATCGCTCCGGGGCGTTTTTGTGTCTGGTGACGGCAACAGACGCGGCGGACGGTCATCCACATGCGGGTGTAAGTGCACCCGACAGCTGACACGCTAGGGAGACAGTTGCCCCACCCGAGCGACGGTGTGGGTTGTGGCGCTCTTGCACCGCCATACGGCCGTTTTGTGTTCCAGCGTTGCGTGCAGGCCCAGGTCGTGTACAGGGCAGACGGGCCAAGCAGCCCATGTCACTTCCGTGATCACCTCTTGGGCGGCGTCAGCGACTGTCGCCAGACCTCCGTCCGGGTCGCCTCCTTCGACGGGCCGGATGCCGTTGCCCTGGCAGACGCCCCGGAACTCCACCCAGGCCTGGCCGGAGTCGTCCCAATCCGGCATGACCAAGCGGAGTGCTCCGGTGGTCCCGGTGGCACGCGCGTCGCGTTCCACGGCCCGCAGCGCCCGTTCCAGCGCCACCCACAGATCCGGTACGAGGGCGAAGGTCGGCTCGAAACCGGCGTCCTTGAGCAGGCGCCTGCCGAGCCTGGCCAGGTCGCGCTCCGTTAGCCGGGCAAGAGGACGTTCGAGGATCTCTCGGGTGGCGGGGGTGCTCACACCCCATTCCTCCAGCAGGTAGGCGAGCTCAAGGACGGGTTCGACGTCGAGGTCACCGTCGCGCAATGCCGTATAGATCCGGCTCCTCAGCTCGATGGCGTGCTGCTTGGCTTGCTCGGAGGAGTGCACGTTGCAGTCTTACCTGCCACGAGAGCTCGAACAACGAGATTTTCCCGCGCAGTATCGGCGAACGTCGGGAGAGCCAGCAGCATCGACGTGGGATCACACAGCCACGGCGATTCGCGGCCGGAGCCGAGCAATTCAATCAGCTGATCCATCGCACCGGCTGCCCGGTCAGGCGGGCGATGGTCTCGAAGTCGCTGTCGGCGTGCAGCACGGTGAGCTTGTGATGCCGAGCCGTTACCGCCATGAGGAGATCCACCGGAGAAGCGCATTGTCAGCGGTTCAGTCGAAGCTGGCGTGCGGTGCGCTGGTGCCCTGTGGCACGCGGACCGGGCCGGATGCGCCCGGACGGACGTCGAAGTCGAAGATCGCGGTTGGCAGGTAGACGGTGGCGCAGGAGTTGGGAATATCCACCACCCCGGACAGCCGGCCCTCGATCGGCGCGGCGCCGAGCAACAGATACGCCTGCTCGGGGCTGTAGCCGAACGCCGTCAGGTAGTCGATCGCGTGCAGGCAGGCCCGCTGGTAGGCCAGCTGCGAGTCGAGATAGCGCTGCTCGCCGTCCAGGGTGACGGACACCCCGGAGAACGCGAGCCACTCGCTGTACTGAGGGCTGGTGCGGCCCGGCATGAAGATGGCGTTCTCGCCGACGCCGTACGTCTGCATACCGCCCTTGATGAGGTCGACGTGCAGGTCGAGGAAGCCGCCCATCTCGATGGCACCGCAAAAGGTGATCTCGCCGTCGCCCTGCGAGAAGTGCAGGTCGCCGACCGACAGGTTCGCGCCGGAGACGAACACCGGGTAGAACACGCGGGAGCCCTTGGTGAGGTTCTTGATGTCCTGGTTGCCGCCGTTCTCCCGGGGCGGCGCGGTGCGGGCCGCCCCGGCCGCGATTCGGTCGAACTCGGACGGGGGCACCGAGCCGAGGACGGCGTCCCGGGGCTCGGGAGGCAGGGCCAGCGGCGGCACTCTCTGCGGGTCGGTGGCGATCAGCGCCCCCTCCCGCGCGTTCCATCTCGCCAGCAGCTCCGCTGACGGCGCGGTGCCCATGAGCCCGGGGTGGACGATGCCGGTGAACGACACCGCCGGGATGTGGCGCGATGTGGCATTCTGACCGGAGAAGTCCCATATCGCCTTGTAAGCATCGGGGAACTGCTCGGTGAGGAACCCGCCGCCGTTCTTGGTGGAGAAGATCCCGGTGTAACCCCAGCCTTGACCGGCCAGCGGGCCGCTGTCCTCCTGCGGGATGGGCCCCACGTCGAGGATGTCCACGACCAGCAGGTCGCCCGGCTCGGCCCCCTCGACCGCGAACGGGCCGCTGAGCGCGTGCACCGTCGTCAGCGGGGCATCGCGGATGTCCTCGGCGGAGTCGTCGTTGTGGATCGCACCGTCGAACCACTCCCGGCAGTGGACCCGGAAGCTGTCGCCGGGCTTGACCCATGCCACCGGCGGGATCTCGGGGTGCCAACGGTTGTGACCGATCTTGGCCTGGTCGGTGAACTTCTTGGTCGAGTCGAGCGGGAAGATCAGCTCTGGCACGGCTGGATTCCTTTCGGCGCTGCGAGACAGAGACGGTCACGGCCGCGGCAGACGGCTGGTAGCGGGATGGGCGGCCACCGCGCCTCCGGCGTGGCGCCGCGGTAGGGACGTGACGACTTCGGGCTCGGAGGCGCTGCGCTCTGCGCGCTGCAACTGAGTGGACATTGCAGCCGGAGTGCGCGCCAGCATAGGCGCCGAGAACGCCCGGACCGAGGCCGCGCCGCAGTCTGGGCACGGTATCGCAGCGGGTGCGGTACCGATCGGAAAAGTGACATCAATTTCGGAGCAATGCGGACACCGATAGGCATATATCGCCATAGGACGCGCCCTTCGAGCGACTTCGAAGCAATCCTCCCTGGGGTAGCGACCCCTCTCTACCGATCGCGACCTCGGGAAACAGTCTCAGAGTCGGATGTATCCGCAATTTAACGTGTGAATGGAATGCAATCGATCTCACTTCCGTCAATTTGCCACATAGTAAGGTAGATCGCTTAGTACCTAGGCAAAAATGCGAGGAGATGCTCCCTGTGCTCAATACACAATTTGTGCCGGTTTGCTGACTTGTGCTCTCCTAATGTGGTGTTTTTGGCTGCCGCGAGGCTTCCGTTCCTCGGGTCTGGCGGCCCTGCGGTACGGGTCCCCATGCGATCGGGTGCCTGCCGGCCAGGGCGCCTGCGTACAGGCTGATTGCTACACCTGAAAAGCGGAGGGTCGGCAGTTCGACCCTGCCCCGTTCTTGCGTCACGACCTCCACCCCGGGCCACGAAGGCGGGCAGTGAGCGGCGGAAGGGATGCCGCCCCCGTTGGCGGAATGCCGTCCCATGCTGCTCCGAAACGCGCAGGTCAAAAGCGAGATACCGTCCCACCCGTCCCAGTCTGGCGTCGGAGCGTTGCAATGCCGTGATGGCGTCAGCAGAGTCGTTGCCATTCCGACACGGCACTACGACAAGGGGTCACGATGATTACGGGGGTCCGACCGAAGACGGCAGTTCGGGGTCTACTGACCGTAGTGATGACAACCGCCGCCATCACCTCGACCGCAACACCCGCGAAGGCCGATCCACCTGGGCAGTGCCGGGTGTTCTGCGGCGTCGTCCACAACAAGTCCAGTCAGCGCATCCTCGTATCCAATGCCTGGTGCGGCAATGGATACCGGGTACCGGGGGCTCATCCCTGCGCGCACTGGCCGGACTGGCGAACCAACAAGTACATGCGATGGCTCTATCCCGGGCAGAAGTCGAACATATTCGCTTCCTTCCGCGACACCGATGCATTCCTGGTCGACCGCCACTGCACCGTTAAATGGCTGCTTCACTCCGGCGCGGAGCTTCCGATCACCGCCGGATCCAAGGAACTGTGGGTGCGAGTACGAGGGATAAAAGCAACGATCACCAGCGTCTCATGTGATCGCTAGCCGCTTCGCCAATTTGAGCCCGGCGGGGCGCGCGCTGGCGCGTTTCCGCCGGGCTTGGAGCCCATCGCTGTTCCCGCAGAATTTCCAATCCCGAACGCGAGAATACCAAGAGAGCTTCAAACCCATGGAGGAAGAAATGCGGTACCGCCGTCCCATCGTGCTGGCTGCCCTGCCGTTAGCTCTTGCCGGGTTCATGTCCAGCGCGCACGCAGACGCGGGGAACGCCGCCCGCACCGAAACCAAGGTCTCGAAAGCGGTTGCACGCGGGGCCGATATCGCCACGCAATGCGGATTCGGTGTCGGAAGAACGTTCAAAGACTACTATCACATCTACGGTTCGGGCCGCCTCACCAGGTGCCGGGGCGGCTTTATAAAGATCACCGTAAGACTCCAGCGAAGCCGCTGGTACGGCTGGCAAACACTGGCCACCGGCAGCCGAACGGACAATGGCCTGGTATCCGTGAAGTACCGTTGCAAGGGCAATGGAACACACACCTATCGCACGCAGGTCGCGGGGTTGACGTGGTCCGGCCAGACTCAATTCAAATATTCCAACCAGTTCCGGACAAGCTGCTGACGCGGCTCAGGGGAGCGGAAAGCCACCTGCGCATCTCGTCGAGCTGGACCACCCTGACCCGGCGGGATGCGTACTAGGGCCGTTAGCGCTACCTTGCCGAGACCCCGCTCTGATGAAGCGTACAGCTTGAGCAAGAAAGGTCCGGTCTACGCTTACAATCATGCCCTCGCGCAGGCAGTCGCCGCGCTTTCATCAATTCGCGGTCATAAATACGGGGCGGGTGTCGATCTCGACGATCTCGCCCGGTGTCACCGGCACGGCGGTGCCGTCCAGTCTGAGGAGCCGTGTGATGTGAGGCGGCACCGCGGTTGCCGCCGTCCCCGCGTGCGTCCATCGCACCAACGACGGTAGATAGCGGCCGTCAACGTCGGGCACGGTGAACTCGCACTGCCATACACCGGCCGGTAGCTGAATGGCGGTTCCCTGTCCACAAGCGCGTATACGAGCTCGGGTCAGCCACCGCTGCAACTGTTCCACCGCCAGCGCGGCCCTGGTCGGCGGGGCTCCGGGAACCTGCAGGACCAGCGGAAGATTCCTGGTACCCCAGGCGTAGAAATAGGTTCGGCTGAGGTTGCCGTTAACGCTGCCATATAAACCGGTTAGATAGAAACGGGTCGCGTAGTCGATCGCGCGTTCCTCGTCGAGCGGCTGTTGCAGGACGATATCGTGTGTCGTCCCCGTGCTCCATATGGGCGGATGGACGCCGGCCTGGTGCATCGTCCGGTAAGCCGCGTCCAGGACGGCCAGCACGGTCTCCGGGGGATCGGAAGCCGAGCGCTGGTGAAGCTTCACGCTGGCGACGTCACAGTGGTCGTAACCGCCGACCTCGGCGAACCGGCGTAGAAAACTCCGTCCTGCTGAACTCCACAGTCGCCCCATACCCGGGCATACCACGATCGCACGGGGGTCGGCCTTCTTAATGATCTGGTTCGCCTGTCGCGTCATCTCCACCAAGGTGTCCATGTCGCCGTTATAGAACCGGGAATCATTTGCGATCGGCCATAACTCGTAGGCTTCCAACCGGCCGCTGTACCGCTCGGCAAGTGCGCGGACGAATCGCCGCCAATCCGCCAGGTTATCTGGCGGCGCCGCACGAGAGCCTTCGGGATAGGCCATTCGCGGAGCCTTGGGAGCGGCCCAGGCGGGTGTGCCGCCGACGACGAACAGGGCAGGTAACCCGGCACGCCGGGCGCCACTCACCAGGCGATCGAGAACCGACCAGTCGTACTCACCCTGGCGCGGCTCCAGATTGGCCCATCGGGTCTGGCTGTCCCAGAACCGGACAGATCCCACCCGGAAGCTCGGCATCTCTCCGGTGTTCGAATTCATCGTCACGCCGAACCTGGCCGGTTGCACCGGCCGGGGTGCTATAACCCAGCTCGGCCCGCTCACCCACTGCGGCGGCGCAGGCTCGGGCGCCGTCCCGGGCGGCCCTTGTGACGAGGCCGTCCCGAACGCGGTGATCAACGCCACGATCAGCGCACCGATGAAGGTCCTTCGCCGCGACCGCGCCGGCCACGCGCCTGGTCCGGCTGCCACTATGACGGCAGGATCCATTGTCAAGATCGTGGATACGGCGGGCGAGGCCGCGCTGGGATCGGTAGGCCGCCGCTCAGCAGGAGCAGGGGGAGTGTCATCGCCGAGGGCCCACACCCGCGCGAGGTTCCGGAGCTCCGGCTCGGTGGCCCCACACGCTCGCGCAATGCGTGTCGCGACACTGACGTCCGGAGGTCTGCCCTTTCCAGTGCAGTAACGGTGGAGCGTCGAACTGCTGATATACGTCTTTCGGGCGAGATCGGCGTAGCTCAGCCCGCTACGTTCCTTCAGACTTTGTAGGAGCTGTGCAAGAGCTGGCCCCATGCGTGGCGTGCTCACGGTGCGTCCCGTTGGTTCAGTGAAGCATCGCGCTGATCATCCCATGGCGCTCCGATCTCGTTCAACAGTCGTAGGTGAGGGCTCAAGACCGTGTCGTGTTTGGTGATCAGTCGCTTCGCCGAATGGAGCGCGGCCCGAGTGTGACCAAGCTGTACCGGGTCTTGCTCGATGAGCTGGGCTGGCAAAGGTGGGATTAGGCATGGGGTGAAGGCGGTCACAACCGAGCCCGCTGTCATAGGCGTCTGTCGGTCTCACGTTCAGTCGAGCCAGATCACGATGCCCGTCAGGCCGTTGAGCACGGCTGCGACACCGGCCCGGACGGCGTGCCCGGCGCGCTCGGGGGTGAAGGTGGCGGGATCGAATTCCGAGGACATGCCGAGTCCCTCGCCGCGGAACGACGCGCCGGTCCAGTCGGCGGCGGTGACGTTCGCCGTGGGCTCGGCCAGCTCGGCGCCGACCACGAGGAACTGCTGGTCGAGGTGGTTGGGAGTGACCATGGCCAGGGGGTCGACGAGGTCGTTGCCGGCGCTGATGATGAGGTCGGGCTTCAGGTCCATCGCGCTGCTGATGCGCGGAATGAACTGGTCCGGCTTCGTGGCCGTGACGGTCTTGAGGCTGACCTGCTCCTCCTCGGCCCACTTCGTCACGGCGCTCACCAGCGTCCTGGTCTGGGGGTCTTCCCCTGCGGTGAGCAGCACCACGCGGTAGGCCTTCGACGGACCGACCACGTCCCAGGAGCCGGGTCGCGGCGTGATCGTCGCCTCCGGGGAGGGCGGTGTGGCCGGGTCGAAGAACCCCGGGCCGAGGGTGCCGACGGCGGTGGGCTTCGCGTGCGGCTGGGACCAGTCGTCGCCGGAACTGCATCCGCTGACCAATACGGCGGTCGCGACTACCGCGGCCAGCGTGCTGGCGGGCAGAAGTCGAAAGCGCATGGAGACCGTCCTCCGGAGGTGGCGGGAAGTGCGCCTACTTCCTACCGCATTACTTGAGGTCCTCGAGACGAGGGCCATTTCCGCCGGTCGTGGTTCATCGCTGGTTTGCGCATGAGCAGCTGTTCGTTCATCTGAGCCGAGCAGATTGCGTTCGCAACCAAAAGGAGTCACATGTTTCGCGCCGCTCGGCGTCGTGCCTGTGCCGTCGTCGCCGCGGTAGCCGTGGCCGTCCTGCTCAGTGCCGCGCCCGCTCTTGCTCACGGGTTCACCTCGACCGTGTACGTCGACCTCACCTCGCCCGAGACCGGGCACGTCCGTACCGAGCTCGGGCTGGAGTACGACCTGCTCGTCGTCTCGGCGGCCGACTCCGAGAAGGATGATCCGCTCTTCCAAGCGGGCACCGCGGCGTTCGAGGCCCACGACACGGCGGAGCAGGCCGCCGCGCTCGAGGCCCACGCCGGCTCGGTCCTCGCGTACGTGACCAAGCGCTTCGGCGTCACGGCCGAGGGCAAGGCATGCGCCCCGGTCCAGGATGGCGACTTCAGGATCGAGCAACGCGAGGATGTCCCGTACGCGCTGCTGGTTCTCGACTACCGATGCCCGGCGTCCGCTGAAGCGCATGAAGTGCGCAGCGGGCTGTTCCCGGACTCCGAGGGTTATGTGCGCGACAGCAAGACGGTGGTCACCTACGATCTCGACCTGACGTCCGGAAGCGCCGCCCTCGACGCCAAGCATCCGTCGTTCTCCACGCAACAGTCCTGGGCCGAGCGGTTCTGGGAGTTCTTCCGGCTCGGAGCCGAGCACCTGCTCACCGGGCTCGACCACATCCTGTTCCTGCTGGCGCTCATCGCGGGGTCACGCCGCCTGCGCGAGATCGTGCTGGCGGCGACGACCTTCACGCTGGCCCACTCGGTGACCTTCATCCTTGCCGCCCTCGGCCTCGTGCAGGTGCCCGCGTCGTTCGTGGAGCCGGTCATCGCCCTGTCCATCGCGGTCGTCGCGGGCTGGCATCTGTGGCGGCTCTGGCGACGCCGATCGCACGCCACGGATCTCGAGCAGCTCGGCCACGGTCACCTCAGCCTGGACCGCGCGGGCTGGACGCGGCTCGCGGTGGTCTTCTGCTTCGGCCTCGTGCACGGACTCGGCTTCGCCGCGGCACTGGGCATCGACCAGGCCTTGTCGTGGACGCTTCTGTGGTCGCTGCTCGTCTTCAACGTGGGCATCGAGTTCGTCCAGCTGGCGATCATCATGGTGGTCTTCCCGCTGCTCGCCCTGCTGCGCCACCGTCAACCAGCCGCGGGGCTGTGGACGACAGGGGCGATCGCCGCGGGTGTGTCCGTGATGGGACTGGTGTGGTTCGTGCAGCGAGTGCTCGGAATCTGAGATCACATCACAACTTCTGGCAAGCGCAACGGTTCGCCTGTCTCACGTTCACCTTGAGGACACCGACTTCCGAAACCGTGACAAAGCTCTTTAGTACCCTCAAATGGACGGAAACCCGATGAAGTTCGACAATCGGCCACAGGGCGCCGGGCTTGTTCGGCGCCGGGTGGCTGTGGGCGCCACCGCGGCGGTCATGGGCATCAGCGCAGTGCTCGGCACCGGCCTGACGACCGCAGCCCGCGCTGACGATGGCGCGAAGCTCACTGGCATCATCCTCGGCGTGGGCGCGAGCGAGTCGCAGCGTGTCGTGTCTTGGTACTCCTCGGCCAACACCGCGCAGGTGGTCCAGATCGTGCCGACCTCCAAGATCAAGCACGGCGAGTTCGACAAGCACGCCGTCACGTTCCCGGCCACGGTCGCCGCGAACATCGTCAACGGCGGCTACAACGCTCACGCCACGATCGACGGCCTGAAGAAGAACACCGCGTACTCCTACCGCGTCGGCACCGAGGGCAACTGGTCCCCGACGTACTCCTTCAAGACCCAGGACTTCAAGGGCGACTTCGACTTCCTGTTCTACGGCGACCCGCAGATCGGCTCGTCCGGCAACGTGGCGATGGACGGCGCCGGGTGGGCCGACACCGTGAACGTCTCCCTCGCCGCCAACCCGAAGGCTGAGCTGCTGGTCTCAGGCGGTGACCAGGTCGAGAGCGCCAACACCGAGACGCAGTGGGACGCGTTCCTCGCGCCCGACAAGCTGCGCCAGTACCCGTGGGCCGCCACCATCGGTAACCACGACGTCGGCGGCAAGGCGTACGAACAGCACTTCTGGACGCCGAACACCGACCGTTCCGCGCCGTACTACAACGGCGACGCGGCCACCCGGTCGGGCGGTGACTACTGGTACATGTACAAGGACGTCCTGTTCATCGACCTCAACAGCAACGCCTACGCCAACAACTCCGACGCCGCGCACATCAGCTACGTCACCAACGTCGTCAAGGAGCAGGGCGCCAAGGCCAAGTACACGGTGCTCGTCTACCACCACTCGATCTACTCGCCGGCCAGTCACGCGAACGACGGCGACAACAAGGTGCGCCGTCAGGACTTCCCGACCGCCTTCTCGAATCTCGGCGTCGACCTGGTCCTGCAGGGTCACGACCACAGCTACTCCCGCAGCTACGTGATCAAGAACGGTCAGAAGTCGAACAAGGACGAGCAGCCCGGTGCCGCCCAGGTGGCACAGGGTCCGGGCGGCGTCATCTATGTGACGGCGAACTCCGCATCGGGTTCGAAGTACTACGACATCACCGCTCCTGACACGACCAAGGACCCGAACTACGGGCCCGACCCGTTGAACCCCAAGAGCCACTGGGCCAACTCGGTCGAGAACCAGGAGCACGTCCGTACCTACGTGAAGGTCCAGGTGCGCGGCGACAAGCTCGTCGTGGAGAACCTTCGCAGCGGCACCTGCGCTGCCCCCAACGCCGCGGTGGAGCTTGGCCAGGAGTCCTGGTGCGGCCCGGACAGCGGCGCCAGCGCTGCTCAGCCGGTCGGCTCCACCGTCGACAAGGTGGCCATCCGCCCGTACGACGACAAGGGCCACCACAACAAGGAGGCCGACGAGCAGACGCCGGCCCCGGCTGAGTCCGCCACCCAGCTTCAGTAGACGACCGTGGGCGGTGCCGGGGACCCTCACGCTCACCGCGCTGAGCTGATCCGGCCCGCTCCACCTGGTGGGGTGGGTGCCGTCGGGCGCCCACCCCACCGCACGTCTTCCATTCCCAGACTGCCCGAGGATCACCAGATGTGCCCGCCCAGACCGCGTACGACCACAGCATTCGGAGCCCTCGCTCAGGCCACTGTCGTGGTGCTGCTCGCCGCGCTCGGCTTCCTCGGAGTGGGGGCCGGACCCGCTGCGGCGGCGGACGGCTCCTGGGCGGTCAGGACGGCCTCCAACGACTTCGGGTCCGGCCGGCAGAACTACAGCTACACCCTCGACCCGGGCGGGCAGCTCAAGGACGGTATCGTGATCGTCAACGACGGCACCACGCCGCTCCACCTGGCCGTGTACGCCGCCGACGCCTTCACCGCCGAGGGGGGCCGGCTCGACCTGGTCACCAAGGACACGAAGTCGACAAAGGTGGGTGCGTGGGTCCACACGGACCGACCCGATGTGACGGTCCGGCCCGGCGAGTCGGTCGAGGTGCCGTTCACGGTCGCTCTTCCGGACAACGCCGCGCCCGGCGAGTACATGGGCGGCATCGTCACCTCGCTGACGCAGGCCGGCGAAGCGGACCGGTGGCGCGGCATCCGGATCCGTCTGCGCGTGGGTGGAGAGCTCAAGCCGAGGTTGTCGGTAGAGGACCTGTACGTGCGCTATTCGGGCACGCCCAATCCGTTCGGGAAGGGCGACGCCACTGTCTCGTACACGATCCACAACACGGGCAATGCCATCCTCACCGCTCGGCAAGCGGTGTCCATATCCGGCCCCTTCGAGGGCTTGGGCGTCCACGCGGGGCGGATCGACGACTCGCCCCAACTGCTCCCGGGCGACACCTGGAAGGTCTCCGTGCCGGTACGCGGAGTGGCTCCCGCGCTGAGACTGACGGGGACGGTCACCCTGATCCCGCTGCTCACCGACGCGGCGGGCTCGGTCGCCCCGCTCGCCGTCGTCGAGACCGCGACGCACGCCTGGACCATCCCCTGGGCACTGCTGCTTCTCCTCGTCGTCCTTTGCGGGCTCGTCGTGGCGGGTCTGACTTTCCGGCGCCGCCGCCGTCAGGCCAAGCTCCGCGAGGATGCTCGCGTCCAGGCGATGTAGATCCCGCCGCGATAGCCGGCCGTGGCTGGGGCGATCGACACCGAGGCCCTCGTTCGTCGGGCCCCGGCACCGGATGACCATGGCTGAGATGACAGCAATGTCGTTGATCGCGGGTGCGTGGCCAGCCGCAGCCGACGGCGAGGTGGTCGACTACGGCCACCAGGAACCTCGCGTCGGGATGCACGCTCGAGCGGCCCTCGGGGCCGTACTTGGCGACCAGTTCGGCGAAGGCCGCGTCGAGTAGGGCGGCGAGGTCGGCGTCCAGCGACATGTCGTGAATATGACAATCGGGTGCTGCTACTGGGTCGTGCAGACGGTTCCGTTGAGGGTGAAGGCGGCGGGTAGCACGTTCGGGCCGCTGTAGTTGCCGACGAAGCCGATCGTGGTCGACGCCCCCGTGGCCAGCGCGCCGTTCCCGGGCTCGTTGACGACCTTGACGTCCGACCCGTTCTGCGTCCAGACGGCGCTCCAGCCGCTGCCCAGGCTCTGCCACGTCCTGGGCCAGCCGAAGTTCAGGGTCCAGCCATTGATCGGGGCGCCGTTGTTGGTGATGTCGATGGCGCCGACGTAGCCGCTGGCCCAGTCGGTTTGCACGGTCAGCCGTACCGTGCAGGAGCTGGCGGCGGGCGTGCCCGTCGTGAACGTCAACGGTGGCGAAGCCCACGAGACGGCGCCGCCGCTGTCCCGTGCGATCACGTTGAGCGTGTAGCGGGTGCCCGGCTTGAGGTTGCTCGCGGTGAACGAGGTGCCGGTGGCCTCGCCGAGTTGCTCGGTGATGGCGCCGTTCTGGCGGTGGACCTCGTACTTGACGATCGGGCGTGTGCCGGGAGAGGCGGCGGGCCAGGAGATCGTGGCGGTCTTGTCCGTCACGTTCGAGGCGGTCGGCTGCCCCGGCGCGCCCGGGCGGCCGGTCTGGGCGGCGGCGGGGTGCAGGACGAGCGTGGTCAGGGAGAGCGGCGGGAGTGGGGTGGTCGCGGTCGAGGTGGTGATGCCGGTGGCGCCGTTGGCGTGGGTCAGTACGGTCGGCGCCCCGGACGCCGGGGTGAAGCCGGAATAGCTGATCGCGACGGGGTAGGACGTGTCGGACGAGGTGTTGATCAGCAGGACGGCCAGATCGCCGTTGGGGCGGCGGGCCGCGTGCGCGGTGACCTTGGCCTGGTCGGTCGCGGCCCGGATGAACTGGTCACCGGGACGGGCGAACTTGCTCGTCATCTGGAGTGCGTAGTAGGGCGCGAAGGGCGTGTTCAGCGGGGGCTCGCAGACCGTGCCGTCCGAGCTGCACGTCGCGCTCGACAGCAGGCCGAAGTCGCCGTAGTCGGTCTGCCCTTCGACCTGCGTGACAGTGCCGATGCCGTTGTGGACGTTCCACCAGTCGACCGTGAACACCCCGTTCGCCAGCAACGTCGCGTAGGCGTCGGCGGCGGCCAGCGCGCCGGGCTGGGTGTTCGTGCCGTTGCTGCTGCTCCCCGTGTTGAACTCGGTCATCGCGATGCCGATCCGCTCGGACCCCGGGCCCGCGTGCTGGGCGATCTGCCGGCGGGTGAGGTAGATCATGTCGGGGACGTGGCCGGTCTTGTCGAGCGCGCCGGGGTACCAGTG
Organism: Nonomuraea marmarensis; assembly: GCF_043197025.1. Lineage (NCBI taxonomy): Bacteria > Bacillati > Actinomycetota > Actinomycetes > Streptosporangiales > Streptosporangiaceae > Nonomuraea > Nonomuraea marmarensis. Next base: position 41,004 of record NZ_JBICRM010000037.1, read on the forward strand.
CAGGATCACGAAGTCGATCTTCGGGCCGGCGATCGACAGGACGACCTTGTTCCAGCTGCCGTTGTCGCCGTCGGCGACTATGGCATCGGGCCAGTTGGCGGCCGTGGTCAGCACCGCGCCGATCTTGATGGTGGGGTCGACCGCCTTCATCGCGTCCGCGTAGGACACGACGTGGCGGGCGTACTCGGCCGGGCTCTTGTCGGCGTGGTCGTCCGCCTCCCAGGCGGAGCCGTAGTGGCCGTTGCCGTAGTTCTCGTTGCCGATCTCCCAGTACTTGATGCCGTAGCCCTTGTCGACGTTGGCGTGGCGGACCCAGGCCGCGGCCTCCTCGGCGGTGCCGGTGCCGTAGTTGGCGGTCACCATCGCCTGCGCCCCGGTACGGCGCACGCCACCCATGAAGGTGTCGAAGTCGGTGTTGGGAGCCACGTAGCCGCCGGGAGCGGTGTGGTCGGCCCAGTGGTAGATGTCGGAGTAGGAGCCGCCCGGATAGCGCACCAGCTTCACGCCCGCGTCCTTGAGCCGGTCGGCGGTCTGGTCAGTGCCCAGGTTGGTGTCCCAGATGGCATGGTTGGTACCGATGCCGGTTTCGGGGACGGTCGCGAGCCCTGCGCGGGCGTTGACGGTCACCGCGACCGGTGCGACCTCGTCGGTGGCGGCGTTCGCGGTGGAGACGTTCAGGGCGGTCAGCGTCAGCAGGACGGCGGACGCGGCTCGTAATAACGTTTTCGGCATCGGCGTACCTCGCCATGGTTAGCGGAATCCAGTCGACGCCCCCTCCTGACCAGAAGGCACCATGATCATGAGGGAGTGGCGGCAGGCCCGTCAACCAACGGTGAAACTTTCACGCCGGTCAGCCCCAGACCCTGTGGGCGGTGTCCGCGACGAGCTCCAGCTTGCGCCGCTCGTCGTCGACCGTGAGCAGATTGCCCCTGGCCGTGGAGGCGAAGCCGCATTGAGGGCTGAGCGCGAGATTCTCCAGCGGTACGTACTTGGCGGCCTCGTCGATCCGCCACCGCAGCTCGTCCTGCGACTCCAGCCGTGGGACCTTGGAGGAGACCAGCCCGAGGACGACGGTCGTGCCCTGGGGGACGAAGCGCAGCGGCTCGAACCCGCCGGCCCGCTCCGTGTCGTACTCCAGCAGGAACCGGTCCACCGGCACCTCGCTGAACAGCCGCTCGGCGACCGGCTCGTAGCCGCCCTGGGACATCCACGCGCTGCGGTTGTTCCCCCGGCAGATGTGCATCCCGACCGTGACGCCGGGGTTCATGGCCTTGGTCGCGCGTACCAGCTCGGCGTCCACCGCGATCGTCGAGTCGAGGATGGCCTGCGGGCTGGGCGCGGCGGGGCCCAGGATGCGGGTACGGAAGTCCGGGTCGATGAGGTGGTTGTAGCCGAGCGAGTCCAGCTGGATCCAGGTCACGCCGCGTTCGAGCAGGCCCTCGATCTCCTTGACCCGTAAGGCGACCAGGTCGCGCATCATGTCGCCGGGCGTGGGGTAGGCCGCCTGGCTGAGCTCCGGCCGCCACAGGAGGTTGCCCATCGAGGAGCTCATCATCGTGATCTTGAATTGGCCGGGCGCGTGCCGGGTGAGGAAGTCGGCTTCGACGGCGGTGAGGTTCGACCTCTGGGTGAGCTTGCCGCTGACGGCCACCATCTCGAACGCGGTCTCCTCGGGCGGCGGCGGCCCGTCGTCGCGGAACCAGCCGGTGGAGTGCAGGGGAACGGGCACCACCCCGCCGAGCGACTCCAGCAGGCCGGCCATCCAGGTCGCCCGCCGTACCTCTCCATCGGTGAAGACCTCGATCCCGGCCTGACGCTGGACGTCGATCGCGGCCAGCGCCGCGCGGTCCTCCAGCTTCGCCAGTTCAGCGTCGCTCAGCTCGCCGTGTTCGCGGGCCTGCCGGGCCTGGAGCAGCTCCGGCGGCCGCAGGAGGCTTCCGACATGCTCGGCGTGGTGGTTCGCGGGCATACTTCCTCCTCGGTGCGGGGGGCGTTCGACCATCACTCTCCGCCCGCCGCCGGGGGCCGTCCACCCCTACGCGTCGGGCCCCCACCATCCGCGACGGGCGGCGAGCAACCCGGCCTGGAAGCGGGTACGCGCCCCCAACCTGTCCATCAGCTCACTGACCCGCCGATGTACCGTGCGCAGGCTCACCCCGAGCTGGCGGGCGACCGCCTCGTCCTTGAGCCCGGCCGCGAGCAGCGTGAACAGCTCCGGGTCCGGCAGGTCGGCCTGGTCGCCGGCGGACCTGGCCGGCAGCGGGAGCGCCGACCGCCACAGGACCTCGAAGAGGGTGACCAGCGCGTCGAGCAGGGTCGAGGAATGTACGATGACCGCGCTGTCGGCATGGGCGGACGCATCGGTGCTCAGCGGCAGGATCGCGGTCTTCCGGTCGGCGATGGCCAGCTTCATGGGCACTTCCGGGCTGATCCTGGCCTGTTCGCCGGCGGCTGCCGACTCCTGGGCCAGGCGTAGCTTGCCGGGGATCTCCAGGGCCGAGACATCGTAGATGCCGCGTACCAGGACACCGTGCGCGAGGCGTTCCATCTCCTCGACGTTCTGCTCCGTGGGGTCCTGGGCGTACGGCGGCCGGTCCAGCACCAGCAGCTCGTTGGTCGCGGTCTGCTGCAGCTGCGTGAAGCGCTGCACCACGGCCGCCTGGCCCTGTACGACCTCGACCAGCTCCTCGGGGGCCTGGTTCTCCGTTCGCGGGGTCTCGGCGAGCAGCGCGAGCGCGGCCAGCCGAGCCTGGGCCAGCCCCTCCTCCCGGCGCGAGATGAGAGCGGCCACCGCGACGTCGGGGCGGGTCGGCAGGAACCGGACCGGACGGCCCGCCATACGGCTGACCAGCCCCAGCGCCTCCAGCCTTGAGCACGCGCGGCGCAGCGCCACCGTGGTGCGGCCGGTGTGCGCGGCCAGCTCGGGCAGGGTGGCGCGGGGGCAGCGCAGCAGGTCCCGGTAGATTCGTTCGTCGTCCGCGTCGACCCCGACGGCCGACAGCGCGTTGTCGTCAGTGTTCATGATCCGCAAGCATGTCCGATCCCTGCAATGTCACAAATCTGCCAAGGCTTGCGCCTAGCCTAGGGGATCCTCTCCCCGGTAAGACGGACCTGTTGATCGGTTTAGGGGAGGACGCTTTGAAGAAGGCATTCACTATCGGACTCGCGACCACGCTCGCGGTCTTGTCGGCTGCCACACCCGCCATGGCGGATGACGACTTCGGCGGTCAGTGGCGCCAGCCGGCCTGCCAGACGGTCACCGGCGACGGTTCGGTGACGTTCACGCGGAACGACGGCAGGACGATCACACCGACCAGCCAGGTGCTGAAGCCGGTCGTCTACACCGCCGGACTCGTCGCCCTCGACCGTCCCGGCCAACTGCTGGCCATGTCGAACAACCTGCTGTTGACCTCGGGCGACGCCGGATGCAACTGGACTCCGGTGGGCAAGGTGAACGGCTCGTACATCGAGTTGGCCGCGGCCCGCGGCGGCCGGGCCTACGCCTGGGACCGCGACGGCAACCTCACGCTCGCCACGCCCGACGGCGCCACCCCGCTCACCTCACCGGCCGGTGCGGTGACCGGGCTCGGCACCGACCGGCGCAGCGGCGACCACCTGCGGGTGGCCGACGGGGACGGGCAACTGTACGACTCGAGGGACGGCGGGCGTACCTGGCAGCCCATCGGGGTGCCCGCCTGGCCGAACGACGACCTGCTCATGGTCTACACCGCGGCGTTCGATCCGAATGACCTGGACCACGTGGTGCTGGGCGCGGCGAGCACCGGTGCGCGCGTCACCTACGACGGCGGGCGGACGTGGACCGCGGCCACCGGGCTGAGCAAGACCGGTACCAGGATCAACGTGTTCAGCGCCGTGGTCTCGCCCGCCTCGCCGAACGTCGTGTACGCGATGGGGCTCAACCTGGCGGAATTGGACGAGGGCGTACCGTCCGGCGGGCGGCACATCTACCGGTCGTACGACGGGGGCCGGCGCTTCACCCCCGTCGTCGACCAGGGCAACGGCATCACCATCCCCAACGGGCCGTTGCTGGCCGCGCACCCGACGGACCCGGGCGTGCTCTATTTCGACTTCGGCACCGGATGGGCGGGGACCGGCACGGACATCTACAAGTACGACTCGCGCCGGGTCACCATCAACCACAACTCCTACGACCGGATCACCTCCATCGCGTTCAACCCGTCGAACCCGAAGGTGATGTACCTGGGAGTGGCCGAGGAATCCTAGTCGCCCGGGGGGCGCCCTTCGGTCACTTCGACAGGTACAGGGTCTTCCAGGTGCCCGCGTACAGGCAGGTGAGCGACGGCTTGCCGGACTTGCCCTCGGCGCAGACCTTGAGCTCCACCTGGTACACGTCGCGGTACTTGAACGAGAACGGCTTGGCGCTGCGGTACGAGCAGTCGCGGACGGTGTGGTGCTTGAAGGGCAGGTTGTTCGTGGAGTCGCGGTACGTGATGCGGAAGACCGCCAAGCCGCAGATGCCGGACTTGCGGGTGTAGTCGTACACCTTGCCCGAGATCTTCACGACGTCGGCGGTCGGGAGGACGTCGTGGTCCTCACCCGTGGCGGTCAGGGTGCCCACGGCCTTGGCGCTGTGCCCGGGGGCGTAGTAGGGGCCCCACGATGTGCCGGTCGCGGCCTGGGCGGTGGGGGCCAGGGTGACGATGGTGGCGGTGGCGACGATGGCCAGGCCGGCGAGGGTGCGGGTGATCGTCATCGGGAGGCGGTCCTTTCTCGGTGAGATGACCACAGTGTGCGAAGGACCGATTTCAAGTGACTTGCCGGAAAGTTCCTCCCGCTTTCAACTCCCTTGCGCCCCCCAGTCTCCCGGCCGCGAGGGCCGGGATGCCCGGCACGCCGTGGCCACCAGCCGTCTCCGTCGCCGCGCCCATCGGGGTCCTGATCATCCTGCTCGCGCCGGACAGCGGCTATCCCGGGTGGATGAAGGTGGAGCAGGGCGTGGTCGGCGTGCTGGTCGCCGCCGTCGCGTTGCTGGTCAACCGACGTGCCGTACGGCAGAGCTGCCCGAAGCGTGGCAAGCTGGGCTGACATGGAGATCTCTGCGACGCGTCACGCGGCCACCGAGGCGCGCAAGGCCCAGATCGCCTCGGCCACGATCGCCGTGCTCGCCCGGCGCGGCTATGCCGGGACCACGTTCGAGGCCATCTGCGAGCACGCCGGGCTCAGCAGCAAGAGGCTGATCTCCTACCACTTCTCCAGCAAGAACGAGCTGTTCGCGGCCGTCGTCCGCCAGGTCATCGACGACGCGGCAGCCTACATGCGGCCGGCGCTCGACGCCGCGTCGGGGGCCCGGGCGCAGTTGGAGGCGTTCATCAGGTCGAACATCGCGTTCATCGCCGGCCATCCCGACCACGTGCGGGCGGTGCAGCAGATCGCGTTCAACTCGGTGCCCGTGGGGGGTCAGGAGCAGGACGCGGCGATCGGCAGGCTGGCGGAGCTGTTCGCGGACGGGCAGCGTACGGGGACGTTCAGGGCGTTCGACGGCATGCTCATGGGCGCGGTGCTGCGCTCGTCCATCGACGGGATGGCCGGCCGCCTCGTCGACGGCCTGGATCCGGAACACTGCGCGGACGAGCTCGTCGAGATCTTCGACCGCGCGACGCGGGCCGAGTCGTAGGTCAGCCGAGGGTCTGGCCGGCGGCGATCGCCTCGTACAGGCTCGCCGGGGAGTCCAGCTCCGAGGGGATGACGTAGCGGCCGGCGTACCGTCTGGTCAGGCGCTGCCCCGGGCCGGGGCGGGCGACGCCGGTGAAGAGGGCCGCGGCGAGGAAGAGCATCATGGCGGCGAGTCCCACTGAGTCGTGGCCGCGCTCGACGGCCACCGTGGCGAGCACGATCGCGGCCGCCGCGGCGGCGCCCGCGCCGACCGCGAAAAGGCGCCGCACCCAGGGTTGCGGCGCGGTCGACGTGGAGGCCGACGGGCCCATCCCCGGGCCGTACAGCATGATCTCCCTGGGCATGGCCGTGGCCGGGCGGGCGGACCTGACGTTCTACACCGAGCTGCGGCCGATCTCCGACGAGTTCGTGCCCGCAGCGCTGGCCGTCTCCGGTCTCGACCGCGATCGGCTGCTGCGCGAGGCGCCGGCCCCCGAGGAGGCGATGGCGGCGGCCGCCCGATGGGTCGACGGCCTGCGCAAGATCGGGCGTCCGGTCTTTCTCGCCGCGCCCGCGGTGTGGGACGGGATGTTCGTGCACTGGTATTTCATCCGGTTCACCGGCAAGAGCCCGTTCGGGGCGACCGGCTCGGGCGTCTTCGAGGCGGTCCTTCGGTTGAGCATTCTCACCAGATCTTCAGAATTCGCTGAGAAACCTCTGAGGATGCCTGGAGAGGTTTGAGGCGACCGAAGAGATCTCGCATCGGACGGTGGTCCCGCATGACCTCAACGCCCCCTGACCTCGTCGAGCAGCCGACTCGCCGAGTAGGTCTCATGACGGTGCGCCTCGGACTCCTGGGGCTGGCCGCGATCGGCATCGTGGGCGCGGGCCTGGAGCTCGCCTTCGAACGTCACTGGCAGACCGCGACGCAGCTGATCCCCTGGGCGGCTCTGGTGCTGCTCGGGCTCGCGGTGGCGCTGCTCGCCCTGCGCGACTCCCCGCGCACGGTCACCGTGGTCCGCGCGCTCGCGCTGGTCGTCCTGGTCGCGTCGGCGTACGGCGTCTTCATGCATGTGTCCGTCAACCACGGCGCGGGCGCGTCCGACCCCTCGTGGGACAGCCTCTCCGCGCTGACCCAATGGTGGTACGCGCTCACCAAGTCGGTCGGGAACGCGCCGCCGCTCGCGCCCGGCATGCTGGCCCAGAGCGCGCTCCTGCTGCTGCTGACCACATTGACCTCGATCAGCAGGCGGACCGTACCTCCGCGATGAGCCGCTCGGCGGCTTCCACGGTGCGTTCGATCTCCTCCGGGGTTCGCCCGACGGCCCCCAGCAGCGCCTGGGCCCGGTCCGCGAACCCGTCCGGCGCCGACGGCAACCGGCCCGCGGCCGCGATCATGCCCTTCTCGTTGATCAGCCAGGCGCCGTCGGCGGCGTGCAACGCGTGGCAGGCAACGCCGATCGCGCGGAACAGGCACCCGGCCGCGTACGCGGGGTCGCGGCCGGCCGCGCCGTACCGGGCAACGTTCAGCGTGAAGTCGGCCTCCCACAGGCCGCGGATCAGGGCCGTACGCAGGGCGGGCGGGTATTCGGCGACCTCCGCGCGCAACACCGCCAGCTCACCGGCGGGATCGGCCAGGACCCGGCACATCGCGACCTCGCCCGCGTAGGCGTGCGAGTAGAAGCCCAGCGGGTGCCCTGCCTGGACGCCGATCTCGTAGCGGCCCGCCTGGCAGTCCCGCCAGACGCGGTGCACGCGGTCGAGGTCGCGGTAGATCCAGTCGACCCGCCACCCGTCCACGGTGAGCCACCCGCCGCCGTCCACCCACGGCCCCCAGCCGCCCGGCTCGGTCATGTCGGTGGGGCTGCCGGTGAGGTCGCGGGCGAGCGAACGCAGGTCTTCCACGGCCGGCCGACCCCGGTAGTAGAGGCCGAGGTCGATGTCGGAGTCGGGCCGGTGGGTGCCGCGGGCCCGGCTGCCGCCCAGCACGACCGCGACCACGCCGGGAACCTCGGCCAGGCGGGCGGCGATCGACTTCAGAGCCTCATCTTGCACGAGTCACAGCTTAGGACAGTTCTCAGGATGAACGGCGGGCGAACACGATCGGAACCTTTTGCCCATTCGTAGCGTCACACCCAAGCAAACGACGTGACTTCTGAGGCTGGTGAGGTTCGAGTGGCGTTAGGTCGCAAGCTCGTGGCGGCGGTCGTGTTGTCGGCCGCCGTGTTCAACGCCGATGGGGCCGCCGCGACGGTCGACACCCCACCGGCCCCCGTGTTCCGGGCTGATACGGCTCGCCCGGTCGCCGTACCCACTGCCACCGCCGCCGAGGAGCCCGTGTGCATGCGCCTCAAGGGCGCGAAGGCGTGCGTCGGTCCCGACGGGAGCGACCGGCCGGGGATCACGATCGAGGACACGGCGGACGACAAGCTGCATCCCGCGGTCGAGTACTACCTGAACGGCTACCTGGGCACCAAGTACGTCATCCACAACCTGGGCCGCGCCGGCGAGACACGGGGCAGCCGGGAAATCGGCAAGGTCGTGACCTTCCGGGCGGCGGTGTACCGGGGGAATCGCCGGGTCAAGTACGGCCGATGGAAGACCGTACGCAATCTCGCGAAATATCCGGTCAAGCGGGAAACGCGCGTCACCCCAGCCGCCGTCCGGGCCAGGGCCGAAGCCTGCACCTCGACGAAGGGCGCCGCCCTCACGTGCTTCGCCGAGCAGAGCTCCTTCGTCTTCGCGTGTGACACGAGCGCCGACGAGTATCAGGCCCGCGCCGAATACTTCGTGGCAGGCGACCCGACGGCCCGTTTCGAGATCCACCAGCTGGCCGGGCTCAACACCTGCGGCAAGGCCGAGCACGGCGATCTCGCGGTCAGCATGTACCGGGCCGCGGTGTTCGACCACAACCGCCGGGTCGCCAGCAGGTTGTACAAGTACAACTGAGCGAAGCTCACATCTCAGAACACGTACTCGGACTTCGTGATCATTACCGCTGCGGCAACAATCAGTCCCCAATGGATCGACGATGCGCCCGCGAAGAATGTGGCGCAAGCGGCAGCCCCTGATCGTTCAGCTTTCGTGAGATGCATCACCCGACGGTAGAGGGGCATCCCCATCAACAGACGTGTCCCGATGGCTCGGACACCAGGACATCGGGACCACGTACCGTAACGGCTGACGATCACATGTTGATCATGTGCCCGGCGAGGCCGTGGATCGCTTCCTTGACCGCTTCGCCGAGCGTAGGGTGCGCGTGGACGTTGCGCGCCACCTCGTGCACCGTCAGGTCCCACTGCTGGGCCAGGGTCAGCTCCGGCAGCAGCTCGGTGACCTCCGGCCCGATCAGGTGGGCGCCGAGCAGCTCGCCGTACGTGTTGTCGCTGACGATCTTGACGAAGCCGGCCGTGTCGCCCAGCCCGTGCGCCTTGCCGTTGGCCGTGAACGGGAATTTCGCCACCTTCACGTCGTAACCCAGGTCACGCGCCTGCGCCTCGGTGTAGCCGAAGCTGGCCACCTGCGGCTGGCAGTACGTCGCCCGCGGGATCATCACGTAGTCCAGCTCCATGGTCTCCGCGTTGCCGATCGTCTCGGCGGCGATGATCCCCATGGACTCCGCGGCGTGCGCCAGCATCAGCTTGGCGGTGACGTCGCCGATGGCGTAGATGTGCGGCACGTTCGTCCGGCAGCGCCCGTCCACCGCGATCGCGCCCCGGTCGGTCAGTGCCACGCCCGTCTTCTCCAGCCCGTAGCCGTCCACCCGCGGCTGGAACCCGATGGCCTGCAGCACCTTGTCGGCCTCGAGCACCCGCGTCTCGGCGCCGCGGGTGACGGTGACCTTGACGGAGGCGCCGGTGTCGTCGATGCCGTCCACCCGGGTCGAGGTCAGCACCTCGATGCCGAGCCGCTTGTAACGCTTGGCCAGCTCGGCCGACACCTCCTCGTCCTCCAGCGGCACGACCCGGTCCAGGAACTCCACGATCGTGACCTTGACGCCGTAGTTGTGCAGCACGTACGCGAACTCCACCCCGATCGCGCCGGCGCCCGCGATGATGATGCTCTGCGGCAGCTCCTCGGTCAGGATCTGCTCCTCGTACGTCACCACCCGCTCGGACAACTGCGTGCCCGGAATCAACCTGGTGGTGGCCCCGGCCGCGATGATGCAGTTGGCGAACGTGATCGTCTCGCCGTTCACCTGGATCGTGTTCGCGTCCAGGAAGGTGCCGCGGCCGTCGTACTCCGTGATGGCGTTCTTCTTCATCAGGTAGTGAACGCCCTTGACCCGGCCGTCGGCCACCTTGCGGCTGCGCTGGAAGGCCGCGCCGTAGTCGAAGCTGACCTCGCCGCTGATGCCGAAGGTCTTGGCCTCGTTGTGGAAGATGTGCGCGAGCTCGGCGTTGCGCAGCAGCGCCTTGGACGGGATGCAGCCCACGTTCAGGCAGACGCCACCCCAGTACTTCTCCTCGACGACCGCGGTGCGCAGCCCGAACTGGGCGGCGCGGACCGCGGCCGTGTATCCTCCCGGACCCGCGCCGAGAACGACGACGTCATAGTGAGTGCTCATGAGTCGGACCATACCGTTCGCCCGTCGTTGCCTCTGACCCCAGACCCGTCGGCCAGGATGGAGGGCGTGATTCGCATACTCCTGGCCGACGACGAGGCCATGATCAGGGCGGGCGTCCGGGCGATCCTCGACTCGGACCCCTCCCTGGAGGTGGTGGCCGAGGCCGGCGACGGCAGGCAGGCCGTGGACCTGGCCATCGGCCACCGGCCCGACGTGGCGCTGCTCGACATCCGCATGCCCAGGCTCGACGGCCTGGCGGCGGCGGGCGAGCTGCGCCGGGTCGTGCCGGAGACGGCCGTGGTGATGCTGACCACGTTCGGGGAGGACGACTACATCGCCAAGGCGCTCGACGTCGGGGCCAGCGGGTTCCTGCTCAAGTCGGGAGACCCGCGCGAGCTGATCGCCGGGATCCACGCGGTGGCCGACGGGGCCGCGTACCTGTCGCCCAAGGTCGCGCAGCGGGTCATCGCGCAGGTCGCGGGCGGCAGGATGGGCAAGGGGGCGCGGGCCCGCGACCGGGTCGAAGCCCTCACCGAGCGCGAGCGCGAGGTGCTCGCCCTGCTCGGCGCCGGCCTGTCCAACGCGGAGATCGCCCGCAGGATGCACATCGTGGAGGGCACCGTGAAGGCCTACGTGAGCTCCATCCTCATCAGACTGACGGTGCGTAACCGCGTACAGGCCGCGATCATCGCCCACGAGGCCGGGTTGGTAGCCTGACCCGTGATGTATCACCTCGTGTTCACGCAGGTCTTGCGGCGTTTCGACGCCGAGGCCGTGCACCATCTCACCGTCCGGGCCCTCGCGCTGCTCGCGCGGCTGCCCCTGCTCGCGCGGCTGCTCCACCGGGCACTCGCGCCGCACGACCCGGCCCTGCGGGTGACCGCGTTCGGCGTGCACTTCCCTGGGCCGCTCGGGCTGGCCGCCGGGTTCGACAAGGACGCCGCGTGCGCCGAGGCCGTGGCCGCGCTCGGCTTCGGCCACGTCGAGGTCGGCACCATCACCGCGCACGCCCAGCCGGGCAACCCGCGGCCGCGCCTGTTCAGGCTGGTGCGGGAGCGCGCGCTGATCAACAGGATGGGCTTCAACAACGCCGGCGCGGCCGCCGCCGCCCGCAGGCTGCGCCGCCCCCGCGGCGTTCCCGTGGTGGTCGGGGTGAACATCGGCAAGACCAAGGTGGTGCCCGAGTCCGAGGCCGTGGCCGACTACGTGACCAGCGCCAGGGCGCTCGCCCCGCTGGCCGACTACCTGGTGGTCAACGTCAGTTCGCCCAACACCCCCGGGCTGCGCAATTTGCAGGCGGTCTCGCTGCTGCGCCCGCTGCTCATCGCGGTCAAGGAGGTGGCCGACGACACGCCCCGCCGCACTCCGCTGCTAGTCAAGATCGCGCCGGACCTCGCGGACGAGGACGTGGACGAGATCGCGGAGCTGGCGGTGGAGCTGGGGCTGGACGGAATCATCGCCACCAACACCACGATCAGGCACGGCGGCGAGACGGGCGGCCTGTCGGGCCGCCCGCTCAAGGCGCGTTCCCTGGAGGTCCTGCGCCGCCTGCGCGCCAAGGTCGGCGACCGCCTCACGCTGGTGTCGGCGGGTGGCGTCGAGGACGTGGACGACGTCTGGGAGCGCCTCCTCGCGGGCGCGACCCTGGTCCAGGGCTACACGGGCTGGATCTACGGAGGCCCGCTGTGGGCCTACCACATCCACCGCCAGCTCTCCCGCCGGGTACGCCGCCACGGCCTGAAGTCCGTCACCGAGGCCATCGGCCGCGTCGCCCCATAAAGTAGGACGGTGATCGACCAAGTACCCCTCACCGACGACGTCGTCCTCCGCCTGGCCACCGAGCAGGACGCGGAAGCCCTGGCACACGCCTACGTCCGCAACCGCGAGCACCTGCGCCCGTGGGAGCCCCGCAGGCCCGAGGAGTTCTTCACGCGGTCCGGCCAGGCCGAGCGCCTGAAGGACGTGCTGGAGCAGCGGGCGCAGGGCCGGGCGGTGCCCTGGGTGCTGGCCGACGGCGACCTGATCGTGGGCCGGATGACGCTCAACACCATCGTCCGCGGCCCGTTCCTCAGCGCCGACCTCGGCTACTGGCTGGACACCGACTACACCGGCCGCGGCCTGGCGACCAAGGCCGTGCTGGTGGTCTGCCGGGTCGCGGACGAGGTCCTGCGCCTGCACCGGATCGCGGCGGGCACCCTGCTCGACAACGCGGCCTCGCAGGCAGTGCTCCGCAAGACCGGTTTCGAGCTCATCGGCACCGCGCCGCGCTACCTGGAGATCGACGGGAGCTGGCAGGACTGCCGGCTGTTCCAGCGCATACTCAACGACCGCCCCGCCACCTGACTCACACGCTCGGCCGGGTCGACTCCGCGTCGTGCGTCATGGCGTCGATGCGCTCCATCACGACTCTGACCGGCACCCTGCCGGGCCGGTGCGGGCGCCGCCGCTGCCACGGATGCGGCCCCGCGAGCGGCCGGTACTCCACCCCGATCGCGTCCAGCCGCCCCAGATGCTCCTCCAGCCGCCCCATGAACCCGTCGGCCCCCGTGCCCGACCAGGCCACCTCGGCCAGCGCGCAGGCCCGCGGCCACAGGCGGTAGTCCACCGTGCGCGGGTCGGGCACGCGTTCCGTCCACAACTGCGCCTGCACCCCCACGACGCGGGCGCGCTCCTCCTCCGTCCAGTCCTCGGGCGCGGGTCTGAACGCGGCCACGTCCTCGACGGTGATCGCGTCGCCGATGGCCATCGGCTCGTCGGCCGAGGCCGACTCCGCGTAGTCGAAGTACAGCGGGAACACCGGCGTCGCGACCACGTCGTGCCCAGCGGCGGCGGCGCGCCGCCCCACGCCCATGCCGCGCCACGGCATGACGACGGTGTCCTGCCGCAACCCGCCGCTGACGAACGCCTCGTCCCACACCACCGCCCGCGCGCCCCGCTCGGCCAGCGCGTCCGCCAGCCGACGCAGGAACCACGCCTGCAGGTCGTTGGCGGTGGCCAGCCCGAGCGAGTCACGGTACGCCGTGATCTCCGCCGAGCCGGCCCAGTGATCGAGCACGACCTCGTCACCGCCGATGTGCACGTAAGGCGTCTCGCCCAGCGCCCCGATCAGCTCGTCGAAGATCGTCGTGAGGAACTCGACGGTCGGCGGCAGCGGCGACAGGATCGCGGGGGAGATGCCCCACCGCTCCAGCACGTCGTGCCGCTCCCCGGTGGCCCCGAACGCGGGGTAGGCGGCCAGGATCGCCGACGCGTGCCCCGGCACGTCGATCTCGGGCACGATCGTGACGCACCGGGCACGGGCGTAGGCGCCGATCTCGGCCAGGTCGTCGAGCGTGTAGTAGCCGCCGTGCGGGATCTCGTCGTACGCCTCCGGCTCCCGGTAGAAGTTGGTCGCCGTCCGCGGCCGGTGCGAGGACACCTCGTGCAGCAGCGGGTACGCCCTGCTCTCCACCCGCCACCCCTGGTCGTCGACCAGATGGAGATGCAGCCGATTGAGCTTGTGCACGGCCATGAGATCGACCAGCCGGAGTATCTCCCGCTTGGGGAAGAAATGCCGCGCCACGTCGAGGTGCAGCCCCCGCCAGCCGAACCGCGGCCCGTCCTCGACCCGCACCCAGGGAACGGGCCAGGACGCCTGGCCAGAGGTCCGGTAGGACTCGTCGGGCAACAACTGGTGCAACGACTGCGCCGCGTAGAACGCCCCGGCCCGCCCACCGGCCGCGATCTCGACCCCCCGCGACCCGACCGTCAGCCGATAGGCCTCCTCGCCCAGCGCGGGATCCCGCCGCACGTCGATCTCACCCGAGTCACCCGGACGCAGGTCGAGTACGGGCAGCGCGAGGCGTACGGCGTCGAGCAGGTCGCCGGACACGGTCGCGCCCGAGGTCAACTCGTAGGAGCCGGAAAGATCACTGAGCAGCTGTGGGCGAGGAATCATGCTTCGAGATAGTGCTGCAATCCGTTCGCCAGCGCCACCGCGACCCTCTGCCGGAACTTCGGATCCTGGAACTTGGCCGCCTCCGCGGCGTTGCGCATGTTGCCGCACTCGATGAAGATCTTCGGCACCGTGGACAGGTTGAGCCCGCCCAGGTCGTTGCGGTAGTCGAGCGCGTTGCGGCCGATATAGGTGGAGTACGGCTGCCCCGTGCCCTTCGCGAACGCGTCGCGTACGGCGATCCCCAGCTTGCTGGACGCGCCCACGACCTTGTCCACCGGGCCGTTGATCTTCTTGGGCATGATGATGTGGAAGCCGTGGTTGGCGGAGGCCGAGCCGTCGCCGTGCACGGAGATGGCGGCGTCCGCCCCGGCCTTGTTGCCGATCGCGGCCCGCTCGGTGATGCACGGGCCGACGCCGTTGTTGCCTTTCCTGGTCAGCTTGACCGTGGCGCCACGGGCTTGGAGGACCTTGACGAGCCGCTTGGAGACGTCCCAGGTGAAGGCGGCCTCGCTGTAGCCGCTGTTGGTGGACGTGCCCGTGGTGTCGCATGCCTTGCGCTTGGTCAGCACGTCGACCATGCGGTTGATGGCGGCAGGATTGCGGTAGTTGCCGCCGTTGTGGCCGGGGTCGATGACGACGACCTTGCCGGCCAGCGGCTTGGCCTGCGCCGCCTTCTGCGCGGGAGCCTGCTGCACGGCCTCCCGGGCGGCGTTCGCGGGGGCGGCCTGACCTGCCGCGGCGCCACCGATGCCGGTGCCGCCACACGCGGAGGCGATCAGGCCGCAAATGGCGAGGGCTGAGGCTGGTAGAGCACGCATGGCGTCCAACTTACGTCAAACCAGGAGTTCAGACGTCTCTAATGCCAAGCCCGTACGTCCTCACCAGACGTGC
The DNA here is from genome assembly GCF_043197025.1 of Nonomuraea marmarensis. Classification (NCBI taxonomy): domain Bacteria; kingdom Bacillati; phylum Actinomycetota; class Actinomycetes; order Streptosporangiales; family Streptosporangiaceae; genus Nonomuraea; species Nonomuraea marmarensis. The sequence continues at coordinate 56,033 of NZ_JBICRM010000037.1, forward strand.
TCGCCGACCTCCTGCTCCTGCCGTTCCAGCAGGGCGGCCAGCTCCCGCGCGTCCTCGGCGTCGAGACCGAGGACGACGCGGGGCCGGCCCCACGGATGGTCGAGCGAGTGGGCGACGTAGCTGGCGACCGACTCCGCGGCGCCGTCGGCGCCCCGCCCCCTGCCCGCGCGCCAGTGCCCCCAGGCGCGCTCGAGTTCGGCGGCGGCGCGCTGGGCGCAGGACACCAGTTCCGGATCACGCATGACTGTTCCCCCCGGATCAGATCGTGACCGGAGGAAATCCGGCCACAATTAGCATGACCCTGACGAGTAAACCGCCGTGCGGCGCCGTTGCCGCACGGCTTGACCCAGGTTTGGTGCACTCTTAGGCGGGTCCCGTGCTCCGTCGCACGATCAGCTCTGGGCGGATCTCCCGCAGGCGCGCGACCTTCGCGGGATCCCCGATCCGGTCGCTCAGCAGCGCGGCCGCCGACCTGCCCATGGCGCGGCGAGGCTGGTCGACCGAAGTGAGCGAGACGTGGTGGGACGCCGACAGGTGCGTGTTGTCGTACCCCACCACGGAGAGATCCTCAGGCACGCGCAGGCCCAGTTCGCTCGCGGCTGAAAGCACGCCGAGCGCTACCACGTCATTGGCGGCGAAGATCGCCGTGGGCCTGGGGTCGCGGGTCAGCAGCGCGAGCGCCGCCTCCCTGCCACCGTCCTCGGTCGAGTCCGCGGCCTCGACCATGATGTACGGCGCCAGCGAGTGCCTGCGCATCGCCACGAGGTAACCCTCGCAGCGTGACGATCGCGGGCCCTCGATGTGCGCGATTCGCTTGTGGCCGAACTCGACCAGGTGGTCGATGGCCAGGCGGGCGCCGAGCTGGTCGTCGTCGACCACGATGTCGACGCCGTCGAGCTCGATGTCACGTTCCCCTACGACGACGGTCGGGGTGTAGGCGGTGGCCTCGATCAGCGTCTCGCTGGTCGGCGCGATGCCCAGCAGGACCAGCCCGTCGACCCTGAGCTCGAGGAAGGCCTCCACGGCCTCGTCCTCGAACGCGGGGTCCCACTGGCTGTTCCCGATTAACATGCGCAGGCCGTCGCCGTGCAGGCTCTCCTGCAGACCGTCGAGGAACTCGGCGTAGAACGGATTGTGCAGGTCGGCGACGAGCGCGCCCACCAGATGTGTACGGCCTTCCACCAGGCTGCGCGCGACCGCGTTCGGCCGGTAGCCGAGCTCGCGGGCGGCCTGCAGCACGGCCTGACGCCGGTGCTCACTCACGTGCGGGGATCCGCGCAACACGAGAGAGACCAGGGATTTCGAGACGCCGGCTCGCTCGGCGACGTTGCGGATGGTGGGTCTGGGCCGAGGCAGTGCGTCTACCTCTCTGAGCTCAGTGATAGTTGAAGTGTTGACGGGCGGTCCTGACATGTGTCTCCCCCGCGATGCGGAAATGGGCACCTGTCTCACCAAACGATCGAGTACGCCGCAGGGTACGGCCTCCGTTACGGATTGACTCGAGGAAGCCGATATTGACCGGATACTCACACGTCAGCTACTGGCACGCCGTCGGATACTGTGCAGGTGTGACACCCGGGAAGTCAGCCGAGACGGCACGGCCGGCTCGGCGCAGGCTCAGCGTGGATCGCCGCCGCGAGGAGCTGATGGCGGCCGCGCTGGAGCTGTTCAGCACGCGCGACGCGGAAGACGTCTCGATCGACGACGTGGCCTCCGCGGCAGGCGCTTCGCGGGCCCTGGTCTACCACTACTTCGGCGGCAAGCAGGAGCTCTATGTGGCCGCGCTGAAGAGCGCGGCGGAGCAGCTGGAGTCCCGGTTGCGGCCCCATGACGGCGGCAGGCCGCTCGACGAGCTGGCCTCCGGGCTCAAGCGCTACTTCGACTTCGTCGAGGAGCACGCGGCCGGCTTCGCCGCGTTGCTGCGGGGTGGTCCCGCCAACAGGGCGGGCGAGGTGGGCGAGATCGTCGACGGGGTGCGCCAGCGGCTGTTCCGCCTCATCCAGAGGCAGATGCGTGTCGAGGAGCCGAGCCCGGTGCTGCGCACGACGCTGAGGTCGTGGATCGCCTCCGTGGAGACGGCCGGTCTCGACTGGCTCGAGCACCGCGACGTGGAGCGATCGACGCTGGAAAAGATGCTCGTCGATCACATGGTGGCGTTGCTCGGTGTCGCCGCCGCCTACGACGACGACGTCGCCAGTCTGCTCGAACGACTGGGAGATCGTCCGTACTGACGGGAAGTCCGGCGTGGCGATCGGGAAGGATGGCGCCGGGCGGGCGGCGCCAACTTCCCGTGCGACGTCATGTCGTCACTGTGGTGGACCGGGTCCGTGTGCGGCCTGGTCCACCCCTCCAACCCCCCTGAGGTCGGTGACGACCCTCTGACTACTCTGAGCGCTGCTGCGGAATCCCCGCGAGCAGCGCGCGAACCTCGGTCTCCCGGTAACGCCGATGCCCGCCGAGGGTGCGAATCGAGGTCAACTTGCCCGCCTTGGCCCACCGCGTAACGGTCTTGGGGTCGACCCTGAACATGGTCGCGACCTCAGCGGGCGTGAGCAGTGGCTCGGCCTCGGGTGTACGAGCTGACATTTGTGCGGCCTCTCCTCCGTGTGGACCGGCATAGCGATCCTGTGACTGCCTTTGCGCGTGTCACGGATGTCCCCCTATGGCACAGAGCGTGCGGCTTTTCTGAGCCATATGCGGCATCACCCGATGTGACCATACCGCCACGCAGAGCGATTGGCGAGCCCTTCTTTGACCCAACTGCCCGCCCCGCATGGCGATGTCACGCTCGGTGATTCTAGCGACACGGTTCGTGGTATCGCAGTGAAAACGGCAAACTACTCAGTTCGCAGAAGAGAGCAGCCGCGAGACGTGACCTACTCATGCAGGTCAGACGACCGTATTGGGGTTCAGTTGGCAGATTCCAGCTGTTGCATTGACTTCCACCGGAGGATGACCCTCTGGTACATGGCGTAGGCAAGTTCTTCTTGACCCGTGTCCAGGCCCGTCAGAGCGGCCGCCAGCTCCGCGACCGACTGGTCGGCCTGCAGCGCGTCGTCGTTCATGAGATGCACGAGCCCGCCGTAGTCCAGCTCGACGAGCGAATGCGGGTGGAACTCCTCCAGCCACCGGGCGATGTCCTCCACGTCGAAGTTGGACGACACGTCGCCCAGATGCCTGCGCAGCACATTGAGCGCCCGCGCCGCCCGCCTCCTGGCCTGCGCCATGGAAGTGACGTAGATCAGATTACGCCCGGTAGCGGTCGTCACGTCCTGCCCAGGGGCGGCCGAGCCGAGCACCAGCCAGCGCTCGTTCCCATCAAACGGCACGAACCACGATGGCGGCACATGCCACGCCGTGGTGCGGATGTGGGTGCGCAACGCGGACGAACCGGCTTGCCGCTTGAACTTGTCGAAGTCGTCGGCGGTCTGCTCCGCGATCGTCTTGGGCACCAGCCGGTCCATCAGCTTCACCGGAGTGCTGCCACGCAGCCTTGAGAACGCCAGCCACGAGCGCAAACGTGTTTGCCAGGGGCAAACGTACAGACGGTCCTCTACGCGCCGCAGATACGCGTTGGGGCTCTCCTGAGCGGGAACGGGCTGAGGGGGCATGCCGAGCAGGCGCATGACGGACTCACCGTGCTCCGCGTTGAGCGCGTTCGCGCGGCGCGGGCGGTCACGTGAGTCGGCGTAGTCGGCCCACACCTTGCGCTCGGACTCGGCGAAGGCGGTCAGTGGCTCATAGACGCGGAGGTAGGCGGCATAGGGCAGCACGGAGGCATCGTGTCATGAAGAGCACCTGCATGCACCGTTGAGGCTTACTACGCTGTTAGCTGATCTCCGCCGCAAAGGTGCGGCGGACCGGACAGGGAGTCACTACCGTGACCGACGTCTTCGGCGCGTCCCACAAGGACGTCCACGAGCAGGTCGTGTTCTGTGCCGACGAGCAGAGCGGCCTGCGTGCCATCATCGCCATCCACAACACCGCGTTGGGCCCCGCCCTGGGTGGCACCCGTTTCTATCCGTACGACAGTGAGCAGGCGGCCCTGGCCGACGTGCTCAACCTCGCCAGGGGCATGTCCTACAAGAACGCGCTGGCGGGCCTCGACCTGGGCGGGGGCAAAGCCGTCATCATCGGCGACCCGGCCCGCGACAAGAGCGAGGCGCTGCTGCGCGCGTACGGCAGGTTCGTGCAGACGCTCGGCGGGCGCTACATCACCGCCTGCGACGTGGGCACCTACAGCGAGGACATGGACGTCATCGCCCGCGAGTGCAGCTACGTGACCGGCCGCACGCTGGCCCACGGCGGCGCGGGGGATTCGTCCATCCTCACGGCGTTCGGCGTGTTCCAGGGCATGCGGGCCTCGGCCGAGCGCGTCTACGGCACGCCGTCGCTGCACGGGAAGCGAGTCGGCGTCGAAGGGGTCGGCAAGGTGGGCCACCGCCTGGTCGAGCTCCTGCGCGAAGACGGCGCCGAGGTCGTGCTCTGCGACGTCGACCCCAAGGCCGTCGAGCGGGTACGCCTGCGTCGTCCGGAGGTCGACGTGGTGGCCGACGTGGGGGAGCTGACCGGGTCCGACATCGACGTGTTCGCCCCCTGCGCGCTGGGCGGTGTGCTCGACGACGCCACCGTCGCCAGGCTCAGGGCGAAAATCGTCTGCGGCGCGGCCAACAACCAGCTCGCCCACACCGGCGTCGAGAAGCAACTCGCCGAGCGCGGGATCCTGTACGCGCCCGACTACGTGGTCAACTCGGGCGGCGTGATCCAGGTCGCCGACGAGATCGAGGGCTTCGACATGGAGCGGGCCAGGTCCAAGGCGGCCCAGATCTACGACACGACTCTGAAGATCTTCGCGATCGCGGCCGATGAGGGCGTTCCTCCGGCGGTCGCAGCGGATAGGCTGGCCGAGCGCAGAATGTCGGAAGTCGGGCGTATTAGGGCCATTTGGCTAGGCCACTGACGCCCCACGCCCATACGACGTACCGAGCTGGGCACAAAACAGGTACGGTAATAGGCGAACGATAGGCTGACGCCCAAAGTCAGGCGGCGTCAGTGTGTGGTGCGTTAGCGACGAGGGGTCGGGGACGACCCCACACGAGGGGGTCGAGCCAATGGGGCGCGGCCGAGCAAAGGCCAAGCAGGTCAAGGTTGCTCGCCAGCTGAAGTACAACAGCGGTGGCACGGATCTTGACCGTCTTCGCGACGAACTCGGGGTCGGAGACTCCAGCAATGACGACGCCGACGACCTCAACGATGAGCTGGCGGATCGCTATGCCGATTACGCCGATGACTATGGCACCGGAGACGACGACGATGGCCGTACGTCCGGCGGTCGATAGCCGTTCTCCTGGTTGATGTGGCCGAGGGCCCGGCGCCTGCGCCGGCTCCTCGCTCACGATCGTCGGGCCCCACGGGCAACCGTGGGGCTTTCGTTACGTGGTCAGCTTTTGGATCGGTGCACGACCCCCCGCAGGGGGTCGATGCTACCGGTAGTGGGCCTGGCCGTTGCCGGGGACGATTTCGCCCAGGACCCAGGCATTCAGCCCCCGGGCCGCCAGCACCCGGATCGCCTCGTCCGCCGACTCTGACGAGACCACGGCCGCCATCCCCACCCCGAGGTTGAACGTGCGGTCCATGTCACCCTGCGCGATCCCCCCATGCCCGGCCAGCACCCCGAAGATCGCGGGCGGGGTCCACGACGAGCGGTCCAGCAGGGCGTCCAGGTGGCCGGGCAACGACCGGGACAGGTTGCTCTCGATCCCCCCGCCCGTGATGTGGGCATATGCGTGCACGTCCACCGAGCGCGCCAGCTCCAGGCAGTCCAGCGAGTAGATCCGGGTGGGCTCCAGCAGTTCCTCGCCCAGGGGCCGGCCCAGCTCGGGCAGCACGGCGTCGACGGACAGCGAGGCCTCGCGCAGCACGTGCCGTACCAGCGAATAGCCGTTGGAGTGGATCCCGGAGGAGGCCAGCCCCAGCACCACGTCCCCGGCCACGACGCGCGCGGGCCCGAGCATGGCGGAGGCCTCCACGACGCCGGTCCCGGCGCCCGCCAGGTCGTATTCGTCCGGTCCCATCGCCCCCGGGTGCTCGGCCGTCTCGCCGCCCACCAGTGCGGCCCCGGCCAGGCGGCAGCCCTCGGCCACCCCGCCGACGATCTCGGCGACGCGCTCGGGCACCACCTTCCCGCAGGCGATGTAGTCGGTCATGAACAGCGGCTCGGCCCCGCACACCACCAGGTCGTCGAGGACCATGCCCACCAGGTCGATGCCGATCGTGTCGTGCTTGCCGTACCGCTGGGCGATCATGACCTTGGTGCCCACGCCATCCGTGGAGGAGGCGAGCAGCGGCCGCTGGTAGCGCAACAGGGCCGAGGCGTCGAACAACCCCGCGAACCCGCTGGCGTCGTCCACCACCTCGGGCCGTCGCGAGCGCGCCACCTTGTCCTTCATCAAGGTGACGGCCCGCTCGCCCGCCTCGATGTCCACACCGGCGGCCTCGTAACTCGTCACGCTGCCTCCTTCGGCGGCAGCGTGACGACAATCGTGCTGCGTCTAATGGTTCGCTCGCTCCGCTCGCTCACGCCTTCGTCTCCAACACGAACTTGCCCACGTTGTCCTGGTCGATCGGAATGGGGTAGGAGCCGTCGAAGCAGGCCCTGCAGAGGCGTTCGGCGGGGATGGTGGTGGCCTTGGTCAGGCCCTCCAGCGAGATGTAGCCGAGCGAGTCGGCCCCGAGCGAGGCGCGGATCTCCTCGACCGTCAGCGAGCCCGCGATCAGCTCCGCCCTGGTGGCGAAGTCGATGCCGTAGAAGCACGGCCAGGCCACGGGCGGCGAGGAGATGCGTACGTGCACCTCAAGGGCACCCGCTTCGCGCAGCATGCGGACGATGGCGCGCTGGGTGTTGCCGCGCACGATCGAGTCGTCCACGACCACCAGGCGCTTGCCCTCCACGACCTCGCGCAGCGGGTTGAGCTTCAGCCGGATGCCGAGCTGGCGGATGGTCTGCGAGGGCTGGATGAACGTGCGGCCCACGTAGGAGTTCTTCACCAGCCCCTGGCCGTAGGGGATCCCGCTCTCCTGGGCGTAGCCGACGGCGGCGGGCGTGCCGGACTCCGGCGTGGGGATGACCAGGTCGGCCTCCACGGGATGCTCGCGGGCCAGCACGCGGCCGACCTCGACCCTGGTGACCTGCACGCCGCGGCCCGCGATCGTGGTGTCGGGGCGGGCGAGGTAGACGTACTCGAACAGGCAGCCCTTGGGCTCGGCCAGCGCGAACCTGCGGGACCTGACGCCGCGCTCGTCGATGGTGAGCAGCTCGCCCGGCTCGATCTCGCGGACGAACGTGGCGCCCACGATGTCGAGTGCCGCGGTCTCCGAGGCCACCACCCAGCCGCGCTCCAGGCGGCCCAGGACCATCGGGCGGATGCCCTGCGGGTCGCGGGCCGCGTAGAGCGTCTTCTCGTCCATGAACACCAGCGAGTAGGCGCCCTTGACCTGCGGCAGCAGCTCCGCGGCCGAGTCTTCGACGGAGCGGGTGCGGTCCTGCGCGAGCAGCGTGGTGAGGACCTCGGTGTCGGTGGTCGCCCTGGTGGAGCCCGGAGCCAGGCGCTGGGCCAGCTCCGGGGTGTTGATCAGGTTGCCGTTGTGGGCGAGCGCGAGGCCGCCGACGTCGGTGGAGCTCAGCGTGGGCTGAGCGTTCTCCCACACGCTCGAACCGGTTGTGGAGTAACGGCAGTGGCCGATGGCCAGGTGGCCGCGCAGGGTGCTCAGCACCGACTCGTCGAAGACCTGGGCCACCAGCCCCATGTCCTTGTAGACGAGGATGCGGCTACCCTCGCTGACCGCGATGCCCGCGGACTCCTGGCCGCGGTGCTGCAACGCGTACAGCCCGTAGTAGGTGAGTTTGGAAACTTCCTCGCCTGGCGCCCAGACGCCGAAGACGCCACAGGCGTCTTTGGGTGCGCGGTCGTGGGGGTCCAGGTCATGGCCGAGCCGGCCGTCGCCCTTCAGCACATGCCTCAGTCTAGGTTGAGCGCTCGCATGCTCGCACACGCGGGGGCGACATCAGAGTACATGGGCTGACCTGCCCGCATTCGAGCCGTCGCGAATGATCTCCCCGGTGAGGTTGCGATTGGCCTCGGAGCCGAGGAACACGATGAGCTCGGCCAGGTCGTCCGCCGTGGACAGCCTGCGGGAGGGCGTGTGGCCCGCGATCGCGTCCAGCGCCTCCTGTGACACCGGACGCTCGCGCTCGGTGACGGTGAGCCCGGCGACGGCCACGTTCACCAGGACGCCGTCCTTGCCGGCGTCCCAGGCCAGCGCGCGGGCCATGCCGTGCAGGGCCATCTTGGCGGTGCCGTACACGCCCGGCCCCGGCAGCCCCTCCTCGGCCGCCCCCGACGAGACGAACACGATCCGCCCGAACCCCCTGCGTCGCATCCCGGGCAGCACGGCCTGGACGAGCAGCGCGTTGCCGACCACGTTGGCGTGCAGGGCCGCCGACCACTCGGCCGCGGGGATGCCCTCGAAGGCGACGCTGTTGGGCATGATGGTCCCCCAGCGGACGGCGTTGGCCACGAGCGCGTCCACCGGGCCCGCCTGCGCCGCGGCTGGCGCGATGGTGGAGTGGTCTTCAAGATCCAGGTGTACGGCCGCCGCCCCGCCGCCCGCCTCCTCGATCCGCTTGACGACCTCGGCCGCCCGATCCGCGCCGGTGTTGTAGGTGATCGTGACGCGGGCTCCTGCCTTGCCGTACGCGAGTGCGGTCGCGGCGCCGATGCCCGACGAACCACCAGTAATAAGGACATGCATGGAAATTTCCTCCAATTAGCCGACTAATTAGCCAGCTAACTGCCTGCCGTGCGCAGTCCGCAAGGTTGTTTCGCTTAGAGTGAAAATTGCTAATGCGGGATGGCGCGTACGAGGCGGGCGAGCAGGTCGCGTTCCTCGGCGTCGAACCCCTTCAGGAGCTCCTCGTCCATCCTGTTCCAGATCTCCTCCACCGGCTCGCGCAGCGCCTTGCCCGTGTCGGTGAGGTACACGCGGCCCACCCGGGGCCGGTCCGGATCGGGGGCCCGGTAGACGATGCCGGCGCGCTCCAGACGCTGGAGGGTCTTGGTGACGGTCGGCGGCTCGACGCCCAGCCTGGCGATGAGCTCGCCCTGGGTGAGGCCGTCCTCCTGCCACAGCTGGTTGAGCAGCAGCTCCTGCCCGGCGTGCAGCCCCAGCGGGAGCAGCGCCGCGGCCAGCTGGTTGCGGTGCGCCTTCATGACCATGATCAGCGCGTACGTCAGGGTCTCGTCCAGCATGCACCTATCTTGCCCGCCGCCTGCTGTTTTGGCGCATGGTGACCCAATGATGAGCAGCCTCTTACCGTGTCGCGTGGTTTAACGGACGCCCTCCGCGAAAGGGTGAAGTATCCGGCATGCTGACCCGTCGGGAGAGGCAGACGTGACCACACCTGGGGGCCCGGACGAGCCGCGCTCGGGGCAGGACCCGCGCGAAGGCCGTCCAGAAGAGGATGAGCAGCACACGCCCGCGTGGTGGGACGAGGGCCATCTGGAAGAGGAGGCCCCGGGCGAGGAGCCCATCACTCCTGTGCCGCCCGTGGTTCCGCCTCCGGACGTGCCGCCGACGCACGAGCCGCGGCCGACCGGCGAGCCCACCCATCCCGACCTGCCCACGTCGCCGGAGACCCCGGAGCCGACGGGTTCCGACGCCGAGGAGACCCAGGTGTATCCGATCCCCGGCGCCACCCCGCCGTACCCGGGCTGGGAAGGCGCTCCGTCCGACGAAGAGGGCCCGGCCAGGCGGGCCCCGTCCCGCTACGAGCAGGACGACCAGCCGTCCTTCGCGCCACCGGGCGGCGAAACGCCACCTGGGGGAGTAGGGCCCGCGGGGGGAGAAACGCCTTCTGGGGAAGGCGTGCCGCCCGGTGAGGCGACGCCGCCGATGGGCACGCCCGCCGTCCCGTACCCGGGCGCGTACCCGCCGGACCAGGAGCCGAGCGTGCCGGGCACCCAGCCCTCCAGCCCGTACGGCGGCCCGCCCGGCTACGGCCCGCCACCCGGATCCCCCTACGGCCCCCCATACCAGCCCACCAGGCCGGGGAACGGCCTGGCCACGGCCTCGCTCGTGCTGGGCGTGGCCAGCCCCTTCCTGGTGTTCGTCTGCTTCACCGGCGTGATCACCGCGATCCTGTCGATCGTCTTCGGCTGCGTGGCGCTGGCCAAGCACGTCGGCAAGGGCCGCGCCATAGCGGGCATCGTGATCAGCGTGCTCTCGCTGATCCTCTTCGCGATCGTGGCCATCTGGTTCTGGAACGTGGTCCAGGAATGCGCCCAGCTGCCCGGCCAGCTCGCCGACCGCTGCTTCGAGGACAAGTTTCCGTGGATGAGCGGTAGGAGCTAGAGCGGCAGATGGTCTGACAGGTCGGCACGGGCCCCGCTGGCGGAGATCAGGCCTTTGGCCATGGCCTCCGCCCAGGTCAGGCGGCCGAGCGCGAGCTCGATCCAGGTGCGGCCGTCGGTCTCGACCACGTTCGGCGGTGTGCCGCGGGTGTGCCGGGGCCCGGCGATGGCCTGGACGGCGGCGTACGGCGGCACGCGTACCTCGACGGTCCTGCCCGGCGCGGCGGTCGCGAGCCGGTCGAGGAGGTAGCGCACGGCCTGCCTGGCCGCGTCGCGCTCCGGCTGGAGCCCGCGGTCGTAGGCGGCCAGCACGGCGGCCACGAGCGCGTCGGGCAGCGCGGACGCGGGCCCGTCGTAGGCGGGCTCGTCGAGGGCGACGAGCTGGCCGTCGAGAGCCGATCTCAGTTTTTCCTGATCCATCTTGCGTGGTGGCACCCCACCATTGTCTCGCGGGAAGCGTTCATCGAAACGGAGGTCGTCGTTCATCTACGGTTTCGACGATGGCCGTAATGTCCCCGCCGTACAACCGCGCACATTTCTGGAGGACCTGTGGCGAACCCCAACGGGAGGGGACGGCTGCTGCCGCTGCTTTCCACCCCGCACAAAGGTGGTCGATCCGCGCTGACCTGTCAGTTCCGCTGCGGCAACGCGTGCGCGCATGACGTGGCCAACACCACCGAGAACGCCTACTTCGGCGACGTGGTGAAGGAGGCGCTGTCGCGGCGCGGCATGTTGCGCGCGGGCGCGCTCGGGGCGCTCGTGGCGGGGGCGGGCGTGGTGGGGGCGGTGCCGGCCCTGGCCGACGAGCCCGAGGCCGCCGACGCCCGGCACGGCGGCGACAGCGCCGACATCCGCTTCACCCCCGTGCCGCCGAACAAGGACGACGCGTTGCGGATCCCGGACGGCTACCAGTCCTCCGTGGTCGTGCGCTGGGGCGACCCCGTGTTGCCCGACGCGCCGGATTTCGACTTCGACAACCAGACCCCCGACGCGCAGGCCAAGCAGTTCGGCTACAACTGCGACTACGTCACGCTGTTCCCCTTGGGCCGCGACCGGGCCCTGCTCTGGGTGAACCACGAGTACACCGACGAGAGCCTGATGTTCCGCGGTTACACCGGCGGCGCGGAGGCGACCGAGGACCAGATCAAGATCGGGCTGGCCGCGCACGGCGGCTCGGTCGTGGAGATCGAGCGCGGGCGCGGCGCCGGCGAGTGGAAGCTGGTCACCAGCGGCCGCCGCCGCTACAACCGGCGGGTAACCGCCCAGACTCCCATGAGGTTCAGCGGGCCCGCGGCCGGCAACGCGCTGCTCAGGACGGCCTCCGACCCCAAGGGGGTCAAGCCGGTCGGCATGCTGAACAACTGCTCGGGCGGCACCACCCCGTGGGGCACGGTGCTCACCGCCGAGGAGAACTTCGACCAGTACTTCGTCAACGGCGACAAGGTGCCTGAGGCGCAGAAGCCGTTCATCACCCGCTATACGATCACCACCGGCACCCCGTCGGGCAACCGCAGGTTCGATCGCATCGAAGAGCGCTTCGACCTGGCCAAGCACCCTCAAGAGGCCAACAGGTTCGGGTGGATCGTGGAGATCGATCCGTTCGACCCCGACTCGACGCCGATCAAGCGCACCGCGCTCGGCCGGTTCAAGCACGAGGCCGCCACCACGACGTTGTCCCGCGACGGCCGCCTGGTCGTGTACATGGGTGATGACTCGCGCTTCGAGTACATCTACAAGTTCGTCTCGAAAGATCGCTATATTTCGGGATTCGATCGGCACAACCGGGACCTCCTCGACGAGGGCACCCTGTACGTGGCCAAGTTCACCGGCGACAGCCCGAAGACCGAGATCGACGGGTCCGGGAAGCCGCCCTCCGACGGCCTGTTCGACGGCTCGGGCGAGTGGGTCCCGCTGGTCTCGGGCGACAAGTCGTACGTGGACGGCATGACCGCCGCCGAAGTCCTGGTCTACACGCGGGTGGCGGCCGACAAGGTCGGCGCGACCAAGATGGACCGCCCGGAGGACATGGAGCGCAACCCGGTCACCGGCGGCGTGTACGTGGCCCTGACCAACAACACCAACCGCACCGCGGCCCAGGCCGACGAGGCCAACCCGCGCGCCGCGAACAAGCACGGCCACGTCCTGGAGATCGTCGAAAGGCGTGACGACGCGGGCGAGAAGACGTTCGCCTGGTCGCTCCCGCTGGTCTGCGGCGACCCGAACGACCCCGCCACCTACTTCGCCGGCTACGACAAGACCAAGGTCTCGCCGATCTCGTGCCCGGACAACGTGGCGTTCGACCGTGACGGCAACCTGTGGATCGCCACGGACGGCAACCAGCTCGACAGCCACGACGGCATGTTCGTCATGCCCGTACGCGGCAAGGAGCGCGGCCACCTGCGCCAGTTCCTGACGGTCCCCACCGGCGCCGAGACCTGCGGCCCGCTGGTCACGGAGGACCAGCGCAGCGTGTTCGTGGCGGTGCAGCACCCCGGCGAGATCGACGGCGCCACCCCGGACAACCCGGCCAGCCGCTGGCCCGACGGCGACCAGCCGCGCCCGGCGGTGGCCGTGGTCTGGCACGGCAAGGGCAAGCAGATCGGAGCTTGACCTCAAGTTAAGTTGAGGCCGTAGTGTTCCGTGCCATGAGCATGGAAATGACCGCTTGGCACCAGCTGTACTCGATGAACAACCAGCGGGAGCGTCGCCCTCTCTCCAGGGCGACGCTCCGGCGTATCGGCGGCTTCGCCCGGCCGCACCGCGCGAGATTAACGCTGTTCCTGCTGCTCAGCGTGGTGATGGCGGGCTTGGCGGTGGGGTCTCCGCTGCTCGCAGGGCGGGTGGTCGACGCCATCTTCAACGCCGAGCCGCTGGACGTGGTCGTCGTGGTGGCGTTGCTGATCGCGGGCCTGGCCGTGGCGGAGGCGGGGCTGGGGCTGATCAACCGGTGGTTGTCGGCGGGCCTCGGCGAGAGCCTGATCCTCGACCTGCGTACGGCGGTTTTCGACCACGTACAGAAGATGCCCATCGCGTTCTTCACCAGGACCCGCACCGGCGCGCTGGTCAGCCGCCTGAACAACGACGTGATCGGGGCGCAGCGGGCGTTCACCGACACGCTGTCCGGGGTGGCGGGCAACTTCGTGACGCTCATGCTGACGCTGGTCGCGATGATCGGCATCTCCTGGCAGATCACCCTGCTCGCGCTGCTGCTCCTGCCGGTGTTCGTGTTGCCGGCGCGGCGGATGGGCACCAGGATCGCCAGGCTGAGGCGCGAGGCGGCCGACCACAACGCGGCCATGGGCACGCAGATGACCGAACGTTTCTCGGCGCCGGGGGCGACGCTGGTGAAGCTGTTCGGGCGGCCCGCGCACGAGTCGGCCGAGTTCGCGCGCCGGGCCAGGCGGGTGCGCGACATCGGGGTGCGCTCCGCCATGACCCAGTCGGCCTTCGTGACCGCGCTGACGCTGGTGTCGGCGCTGGCCCTGGCCCTCGTGTACGGCCTCGGCGGCTTCTACGCCCTGCGCGACCAGCTCGCGCCCGGCGCGCTGGTGTCGATGGCCATGCTGCTCACCCGCCTGTACGCGCCCCTGACCGCGCTGGCCAGCGCCCGCGTGGACGTGATGAGCGCGGTCGTCAGCTTCGAGCGCGTCTTCGAGGTGCTCGACCTCAAGCCGCTCATCCAGGAGAAGCCGGACGCCCGGGAGGTGCCCGAGGGGCCGGTCGTGGTCGAGTTCGACGACGTGCGCTTCGCCTACCCCGCGGCCGACAAGGTCTCGCTCGCCTCGCTGGAGGAGGTCGCCACGCTCGACTCGCGCGGCGGCGTCGAGGTGCTGCACGGCGTCTCGTTCCGGGCCGAGCCCGGCCAGATGGTGGCCCTGGTCGGCTCGTCGGGCGCGGGCAAGTCCACGATCGCGCAGCTCCTGCCCAGGTTGTACGACGTCGACTCCGGCTCCGTACGGCTCGGCGGCGTGGACGTACGGGACCTGACCGCCGACTCGATCCGCGACACGCTCGGCATGGTCACCCAGGACGGCCACCTGTTCCACGAGACGATCAGGGCGAACCTGCTGCTGGCCAGGCCGGAGGCGAACGAGGACGAGCTCTGGGACGCCCTCACCAGGGCCCGCCTGGCCGCCCTGATCGAGTCGTTGCCCGACGGCCTCGACACGGTCGTGGGCGAACGCGGCTACCGGCTGTCGGGCGGCGAGCGCCAGCGGCTGACGATCGCCAGGCTGCTGCTGGCCAGGCCCAGGGTGGTGATCCTGGACGAGGCCACGGCGGCGCTGGACTCCACCTCCGAGGCGGCCGTGCAGGCGGCGCTCGGCGAGGCGCTCGAAGGCAGGACCGCCGTGGTGATCGCGCACCGGCTCTCCACGATCCGCGCCGCCGACCTCATCCTGGTGATCGAGGACGGGCGGGTGGCCGAACGCGGCACGCACGCCGAGCTGCTCGCCGCCGGTGGCCGCTACGAGGAGCTGTACCGCACTCAGTTCGAGGAGCCCACCGTGGCGGTGGCCTGAGGCTGTGTTCATGGCCTCACTTCGTGAGGCGGGCTCGGTCGCCCTGGATGCCGTCGCCTTCCCCCGCTCTGGTCGCTTCGCTCCCGCCGCTCCTCCAGGCGACGGCGCTCCCTCGCAGGGAGTAGAGCGCGACCGGGATGGCCGCGATCACCACGGCCGCCGCGATCACCAGCGTGAACTGGTAGCCGTCGAGGAACGCCAGCAGCGGCGGCCGGTCGCTGCCGCTCTGCCTGGAGCTCAGGAACGCCCCCAGCACCGTGATGCCGAGCAGCCCGAACACCTCGCGTGACACGTTCAGGACGCCCGAGGCCACGCCGGACCTGCCCTGGGGCATCCCGCTGAGCACCGCGGCCGTCAGGGGGACCAGCAGGCCGCCGCCCACGCCGTACAGCAGGAACCAGGGGGCCACGTCCGCGTAGTCGCCGTCGGCGCCCACGCCGGAGATCAGGTAGATCGCCGTCCCCATGAGCGCCATCCCGAGCGCCACCGTGCGGCCGATGCCGAGCGCCGCGCTGATCCGCTGTGACAGGATCGCGATCACGGCCATGACCAGCGCCATCGGCACGAACGCGCCGCCGGCCTCGGTGGGGGAGAAGCCGAGCACGTTCTGCAGCCAGAGCGCGCTGAAGAAGTAGATCCCGAACACGCCGAACGACCAGATCCCCATGGTGAGCAGCCCGCCGCTGAACACCCTGGACCTGAACAGCGACATCACCACCATCGGCTCGGCGGCCCGCGACTCGGCCAGCACGAACGCCACCGCGGCCGCCGCGAACACGCCGAACGCGGCCAGGATCTCCGGCGAGGTCCAGCCCGCGCCCTCGCCCTCGATGAGCGCGTAGGTCAGGGCGAACAGCGCGATCGCGGAGGTGGCCAGGCCCGGGAGGTCGAGGTTGTGCCGTACCTTGGCGAAGGCCGGCCTGACCGCCCAGAGCGCGAGGCCGAACGTCACCAGCCCGATCGGGACGTTGATCAGGTAGATCCAGCCCCAGTGCAGGTTCTCGCTGATGAAGCCGCCCGTGACCGGGCCGAGCGCCATGGAGAGCGCCCCCGCGGCGCTCCATACGCCCACGGCCCGGCCGCGCTCGCCGGGATCGGGGAAGATCTGGCTGATCAGGGCCAGCGCCGTGGGCGTGAGCAGCGCCGCCCCGACTCCCTGCACGGCCCGCGCCGCGATCAGCATCCCGCCCGAGGTGGCCAGCCCGGCGGCCAGGGATGACACGGTGAAGACGGCCAGCCCGCCGAGAAAGACCCTGCGGGCGCCGAACACGTCCGCCAGCCTGCCGCCGACCAGCATGAGGCCCGCGAAGACCAGGATGTACGAGCTCACGATCCACTCCAGCCCGGAGATCGTCAGCCCGAGCTCCCGCTGGATCGTCGGCAACGCGACGTTCCCGACGTTGTTGTCCAGGTAGGTCATGAAGGTGCCCAAGGTCACCGCACTCAGCGCCCACCATCGCATGAAATTTCCTCCTATACGGCGTACTTGTACGACGTACAGTTGAACTTGTACGGCGTATAGTTGTCAACCGTGATGGGAAAACTGACCGCGCAGGGGATCGCCGAGCGGGCCCTGGAGATCGGCGACGCCGAGGGCCTGGACGCCGTGACCATCCGCCGCCTGGCCACGGACCTGGGCGTGACCCCGATGGCCCTCTACTGGCACTACAAGAACAAGGACCAGTTGCTGATCGGCATGGCCGACCACCTGATCGGCGGCTTCGCGCCCAAGCCGGCCGACGACCGTCCGTGGCAGGAGCAGCTGCGCGACCTGACCGAGGGCCTGATCAGGACGCTGCGCGCGCATCCCTGCGCCAAGAACGTCATCGAGCAGATCGACCCTGTCGAGGTGCCGAACTTCCTGGCCGTCTGGGACAAGGCGCTCGGTCTGGCCCGCACGGCGGGGTTCGGCGTGGAGGAGAGCTGCCTGATCACCAAATATCTGCTGCAGAGCGCCATCGCCATCGCCGACGCCCCCGTGCACGTCAAGGCCGTCGACCCGGCCACCGTCAGGGCCAAGCTGGTGGGTCTCCAGACGCTGCCAGAAGAGACGTACCCCCACCTGGTGGAGATGGCCGCACCCCTGGTCAGGGGGACGGAGCCGGGGCTGTACGACACGTTCGGCGTCGATCTCGTCCTGTGCGGCATAGAGGCGCTGGCGGCCAGGCGTTAGAGTCCTGATCATGCCTTTTGAGCTGATCTGCGAGATCGAACCTCCCACCAGGCCCGACCTGACGCACGTCAGGCACCAGATCGGCACCATGAGCAAGATCGCCCACTCGTTCCTCATCCCCGACAACCACATCGGCCGCGCGACCGTGTCCAGCGTGGCCGTGGCGCACGAGGTCGAGGCGATGGGTGGCCGCGGCATCGCCTGCCTCAACTCGCGCGACCGCAACCTGCTCGGCTTCCGCCGCGACCTGCTGACGGCCGCCGCGTACGGGGTGGACCAGTTCCTGTTCGTCTACGGCGACAAGCCGACGAGCGGCAACCGCACGAGCGACCTGACCGTGCGCTCGATGATCGAGGAGGCGCGGGAGTTCTCGCCCGACGTCCGCGTCGGGGCCGCCGCCGGGCTCCGCTCGCTGCCGGCCTGGAAGCGTACGGCCGACTTCCTGTTCCTCCAGGTCGGCTTCTCGCTGGAGGCCCAGCTGCGCTGGCGCGAGACCCACCCGGTGGACGTGCCGGTCTACGCCGGCGTCATGGTCCTGGCCAGCGAGCGCCACGCCCACACTCTGGCCGCCGCCATTCCGGACATCGACCTGCCGGACGACCTGGTCAGGAGAGTCGCCACGGACCGCATGGCGGGGGTGGAGGCGGCCTGCGAGCAGGTGCTCGCCATCCGCGACTCAGGCGCCTTCGACGGCGTCCACCTCATCCCGGTCTCCCGCTACCGCGACGTCGAGTCCCGGCTGGCCACCGCCCTTGGCTGAGGCCGCGTCTCAGAGCGACGGCCCGCGTGTGACACGTCAGCGGAGTCGTTGGCGGGCCAACGCCGCGAGAAGCGCGCCGGTCAGGGCCACGGCGAACAGCACCGCGTACGCGCGCTGGAACCCGTCCATCAGCTGCCCCACCGCCACCGGCGACAGCCTGGACAGCGTGCCCGCGTACACCTGGGCCCGCAGCGCAGGCCCCACGGAGGAGGTGAGGACGCTGAGGGACAAACCGACGCTGATCACGATGCCGACGTTCATGATCATGACGCGGAACCCGTTGACCACCCCCAGGCTCCCGGTCGGCAGGGCCCGCATGACCTGCGTGGTGTTGCCGGTCAGGAACGTTCCGCTGCCGCAACCCGCCACGAACAGCCCGATCCCGATCACCCAGTACGGCGTGGCCGGATCGGCCGTCAGCATCAACGTGCCGAGCCCGAGGGCGCTGAGAGCCGCACCCCCGATGGACAACACGTACGGCGACACCCTCTGCCCCAGCATGCCCGTGATCGGTGAGGCCAGCCCGATCCCGACGGGCACCGGTAACACGCTCAGCCCGGCCTCGAACGCGTCGAGCCCCCTGGCCGCCTGGAAATAGAGCGCCACCACCAGGATCAGCGCGGACCGGGCCAGCGCGTTGCAGAACGAGGCCAGGTTGGCGTAAGCGAGCAGTCGCCCCCCGAACAGCCGCAGGTCCAGCACCGGGTTCGACGAGCGCCGCTCGGCCAGCACGATCAGCGGCAGCAGCACCACGAACACGGCCACCCCGGTCAGCACCACCGGGCTGGACAACCCGCCCGAGCCCGCCTCCGACAGCGCCAGCAGCACGGCCGACAGCGCCGCGAACAGCAGCACGTTGCCCAGCGCGTCCACCGGCTCCTTCGGCCGCCTGGGCATCTTGCGTAAGATCGCGGCGCCCACGCCGAGCGCGAGCAGCCCGGCCGGCACGTTCACCCAGAAGATCCACTGCCAGCCGGCGATCTCCGCGATCAGGCCGCCCAGCGTGGGCCCGGCCAGCTGCGCCACCGACAACGTGCCGATGTAGACGCCCATGCCCTGGCTGAGCCGGTCGGGCGGGAACGCGTCGGTGATGATCACGGTGCCGTTGGCGAGGATCATCGCCGCGCCGACCGCCTGCAGCACCCGCATCGCGATCAGGAACCACACGTCCGGCGACAACCCGGCCAGCAGCGAAGCCACGGTGAACAGCGCGAACCCCGCCAGGTACACCTCCCGCCGGCCCAGCAGGTCCGCCACCCGGCCGAATAACACCAGGCTGGCTGTGTTGACCAGCAGGAACGCCAGCAGGATCCACCCCGACTCCAGCGCACTGGCGTGGAAGTGCCGCACCACCGTGGGCAACGCGACGTTGAGCGTGCTGCCGGCGATGCCGATGAGGACGAGCCCCAGGCTGGTGACCGCGCACACCCGCCACGCGTAGCGCAGGCGGGTGTCGTCATGGGGGGTGACCGCGACCATGCCCTCCACTATGACGTACGACGTACGTCCGTTTTGTGACGGGGGTTACCTGGCTCGCTTGCGCAAACCTTCGAGGTCGTGGATCACCACGCGCCGCCTGCCGGTCTCGATCAGGCCGCGGTCGCGCAACGTGCGCAACGCCTTGCTGACGGCCTCTCGGGACGCGCCGGTCCAGCCCGCCAGTTCGTCCTGCGACAGGGGCAGCGCCACGCGTACCCCGCTGTTGGTCTTCTCCCCGTAGCGATCCGCCAGCTCCAGCAGCCGCGTCGCCACCCTCCCCGTGGTGTCGAACGCGCCGTACTCGATCCGCTTGCGGTCGGCGTCGCGGACCTTCCCGGTGATCAGCTGCATCAGCAGTACGGCGACGCGCCCGTGGTTTTCCAGGAACGCGGGGAAGTCGCGTACGACGACGCCCGAGATCGGCTCCAGGGCGGTCACCGTGGCCGAGCGGGGCGAGCCGTCGATGGCGGAGAACTCGCCGAGCAGCCCGCCGGGCCCGCGCACGGCCAGCACCACCTCGGTGCCGCTGCTCGTGTGCGATGACACCTTGACCCGGCCCTGCATCAGCACGAGCACCCAGTCGGACGTGTCGCCCTCGCTCATCACAGCCGTGCCCCGATCCCACCGCCGGGGTCGTCCGGCCGCGCGCAGGGCCTCGACCTCCTCTTCGGTGAGCATGGACAGGAACTCTCCGGGCTCAACATCCATGCGCCCGATTATGTCGGCCCGGACAACAATCCAGCTATGGCAATTCGGTCAAAACATAGGCGGCCACGAGCTCGTCCTTGCCCTTGAGGCTCAGCCGCCCCAGAGGATTCACCGACGCGCCACGGCCCAGTTGCCGGAGCGTCGTCTCGCCGATCACCACCGTGCCCGGCTCGGCGATGCCCTGGAGCCGGGCGGCCACGTTCACGCAGTCCCCCATCGCGTTGAAGCCGCGCAACTCCGGGCTGCCGATGTTGCCCACCAGCGCGGGACCTGTGTTGACGCCCACCCGGAACGTCGGCCATTCGACGTCGTCCACCCGCTTCCACGCCATCTCCTCGGCCACCTCGGCCGCGGCCCGCTGCATGTCGAGCGCCGCCCGGCAGGCCGCCCGCGCGTGACCGTCCTGCGTGGCGGGGGCGTTGAACAGGGCCAGCAGCGCGTCCCCGACGAACTGCACGATCGTGCCGCCGTTGTTCAGGATGCAGGGTACGGCGGCGGTGTGGTAGCGGTTGAGCATCTCGACGATCTCGCCGGGCGTGACCCGCTCCGAGAACGTGGTGAAGCCCTTGAGGTCGGCGAAGAGCGCGGTCAGCTCCTTGAGCTCGCCACCGAGCGCCGCCTGCGCCGGGTCGGCCAGCAGGGCGTTGGCCACGTCGGGCGACATGTACTGGCGGAAGAGCGTGTCGAGCTCCTGGTAGAGGCGGGCGTTCTCCAGGGAGATGGACAGCTGCCCGGCCAGGGTGGCGGCCAGGGCCTCGTCCTGATGGGTGCGCCCGACGGGCACCTCCAGCACGCCCGCCAGGTGGCCCTTGACCGTCAGGGGGAAGGCGAGCAGGTCATCGCGCCTGACGGGCTGGTCGCTGGGGAACTCGTATTCGCGGGAGCCGATCTGCGCCTTGCCCTCTGCGACGAGACCGATGCGCACGTCGCCGTACGCCTGCCGGACCCGTTCCAGCGCCGTGGCCAGGAGCTGGCCCTCGGGCAGGCCCACGCGGGTCTGGGCGCTCACCGCCACCAGGGCGGCCAGCCGCTCGGACAGTTCCCGCTCGTTGGCCAGTGCCTCGCCCGCCCGGTCGAGCACCGCGGCCTGGCCCTCGTTGAGCCGGAACTTGCCCGACAACCGGGTCGCGGCCAGCGGCTCGCCCCTGCGTACGTGCTCGACCAGCTCCTCCAGCGCCTGGTCGTAGTCCCGCCGGATCCTGGCCACGGTCGCCGCCAACGTCACCGAGTCGAACAACCCCGCGCTCGACCCCTCCCGCCTGAACTGCAGGTAGGCGCTGTAGGCCACGAACACGAACGCCAGCGTGAGCAGCAGGTGCCACTCCCACCAGGACAGATGCCAGTTGAGCTGCGACATCCCGGCGACCATGGCCTCGGCCAGCAGCGCGTAGGCGGTGATCAGGCTGATCAGCATGGCCGAGGGCCGGCGCCGGTGCAGCAGGAACATCATCACGCTGGCCGCGACGTACAGCAGGAGGCCGGGGATGGACGCCCAGGCCAGCCAGTCGACGGGCGAGACCATGGGCGGCTCGCTGAGCGGCGTCAGGCCCGGGACCAGCGAGGCGACGCCCCAGATGGCCATGAAGCCGAACAACACCGCGCGGATGAAGTGCTGCGAGCCGAGCACGGCCTTGGCCGCCTGCTCGCCCAGCGGCAGCGCCGAGGCGAACGCGTACGCCGCCGCGATTGTGAGCCCCACCTGCTGGCCCAGGTCGAAGCCCAGGGAGCCGGCCGGGAGGATGATCTTCGGCGTGGCCAGCCCGTGCAGGAAGAAGAATCCGGCGCTGCTCAGGAAGACCATGGAGACCAGGAACAGCCGCGCGTCCTGCCGCCGCCGCGACGCCTCGCTGACCAGGAAGCCGAGCACGACGTTGATCCCGGCCACGGTGAGGATCATCCAGAAGTGACTGGCATTGTGCTGCCAGACGAGATTGATGCCCGGCTGGGCCAGCAACAACCACAGGCCGAGCAGCGGCAGGATCAGGTGGATGCTCCAGACCACGCCACGCACTGGCTGGGTGGCGGGAGGCAGATATGGGGCACGATCGGGCGTTGACACAGACCTGATTATCCACGCGCGATCGCCCTCCCCAACGCGTCGTTTTACTCACCGGAGTCGCCGACAACCGGTCAACCTGGTCAGTAACACTCCGTTTCGTGACAAACACGTTATGTAATCAATGTCATCCTTTGGAACGTTTGAAACGTGAATCTCTTGCACAACACGAGCATCACTCGTTCCCTGGAAGGAAAACCGTGGCTATCAAGCTTCGCGGTGGGCGCACGCTCACCCTCGCCGCTGTCGGCGCGCTCGCCGCCTCACTCCTCGCCGTCGGTGGCGTCGCCACCGCCTCGTCGGCCGGCGCCGAGGTGCACGCCTGCGTGCACAAGAAGTCGCGGTACGCCCGCATTGTCAACCCCACCACGAAGTGCCGGAAAACGGAGATACGGGTCCTGATCGGCGGCGGCGGCACGTCGACGACGACCATCCAACAGGGCCAGCAGGGCGCCCAGGGCCCGCAGGGTCCCAAGGGAGAGACCGGCCCGCAGGGCCCCCAGGGCCTCAAGGGCGCTATGGGTCCGGTAGGCCCGCAGGGCAAGCAGGGCCCCCAGGGCGAAACCGGGCCGCAGGGCCCGAAGGGCGCGGACGGCAAGGACGGGAAAGACGGCCTCCCCGGTAAGGACGGCAAGGACGGCCTGCCTGGCAAGGACGGCAAGGACGGCCTGCCCGGCAAGCAGGGCGAGGAGGGGCCGCAGGGCCCGAGGGGCCTGACAGGTCCGCAGGGTCCGAAGGGCGAGAAGGGCGAGTCCGGCAGCGGCGCCACCTACACGACCTACACCAGGAGCGAGTCCGTGAACTCGACCGGCTCGGAGACGGTGAACTGCTATCAGGGCGGCGTGGCGACCGGCGGCGGCTTCTCCTTCGGCACGCTCAAGAACGCCGTCGTCATGGGCAGCGCCCCCAGCGGAAACAACCCGCCCACCGGCTGGACGGTGACGGTGGCCAAGGACGACAACGGCAGCGGCAACAACAACGTCGCCGCCACCGAAGGCCCCGGGCAGAAGACCATCACCAGTAACCAGGGCACCAGCGTCATCGGCAGCGTCTACGTGGTCTGCCTCAAGAAGTCCTAACACGGGAAAGAGGGCCGGCACGGCGATCCGTACCGGCCCTCGAAAGAACGGTCAGCCGAACAGGGCGGGAAGGGCCGCCGTGTGCGTCTCCCGCAGCTCCTCGACCGAGACCTCGAACACGTCTTCCACCACCAGCGAGACCCCGCCCGTCACCCCGAGCCCGTAGCACGGCACCTCGAGACGCCCGCACAACGACGCGAACTCCGCGTAAACCTCGGGCCGCACCACCACCAGCGCCCGCGAGGCGGACTCGCTGAACAGGTCGGTGAAGGCGTCGCCGCTCAGCGCCACCGAGGCCCCGATGCCCCGCGCCAGGCAGGACTCGGCGAGCGCGACGGCCAGGCCGCCGTCCGACAGGTCGTGGGAGCCTTCCAGCAGCCCCCGCCGCGCCGCCTCCACCAGCACGGTCGCCAGCGCCCGCTCCGCCTCCAGATTGGCGTGCGGCGGCAGCCCGCCCAGGTGGCGGTGCGCCACGTGCGCCCACTCCGAGCCGCCGAACTCCTCGCGCGTGTCCCCGAGCAGCACCACGCGCAGCCCTTCCGCCACGAACCCGGAAGGCACCCGCTTGGCCACGTCCTCGATGACCCCGAGCACGCCCACGACGGGCGTCGGGTGGATGGCGGTCGAGCCGGTCTGGTTGTAGAAGGAGACGTTTCCGCCGGTCACCGGCACGCCCAGCGCCCTGCAGGCGTCCGCGAGCCCGCGCACGGCCTCCGCGAACTGCCACATGACCTCGGGATCCTCGGGGGAGCCGAAGTTGAGGCAGTTGGTGACGGCCAGCGGCTTCGCGCCGGTGACGGCCACGTTCCGGTACGCCTCGGAGAGCGCCAGCTGCGCCCCCGCGTAGGGATCGAGCTTGGCGTAACGCCCGTTGCCGTCGGTGGACAGCGCGATGCCGCGAGTGGTCGGCTCAGCGCCCGCCATGACCTCGGAGATCCGCAGCATGCCCGCGTCGGCCGGCTGGGCCAGCACGGTGTTGGCACGGACGTAGCGGTCGTACTGGGAGGTCACCCACTCCTTGGAGGCCAGGTTGGCCGAGCCGAGCAGCTTGAGCAGGGTCTCGCGCAGGTCCGCGGGCCGCTCCAGCCGGTCGGGGGTGTCGGCGTTGAGCGCGCCCTGGCCGACCGGCTCGTGGTACGGGCGCTCGTAGACGGGCCCGTCGTCGGCCGCGGTGCCCGGCGGGATGTCCACGATGACCTCGCCGTCCCACATCATGACCAGGCGGCCGGTGTCGGTGACCTCGCCGATGACGGTGGCGGGCACATCCCACTTCTCGCAGATCGCCATGAACGCGGCGATGTCGTCGGGCCGGACCACGGCCATCATCCGCTCCTGCGACTCGCTCATCAGGATCTCCTCGGGCCTGAGCGAGGGGTCGCGGAGCGGGACCAGGTTGAGGTCGACGTGCATGCCGCCGGTGCCCTTGGCGGCCAGCTCGGTCGTGGCGCAGGAGACACCCGCCGCGCCGAGGTCCTGGATGCCCACGACCACGTCGGCCGCGTACAGCTCCAGGCAGCACTCGATGAGCAGCTTCTCCATGAACGGGTCGCCCACCTGCACGGCGGGCCGCTTGGCGTGCGACTCGTCCTCGAACGTGGCCGATGCCAGCACCGAAGCCCCGCCGATCCCGTCAGGGCCGGTGGACGCGCCGAACAGCACCACCTTGTTGCCCGGCCCCGGCGCGGTGGCCAGCTTGATCTGGTCCTTGCGGAGCAGGCCCACGCACAGGGCGTTGACCAGGGGGTTGCCGAGGTAGCAGGGGTCGAAGACGACCTCGCCGCCGATGTTGGGCAGGCCCAGGCAGTTGCCGTAGTGGCTGATGCCCTCGACCACGCCCGGCAGCACCCGGCGGGTGTCCACGGCGTCCGCGGCGCCGAAGCGCAGCGCGTCCATGACGGCGATCGGGCGCGCGCCCATCGACATGATGTCGCGGACGATCCCGCCGACGCCCGTGGCGGCGCCCTGGTGCGGCTCGACGTAAGACGGGTGGTTGTGCGACTCGATCTTGAACGTGGCCGCCCAGCCGTCGCCGATGTCCACCACTCCGGCGTTCTCGCCCATGCCCACGAGCAGCGCCTCGGACTTGGGCGCCTTGGTGGCGAACTGCTTGAGGTGCACCTTGGACGACTTGTACGAGCAGTGCTCGGACCACATGACGCTGTAGATGGCCAGCTCGGAGCCGGTGGGACGGCGGCCCAGGATCTCCTTGACCCGGTCGTACTCGTCCTGCTTCATCCCCAGCTCGGCGAACGGCATCGGCTCCTCGGGAGTCTCGCCCGCCCGCTTCACGCTATCCGTCATGCGTTCACCAGCTTCTTGAGGATGGAGGTGAAGAAGCCGAGCCCGTCGGTGCTCGGGGCGCCGACCAGGTCCTCGACCGCGTGCTCCGGGTGCGGCATGAGGCCGACCACGTTGCCCGCCTCGTTGCGGATGCCCGCGATGTCGTTGAGCGAGCCGTTGGGGTTGCCGCCGAGGTAGCGGACGACCACGTGACCGCCCGCCTCCAGCGCGGCCAGCGTGTCGTCGGAGGCCACGTAGCGGCCCTCGCCGTGCTTGATCGGCAGCACGATCTCCTGGCCCTGGCCGAACGAGTTGGTCCACGCGGTCGCGCTCTGGTCGATCCTGACCCGCTGGTCGCGGCAGACGTAGTGGAGCGAGCCGTTGCGGGTCAGCGCGCCGGGCAGCAGATGCGCCTCGCACAGGATCTGGAACCCGTTGCACGTGCCCAGTACGGGCAGCCCCGCCCTGGCGGCCGGGACGAGCTCCTCCATGAGCGGCGCGAACCGCGAGATGGCGCCGCAGCGCAGGTAGTCGCCGTAGGAGAAGCCGCCGGGCAGGAACACGGCGTCGACCCCCTTCAGGTCGTGGTCGGCGTGCCACAGCGGAACCGCCTGCGCGCCCACGAGGCGTACGGCTCTGGCGGCGTCCTGGTCGTCGAGAGTTCCTGGAAACGTGACTACGCCCACACGGGCAGCGCTCATGACAGTCGTCCCCTCCGAGGAATGCGCACGCACGCGCCACCGTCTCTTTCGGGGTGGACGGCGGTCTGCGGCGGTGTACTCAGGTTATCGGGTGCCGCCGGGTGGTCCGCATCGGCTCGGGCGCCGGGCAAAGGACCAGGTCAGACCGCGGCCAGCTCGCGGAGACGGGCATCGGCCTCGTCGTCCCAGGCGAGCGTCTTGCGCAGGTGGACCGTGGTGCCGCCGCGGCCGGGCGTGATGCCGAAGGAGATCTCGTCGACCACGGAGCGCATGATCAGCAGGCCGCGGCCGTTCTCGGTGTCGGGAGGGGGAAAGCGCAGGGGCATCGACGGCACCCCGTCGCCGTTGTCCGCGACGCGTACGTCGCAACGCCCGTAGCCGATCGCCGCAGTCACTTCGTAGCGGTTGGCGGGTCCCCCGTGCCGAACCGCATTGGAGCACGCCTCGGAGACAGCGAGCAGCATGTCGGCGATGCACGTCTCACTCACGTTGAGTGAACGCATGGCATCACCTAGCACTCGCCTGACCATCGGTATGCCGATCGCATCCCGAGGCAGTGCCAACGAGAACTCAATATCCACCGGACTCCTCCGGGCGCCGGAATGTCACCTGGAGTAGGTTTCCCTGCGGAATCGGGGCTAACCGCAAAATCACGCTGTTGTTATTTAGTGTTGGCACGTCCGTGGCATTGTGGCACGTCCGAACCCCCACTTTAAGCCACCGAGGGTGAATCAGTGGATCAAATCTCCCTTCTACCCCTCAACCCGGACGGTGTAGTCCTCGATCACCGTGTTGGCCAGCAGGGTCTCGGCCATCTTGCGCACTTCCTCGAGCGCCGCCTCATCGGCCTGACCTTCGAGTTCGACCTCGAAGCGCTTGCCCTGCCGGACGGCGGAGACGCCGGAGAAGCCCAGCCTGGGCAGTGCCCGGGCGATCGCCTGGCCCTGGGGGTCGAGGATCTCGGGCTTCAACATGACGTCTACGATGACGCGCGCCACTGCGTTCCTCCTGCGTGAGGTGGAGTTGGGAAAGCAAGCCTACCGGCGCGTGTGGCAGTCGAAACAACGGGAACGGGGAGGGCATGGGGCTTGCGCACTGGGCTGTGACGTCTGCCACGATGGCCCCAAACGCGTACGAACCACAACCAAGTGGTCCAACGCTCGAAAGGCTGGCTTAAGGTGGCAACCCCATCGGCACCGGCCCTGATCGCACAGGAGTGGCAATGACCGAGCTTGTCGAGGTCATCAACGAGCACAGCATGTTCGTCACGTGGCCGACGGAGGAGGCCGCATGACCGCCGACGCCTCTCGTGGTGCGGAAGCACCCCCGGAGCTCGTCCAACTGCTCACCCCAGAGGGAGAGCGGGTCGAGCACCCCGACTACGACATCGACCTCACCGACGAGGAGATCCGGTCGCTCTACCGCGACCTGGTGCTCGTCCGGCGCATCGACCTGGAGGCCGTGGCGCTGCAGCGCCAGGGCGAGCTGGGCATCTGGGCCTCGCTGCTGGGCCAGGAGGCCGCCCAGATCGGCTCAGGGCGGGCGCTGGCCGACACCGACATGGCCTTCCCCACCTACCGCGAACACGGCGTGGCGTGGTGCCGCGACGTGGATCCGGTGAAGCTGCTGGGCCTGTTCAGAGGGGTCAACCACGGCGGGTGGGATCCCAAGGAGCACAACTTCCACCTGTACACGATCGTGATCGGCAGCCAGACGCTGCACGCGGTCGGATACGCCATGGGCATCCAGCGCGACGACGCGAACGCCGCCACCATCGTCTACTTCGGCGACGGCGCCACCTCGCAGGGCGACGTCAACGAGTCGTTCATCTGGGCCAGCGTGTTCAACGCGCCGATCGTGTTCTTCTGCCAGAACAACCAGTGGGCCATCTCCGAGCCGCTGGAGAAGCAGACCCGCATCCCCCTCTACCGCCGGGCCTCCGGCTTCGGCTTCCCGGGGATCAGGGTGGACGGCAACGACGTGTTCGCCTGCCTCGCGGTGACCCGCAAAGCGCTCGAAGCCGCCCGTACGGGTCAGGGCCCGACGCTCATCGAGGCGTTCACGTACCGGATGGGCGCCCACACCACCACCGACGACCCGACCCGTTACCGGGTGGCCAGCGAGCTGGAGGCGTGGAAGCTCAAGGACCCGATCGAGCGGGTCAAGTCCTACCTGTTCAAGAACGAGCACGCCGAGCAGGCGTTCTTCGACTCCGTGGCGGCCGAGGCCGACCAGCTCGGCGCCGACCTGCGCAGGCGCTGCCTGGCCATGCCCGACCCCGAGCCGCTCGACATCTTCGACCACGTCTACAGCGAGCCCCACGCCCTGATCGACCAGGAGCGCGCGCAGTTCGCCGCGTACCTGGAGGGGTTCAAATGACGATCCTGAGCCTGTCGAAGGCGCTCAACGAGGGCATGCGCAAGGCCATGGAGGACGATCCCAAGGTCCTCATCATGGGCGAGGACGTCGGCAAGCTGGGCGGCGTCTTCCGGGTCACCGACGGCCTGCAGAAGGACTTCGGCGAGGACCGCGTCATCGACACGCCGCTGGCCGAGTCGGGCATCATCGGCACCGCGATCGGCCTGGCGCTGCGCGGCTACCGCCCGGTGTGCGAGATCCAGTTCGACGGGTTCGTCTTCCCGGCCGCCGACCAGATCATCACGCAGCTGGCCAAGATGCCGATGCGCTCGCTGGGCACGATCAAGCTTCCCGTCGTCGTACGGATCCCCTGCGGCGGCGGCATCGGCGCGGTCGAGCACCACAGCGAGTCGCCCGAGGCGTACTTCACCCACACGGCCGGGCTGCGCGTCGTGTCCTGCTCGAACCCGGCCGACGCCTACACCATGATCCAGCAGGCGATCCGCAGCGACGATCCGGTGCTCTTCTTCGAGCCCAAGCGCCGCTACTGGGAGAAGGCCGACATCGACACCACCTCCACCGACTGGTGGCCGCCCCTGCACGCGGCCAAGGTGGTGCGACCCGGCACGGACGGCACGCTGCTGGCCTACGGCCCCATGGTCAAGACCTGCCTGGAGGCCGCCACGGCCGCCGAGGACGACGGCCGCTCCCTCGAGGTGGTGGACCTGCGCTCCCTGAACCCGCTGGACGAGCCGCTGGTCATGGACTCCGTACGCCGCACCGGCCGGGTCGTGGTGGTCCACGAGGCGCCCGTCAACAGCGGCTTCGGGGCGGAGCTGGCGGCCCGGATCACGGAGCAGTGTTTCTACCGCCTGGAGTCGCCGGTGTTGCGGGTCGGCGGCTTCTCCACCCCCTACCCCCCGTCGAAGCTGGAGGAGCACTACCTGCCCGACCTGGACAGGGTGCTCGACGGCGTCGACCGGGCGTTCGGGTACTGAGGGGGTTGTCATGCGACGCGAGTTCAAGCTCCCGGACGTCGGCGAGGGCCTGACGGAGGCGGAGATCGTCCGCTGGCACGTCAAGGCGGGCGACGACGTCAAGGTCAACCAGATCGTCGTGGAGATCGAGACGGCCAAGTCCATCGTCGAGCTGCCGATCCCGTGGGACGGGGTGGTGTCCAGCCTGCTGGCCGAGGAGGGCCAGACGGTGGACGTGGGCGTCCCCATCATCGCCGTGGACACCACGGAACCCGGCACCCCGGCCACCGGCGCGACGCCGGGTGCCGCCGCGGAGGCCGCCGGTGGGACGCCTGGCGACGGCACGGCGGGCGCCGGTGGGGCGGACGCCGACCGGATCCAGGCCCTGGCCGACGACATGGTCCCCAAGCCGCCGGCGGAGGGCGCCGTCGAACCGGGCGCCCACGGCAGCCCGGCGCCGAAGGAGGAACGCCAGGCGGTCCTGGTCGGCTACGGCGTCAAAACCGGCGCCACCAAACGCCGCCCCCGCAAGCAGCCAACGCAACCCGCCCCGGCCGCGCCCGCCACTCCGGCCGCGCCCGCCACCCCAGG
The DNA here is from genome assembly GCF_043197025.1 of Nonomuraea marmarensis. NCBI lineage: Bacteria > Bacillati > Actinomycetota > Actinomycetes > Streptosporangiales > Streptosporangiaceae > Nonomuraea > Nonomuraea marmarensis. Next base: position 86,124 of record NZ_JBICRM010000037.1, read on the forward strand.
TACGGACGTCGGCCGGGTCGAGGTCCTGGCCAAGCCGCCAGTACGCAAGCTGGCCAAGGACCTCGGCGTGGACCTGGCAGGCATCAACGGCACCGGCCCCCAGGGTTCGATCACCCGCGAGGACGTCCACGCGGCGGCGCAGGCCACGACGGCCGAGCCCCAGGTCGCCGTCCCCGAGGCCGTACCGCAGCGAGAAGAGCGCATCCCCGTCAAGGGCGTGCGCAAGATGACCGCCCAGGCCATGGTCACCAGCGCCTTCACCGCCCCCCACGTCACCGAGTTCCTCCAGGTCGACGTGACCAGGACGATGGAGGCCGTGCAACGCCTGCGCACCCTCCACGACTTCGCGGAGGTCAAGGTCTCCCCGCTGCTCCTGGTGGCCAAGGCCGTGCTCACCGGGGCCGGCCGCCATCCCATGATCAACTCTGCGTGGGACGAGGAGGCCCAGGAGATCGTGGTCAAGCACTACGTGAACCTGGGGATAGCCGCCGCCACCCCGCGCGGCCTGGTGGTGCCCAACGTCAAGAACGCCCACACCCTCTCACTCCCGGCGCTGGCCAAGGAACTGGCCCAGCTCACGGAGACGGCCAGGGCCGGACGTACGCAACCGGCGGAGATGGCCGGCGGCACCATCACGATCACCAACGTCGGCGTGTTCGGCGTGGACACGGGCACCCCGATCCTCAACCCCGGCGAGGCCGCTATCCTGGCATTCGGCCAGGTCAGGGACATGCCGTGGGTGGTGGACGGCGAGCTGGCGGTACGCAAGGTGACGACCCTGGCCCTGTCCTTCGACCACCGGATCGTGGACGGCGAGCTGGGCTCGCTGTTCCTGCGCGACGTGGGCGCCATGCTGGAGGACCCGCTCCGCATGCTCGCCTGGAGCTAGCGACAGCTACGGCGACCGCCGGGAGGACCCCTCCCCCGGCGATCGCCGTAGGCCGGGGACGCCCGCACCCAATCAGGTAAGAGCCCGCGACCCCCCGATCTGATACATCGATAATGTGGACTTCATGATTCGCCACATCGTGCTGTTCACCTGGACCGAGGACGCGACCGCCGAGCAGAAGGCCACCGTGGCCGCCGAGCTGCGGAAACTGCCCGGCCTCATCCCGCAGCTGCGCTCCTATACGGTCGGCGGCGACGCGGGCATCAACCAGGGCAACTACGAGTTCGCCGTGGTGGCCGACTTCGACGACGTCGAGGACTACCTGGTCTACCGCGACCACCCGCAACACCAGGCGGTGATCGCGCAGCACATCAAGCCCATCGTCGCGACCCGCGCCGCCGTACAGCTGAGGGTTTAGACCTCGGGCGGGTTGTTCTCGCGGTGCATCAGCTTGTCGTCGGAGGTACGCCCCCGCTTGGGGGCCAGCACGATGCTCAGCACCACTCCCACGCCACCGACGATCATGAAGATGATGCCGATGATGTCCATGTGCACGCTCTTGCCGAACACTTGGGGATCGATCGCGAATCTCAGGATGGCGCCAAGCGTGAGGAAGAAGATGCTTACCCCGACACCCATGACGGCCTCCGGCAAATTCTGAGTGCAAATGGTGAGTACAGCCACGGTCATACCCGGGTATGCGTGATCACACCCGTGCGATATCAGGCGAGGCACGACAGCGGCCGGCCGCCGTTGTAGGTGATCATGTCGAGTACGGCGGTGACCAGGTCGATCGGGTGCGCGGCGAGGCTGACGTGTCGGCCAGGATCTGCTCGCGCACGCCCTCGTGCAGGGCCCCTGTTGGCTGTGTCCCGCACCACAGAACGTCATGGCAGAACGCCCGCCCGGGAGAGGAGAGCGAACGTCCTGCCAGTCTCAGAAGGCCTCCTCCGGCAGTTCCATGAGCTCCTGACCGGTGGCGGCGAGCACGCGCCGCTCGGCGGTCAGCCGGGGCAGCACGGTCTTGGCGAAGAACGTGGCGGCGGCGACCTTGCCCAGGTAGAAGGGGTCCTCGTCGTCGGCCAGCCGGGCCAGCGCCACCTCGGCCTGGCGCAGCAGCAGCCAGCCGATCACCAGGTCGCCCAGCGCGAGCAGGAACCTGGTGGTGTTCAGCCCGACCTTGTACACCTCCCGCGGCGTCTCCAGCGACCCGAGCGCCCAGCCCGCCATGGTCTCGCCCATGGCCTGGACCTCGGCGGCGGCCTCGGTCAGCAGCTTGCGCTCCTCCTTGAGCCGGCCGTTGCCCGCCTCGGAGCCGGCGAACTCGCCGATCTCGCCGAGCAGCGCCCCGAGCGCGGCTCCCTGGTTGCGCAGGACCTTCCTGAAGAACAGGTCGAGCCCCTGGATCGCGGTCGTGCCCTCGTACAGGGAGTCGATCTTGGCGTCCCGGATGTACTGCTCGATCGGGTAGTCCTGCAGGTAGCCGGAGCCGCCCAGGGTCTGCAGCGAGCGGGAGAGCAGCTCGTACGACCGCTCCGAGCCGACGCCCTTGACGACGGGCAGCAGCAGGTCGTTCATCTCCTGGGCGTGCCGGTCGTCCGGGTTCATCAGGATGGTGTCCTGGAACGTGGCCGTGTAGAGCACGAGCGCGCGCATGCCCTCGGCGTACGCCTTCTGCAGCATCAGCTCGCGCCGCACGTCCGGGTGGTGGGCCACGGTCACGCGCGGGGCGGTCTTGTCGGCCATCCTCGTCAGGTCCGCGCCCTGCAGGCGGGACTTGGCGTACTCCAGGGCGTTCAGGTAGCCGGTGGAGAGGGTGGCGATGGCCTTGGTGCCGACCATCATGCGGGCGTGCTCGATGACCATGAACATCTGCCTGATGCCCTCGTGCACGTCGCCGACCAGCCAGCCGACCGCCGGGTGCTTGTCGCCGAACGTGAGCTCGCAGGTCGTGGAGACCTTCAGGCCCATCTTCTTCTCGACGTTCGTGACGTAGACGCCGTTGCGCTCGCCCAGCTCGCCGGTCTCCAGGTCCACGTGGTATTTCGGCACCAGGAACATCGACAGCCCCTTGGTGCCGGGGCCGTGGCCCTCGGGGCGGGCCAGCACGAGGTGGAAGATGTTGTCGGACATGTCGTGCTCGGCGCTGGTGATGAAGCGCTTGACGCCCTCGATGTGCCAGGTCCCGTCGTCCTGCCGGACCGCCTTCGTACGCCCCGCGCCCACGTCGGATCCGGCGTCCGGCTCGGTGAGCACCATGGTGGCGCCCCAGTCGTGCTCGATGGCGAGCTCGGCGAAGCGCTTCTGGTCCTCGTTGCCCACCTTCCACAGGGTGTAGGCGAAGTTGGGGCCGGCCGCGTACATGTAGAGGGCCGGGTTCGCGCCGAGCACCATCTCGGCCGCGGCCCAGGCCAGGCTCCTCGGGATGCCGGGGCCGCCCAGCTCGGCGGGCAGGTCGAGGTGCGCCCAGCCGCCGTCGACCAGCGCCTTGAACGACTTCTTGAAACCTTCTGGGACGGTCACGGAGCCCGTCGCGGCGTCGAACACCGGCGGGTGCCTGTCGCCCTCCTCGAAGGAGTCCGCGAGTACGCCGGTGGCCAGCCTGTTGATCTCCTCAAGGATGCTGCGGGCGACCTCCTCGTCCACTTCCGCAAAGGGCCCTGTGCCGAGGATTTCGCGTCTCCCGAACACCTCGAAGAGGTTGAATTCCAGGTCGCGCACGTTGCTCTTGTAGTGGCCCATGGGGGTGATCTCCTTGAACCGAGGCCTTCTGTACTGGCGAGTAACCTTACTCCGAAATGCTACCCACGGGTAACCCGGGCTATGCATGGCATGCTCGTCTCCATGGACGCCGAAGAACTCGCCGCCAAGTGGCGGGAGCGACTGGAATCCTGGGCCATCCCCGACGAGATCATGGCCAAAGCTCCCATGGACCCGTGGAGCCACTCACCGGAACGGTTCGGCACGCGTACCGACAGGGCGCTCGCCGAGCCCGACGACGGGCCCACCGTGACCCGTCTGTCCGAGGCTCTTCCGGAAAAAGGCACGCTGCTCGACGTCGGCTCCGGCCCCGGCGCCGCGTCCCTGCCGCTGCGCGAGCGCATCGGCCATCTCTACGCGGTGGACACCTCGGTGTCCATGCTGAAGGGGCTGACGGCCAGGGCGGACAAGCTCGGGGTCCCGGTCACGACGGTCGAGGGCCGCTGGCCCGACGTGGCGGGCCGGGTGCCGGTGGCGGACGCCGCGGTCGCCGCGCACGTGGTGTACAACGTTCCCGACCTGGCCGATTTCCTGCGGGCACTGGACGGCCGCACGCAGGGGCGGGTGGTGCTGGAGTTGCCGCACCGCCATCCCATGAGCTGGATGACGCCGCTGTGGCAACACTTCCACGGGGTGGACCGGCCGGTGCGGCCCATCGCGGAGGACTGCGTGGCGCTGGCGGCGGCGCTCGGCTACCCCGTGCAGGTGGAGGAGCGGGAGGCCCCTCTGGAACGTTTCACGTCTCTGGAGGAGCTGGCCGCCAGCGTGTGCCGGCGGGTCTGCCTCGATCCCGCCAGGGCGGAGGAGGTGGCGGCGACGGCGATGGAGCTCGGCATGTGGCCGGTGCCCAGGGACCGGTGGGTCACCATCTGGTGGGACTGAAACCGGTTGACGTCCCCGGCGGGGCCGGGTTGGGTGGCCGAATGATTGAAATCCATGCCGTCACCATCGACGCCGCCGACCCGTACGAGATCGCGAGCTGGTGGAGCCAGGCCACCGGGCTGCCCTTGGGCGAGGGCGACCAGCCGGGGGACGACGAGGTCATGGTGCGTACCAAGCAGGACCCGTTCCTGCTGTTCATCCGCGTGCCCGAGGGCAAGACGGTCAAGAACCGGGTCCACCTCGACGTCAACGGGACCGAAGGCAGGAGCCGTGACCAGGAGGTCGAGCGGCTGATCGGGCTGGGCGCGACCGTCGTCGACGACCTGCGGCAGCCCGACGGCACCGGCTGGGTGGTCATGCATGACCCCGAGGGCAACGAGTTCTGCGTGTGCAGGAGCACGGCTGAGCGGGGCGTACAGAACTGATTTCACTGGGCGGATCCTGCGCGCCCCTTCATCGTGAGCGTCAGGATGCCGGCGATGAGGTAGACCAGCGCGCCGTGCCACAGGGCCTGCACGCCCGAGCCGATCACGCCCTCGCCGTCGAGCACGAGCTGCACCGGGTAGTCCAGCACGGCTGTGATGCCCGCGGGCAGGAGCGCGAACTTCCACGGGTGCTTCAGCGACCAGAGGCGGGCCTGGCGGGTCACCCGGTCGCCCTCGTTCGGCTTGGAGACCGCCCCGATCGCGGCGATCAGGGCGAACAGGCTGATGCCGAGGCCCAGCGCCCACACCAGATCGCCACCGCCCGTGAGCAGGCCCATCCCGAAGCTGGCCGCGGTCACGGCGCCACCGCCGATGGCGGCGGCCTTCCAAGGAGCGCCACGCAGCGCGGCGCCCGACAGCGAGACCTCATCGCGTCGACTGATTTCGTTCATGTCCTCCATGCTGCCTTTTGGGCACCCTGGGGGCATCGGGGTCGGACCCTGAGCTGTCCCTGACATGATTCGGCCATGAAGGAAATCGAGATAGTGCAGCTGGGGCCGGACGAGGGAGAGCGGCTGCGTGACGTCCGGCTGCGGGCGCTCCAGGACGCGCCGGACGCGTTCGGGTCCTCGTACGGGCGTGAGATCGAGTTTTCGCCCGAAAAATGGGCTGAAAGGCTGAAAAATCCGGAATCGCGGTGGTGGGTGGCTGTGGGCGGCGGCGCCGACGTGGGCCTGGTGTGCATGATGCGGGAGGGGTCAGGCGCACATCTGTTGTCCATGTGGGTCGCGCCCGAGGCCAGGGGCAGGAGCGTGGGCTCGCGGCTGGTGGACGAGGCCGTGGCCTGGGCCAGGAGCGTCGGCGCCGAGGAGGTCGGGCTCTGGGCCGTGGACGCGAACCACTCCGCCCGCGCGCTCTACGCCGCCAAGGGGTTCACCCCGAGCGGCAAGGTCATGGCCCTGCCGTCCAACCCCGGGCTCATGGAGTCCCACTACGTGTTGTCCCTGCTCTTGCGCCAGGCCCGCAGGGAGGACGTGCCCGCGATCGTGGCGTTGCTGGCCGACGACCACCTCGGTGCCACCCGCGAGGGGGATCCGGGGGACGAGCGGTATCTGGCGGCGTTCGACCGGATCGACGCCAACCCCTATGACGAGCTGATCGTGGCCGAGCGCGACGGCAAGGTGGTGGGGACGATGCAGCTCACGTACCTGGCCGGGTTGTCGCGGCTGGGCGCCGAGCGGTGCCAGGTCGAGGCCGTCAGGGTCGCCGCGTCCACCCGCGGCCAGGGGCTCGGCCGCAAGATGATCCTCTGGGCGATCGACCGGGCGCGGGCGCGCGGCTGCGCGATGGTGCAGCTCACCTCCGACAAGTCACGTACGGACGCGCATCGCTTCTACGACAACCTCGGCTTCACGGCCTCCCACGTGGGCTACAAACTGGCCCTATGACCAGGGGCTGAGCTCGACCAGGTTGTCGTGGAAGCCCGGGCCCTTGCCCATGTCCCCGTCCCGTTCCGCCACGACCGCGTTCGGGTTGGCGCCGCCGGGGCTGAGCTTCGGCCAGCGGCCCTTCTGCGAGGCCACCACCCCGGCCGCCACCCGGTCGCTGACCTCCACGTCGGCCAGGAACTCGCCGCCGTCGTTGTGCACGCGTACCCGCTGCCCGCTCACCAGCCCGCGAGCCGCCGCGTCGGCCGGATTGACCAGCACCACCGGGTCCTTGGCCCGCCGCCGCAACTCCGGGTTGTTGCCGAAGATCGTGTTCAGGAACGTGTGCGACGCGGGCGTGATCAAGGTCAGCGCGGAACGCCCGTTACGGGCCGTGTACGAGGGAATGTACGCCTGGCCCGCGGGCGGGAAGCGCAACCGGCCGGAAGGCGTCGGGAAACCCTCGGCGAACGGCGTGAAGGGCTTGGGGTAGTTCATCCGCACCCAGCCCTCCTTGCGCAGCCGGTCCAGGGTGATGCCCTCCAGCGAAGGATGCCCGCTCGCCAGCAACTGCTCGGCCAGCTCCAGATCCGAGTCGAACAACGACGGCTCGGTCATCCCCATGTGCGCCGCCAGCCGCCTGAACGTCTCCGTCGTGGACAGGCACTCGCCCGGGGGCTGCCCGGCCTGCTCGTTCCACAGCAGGTAGAGGTGGCCGTAGCCGGCGTGCAGGTCGTGGTGCTCGGTCTGCATGGTCGCGGGCAACACGATGTCGGCGTAGTCCACGGTGTCGGTCGGGAACTGCTCCATGACCACCGTGAACAGGTCCTCGCGGGCGAGTTGCCGCCTGATCGTGTTCGCGTCGGGGGTCGAGCCCACCGGGTTGGCCGCGTACACCCACAGGCATTTCACGTCGTCCAGCTGCGAGGCCAGCTTGGACATGACCAGCGTGCGGACCGGCTTGGCCAGCAGGTCCTCGCGCCTGTCGATGTCGAAGTGGACGTGGCCGCTGGTGGAGTAGGCGACGCCGCCGCCCGGGTGCCGCCAGTCGCCGGTGACGCCGGGGATCGCGGCGATCGTGCGCAGCGCCGTGCCGCCGCCCGCGTGCCGCTGGAGGCCGTGCGTGGAGCGGATGGCGGTCGGGCGGGTGTGGGCGAGCCTCATCCCCAGGCTGTGGATGGCCGCGGCGGGGATGCCGGTGATCTCGGCCACAGTCTCGACCGGATATTTCAGGATTTCCTGGCGGAAGTCCTCCCAGCCTTCGGTGTGCTCGGCCAGGAACTCCTCGTCCTGCGCGTTCTCCGCCAGCACGACGTTGAGCAGCCCGAGTGCGAGCGCCGCGTCCGTGCCCGGCCGGATCGCCAGGTGCTCGTCCGCCTGGTCGGCCGTCCTGGTGCGGATCGGGTCGATGGCGACGACGTGGGCGCCGTTCGCCTTGGCGTCCTGGATGAACTTCCACAGGTGGTGGCCGCTGGTCAGCGTGTTCGTGCCCCAGAGCAGGATCAGCTTGGCCAGCGCGAAGTTCTCGGGATCCATGCCCGCCGCGGTGCCGTTCGTGCGATAGAGGCCGCTGCTGCCGGCCGCCGAGCAGATGTTGAGCCAGTGCTTGGAGGCGCCGAGCATGTTCCAGAACCGCCGTCCCGCCACGCCCTCGCAACCCTGCAAGTAGCCGAGCGTGCCGGTGCCCAGATACGGCCAGATGGCCTCGCCGCCGTGCTCCTCGACGATGCCGCGCAGCCGTACCGAGATCTCGTCGAGCGCCTCGTCCCAGGTGATCCGCTCGAACTGGCCGGAGCCCTTCGGGCCGGTGCGGCGCAGCGGGTACAGGATGCGGTCGTCCGCCTGCGTGTGCTCCAGATACCGGTTGACCTTCACGCAGAGCGCGCCCCTGGTGTAGGGCTGGTCGGGGTTACCGCGCAGCTTGACGGCCCGGCCGTGCTCGACGGTGACCACCCAGGAGCAGGTATCCGGGCAGTCCAGCGGGCACGCTCCCAAAACCCTCAATTCACCCGACATGGGACACAGCCTACGTTGCCGGAAATCCGAGGTGAACGCTGGAGACCCGAGCGTGTAGCCTGCCCGATGCGACTACTGCGGGGACGATTGAGGACACTGGAAGTCAAGAGATCGTACAGTCCGGCCGGGAAGGTGCAGAATCGCTGTCGGTGGCCGAAATCAGGGAACGAGATGACACGGCGGAGGGGGATCCAGCCGTGGCTGAGGCACGCGCGGACGGCGGCGACATCTACGTCGTAGAGCCGCTGCTGCCCCAGCGCCTTCGCCGCCCCTCCGACCTGCTGCGCTTCTTCGCCACGCTCATCGTGCTGGGCGCGGTCATTCTGCTGGCCCTGGTGGCCAAGCAGACGCTCATCGGCCTGGAGGCCGACGTCAAGGAGGGCGCGGAGCTCGTACCGCTGCTGAGCAGGATCGCCGCGTTCCTCGGTGGCGCGGCCGTGCTGATCGTGCCCGCGGCGTTCGCGGTCGAGCGGGTCTTCCACCGCGACGGCCTGCGCGTCGCGGAGGGGCTGATCGCCGCGATCATCGGCATGGCCGGGTCGTTCCTGCTCGGGCAGTGGCTCGTCGCGGGCAACGCCGACGACCTGCGCGTGCTGCTGACCGGCGACAGGGCGATCGAGCCGCTCAACACGCTGCTCACCTCGGTGATCGCGTACGCCACCGCGGTCCGCATCTCGCGCCGGCCCACGTGGCGGATGCTGATGTGGACCACCGTCGCGCTCTACATCCTGGCATTCTTCTCCGGCAGGCAGATCACGATCCCGAGCGCCATCGTCACGGTGCTGGTCGGCATGGCCATCGGCTACGCCACCCTCTACGGCGTCGGCAGCCCCAACACCAGGCCCGCGGGCAGCGCAGTGGTGTCCGCGCTGCGCAAGTTGTCGTTCTCGGTGGTCTCGGCCCGCCGCATCGAGGACGACCACCAGGGCAGCCGCCGCTACGCCATCGGGCTCATGGACGGCAGCAGCCTCGACGTCATCGTGCTCGACAGGGACCGGCAGGTGGCCGGGCTGCCGTACCGGTTGTGGCGGCGGTTCAGGCTCCACTCCGAGACCAGGCGCAGGGCCATCAGGTCGCTCAGGGCCGAGCTCGAACGCGAGGCGCTCATGGCGTACGCGGCCCAGGCGGCCGGCGCCAGCACGCCCCGGCTGCTCGGCACCAGCGAGATCGGCACCGAGGCCGCGCTGCTCGCCTACGAGCACATCGAGACCCGCCCGCTGGACGAGGTGCCGGACGCGGAGATCGACGACGAACTGCTCGCCCAGATCTGGGAGCAGGTCGAGCTGCTGCAGATCCAGCGCCTGGCGCACCGGCGGCTCACCGGCGACAGCATCCACCTCGACCGCGCGGGCCGGGTCGTGCTCACCGACGCGCGCAGCGGCGAGATCGCCGCCGGGGATCTGCTGCTCAGGCTCGACGTCGCCCAGCTCCTCACGTACCTGTCGCTGCGGGTCGGACCCGAGCGGTCGGTCAGGGCCGCGGCGGCCGTGATGGGGCCCGAGGCGCTGGCCGCCGCCATGCCGCTGCTCCAGCGCATCGCGCTGACCAGGGAGACCCGCTCGGCGCTGGCCAGGGCCAAGAACGTGCTGCCCGGCATCCGCGACCACATCGTCGCGCTCAAGCCGCAGGGCAAGGTCGAGGAAATACGCCTCGAACGGTTCAGGCCGCGCACCCTGGTCACGATCATCGCCAGCACGATCGCCGCCTACTACCTGCTCTCCCAGCTCAGCCGGGTGAACATCTACCAGGTGGTCACCACGGCCAACTGGGCCTGGTCGGGGCTGGCGCTGGTGGCCTCGTTCGTCAGCTTCGTGGCGGCCGCGCTGATGCTCAGGGGGTTCGTGCCCGAGCACCTGCCGCTCTGGCGGACGGTGCTGGTGCAGTTCGCCGCGTCGTTCGTCAAGCTCGTCACGCCCCCCGCGGTGGGCGGCGTCGCGATCAACACGCGCTACCTGCAGAAACGCGGCATCTCACCGGCGAGCGCGGTGGCCAGCGTGGGGGCCTCGCAGCTCATCATGCTGGTGTTCCACATCGCGCTGCTGCTGCTGTTCGCCTACATCACCGGGTCCAACACCAACACCGCGTTCACGCCGTCGCGCGGGCTCGTCCTGGTGCTGCTCGCGGTGGCGGTGCTGGTCGTGGTGTTGCTCGGGGTGCCGCCGCTGCGGCGGATCGTCACCGCGCGGATGCGCAGGCTGTTCTCGAACGTGTTGCCGCGGCTGCTCGACGTGCTGCAGTCGCCGCGCAAGATGGTCGAGGCGTGCGTGGGCACCCTCATGATCACCATCGCGTTCGTGTTCTGCCTGAGCGCGAGCGTGGCGGCGTTCGGCGGCGATCTCAGCTTCACCGCCGTCGCCGTCGTCTACCTCACGGCCAACGCGATCGGCTCGGCCGCGCCCACACCCGGCGGGCTGGGCGCGGTCGAAGGGGCTCTCGTGCTGGGGCTGACCGTGGCGGGGCTGCCCGCCGAACTGGCCACCTCGGCCGTGCTGTTGCACCGGCTGCTCACGTTCTGGCTGCCGGTGCTGCCCGGCTGGGCCTCCTTCACCTACCTGCAGCGGCACGAGTCCCTGTGAGCACGTCGATCACCGCGCCTGCGAAGCCGATCCGGTGATCTTGTCGATGGCCTGGAGTTCGTCCTCGGTGAAGTCGGGGCCGTCCACGCAGGCCACGTTGTCCTCCAGCTGCTTGACGCTGCTCGCGCCGATCAGCACGCTGGTCACCCTCGGGTCCCTGAGCGTCCACGACAGCGCCATCTGAGCCAGCGTCTGCCCCCTGGTCTTCGCGATCTCGTTGAGGTCGCGGGCCAGGTCGCGGTCGATCCGGTCCGCGCTCAGGAACCTGCTCGTCGCCGCCCGCGAGTCCGCCGGCACCCCTTCGAGGTAGCGGTCGGTCAGCAGGCCCTGCGCCAGCGGCGAGAACACGATGCAGCCCATCCCCGCCTCCTCCACCGCGTCGAGCAGCCCGCCCTCGATCCACCGGTTGATCATGGAGTAGGACGGCTGGTGGATGAGCAGCGGCGTGCCCAGCTCGCGCATGATCCGCGCGGCCTGGGTGGTCTGCTCGGCCGAGTAGTTGGAGATGCCCGCGTAGAGCGCCTTGCCCGAGCGCACCGCCCGGTCGAGCGCCCCCATGGTCTCCTCCAGCGGCGTCTCCGGGTCGGGCCGGTGGCTGTAGAAGATGTCGACGTAGTCCAGGCCCATCCGCTGGAGCGACTGGTCGAGGCTGGCCAGGACGTATTTGCGCGAGCCCCACTCGCCGTACGGGCCCGGCCACATGTCGAACCCGGCCTTGGTGGAGATGATCAGCTCGTCCCGATATTTCGCGAAATCATCGTGAAAAATCCGGCCGAAGTTCTTCTCCGCGGACCCGTACGGGACGCCGTAGTTGTTGGCCAGGTCGAAATGCGTCACCCCGAGGTCGAACGCCCGCCGCAGGATCGCCCGCGAGTTGTCGATCGGCCGGTTGTCGCCGAAGTTGTGCCACAGGCCCAGCGAGACCGCGGGCAGCTTGAGCCCGCTGCGGCCGCTGCGGTTGTACGGCTGGCGCTCGTAGCGCTGGTCGTCTGCCTGATATGTCATGACGTGCCCTTCTCGATGATCCAGGAGAGCGCGAAAGCCTCTTCGCGCCAGGCGTCGTAGCGCCCGCTGCGGCCGCCGTGCCCCGCCCCCATCTCCGTCTTGAGCAGGAACGGCCCACCGCTCGCCGTCGCCCGCAGCCGGGCGATCCACTTCGCCGGCTCGTGGTACAGCACGCGCGTGTCGTTCAGGCTCGTGATCGCCAGAATCGGCGGGTACGGCCGGCCGTCGACGTTCTCGTACGGCGTATAGCCCTTCATATACGCATAGACGTCGGCGTTGTGCAGCGGGTCGCCCCACTCGTCCCATTCGATAACCGTCAGCGGGAGCGACGGGTCGAGGATGGTGTTCAGGGCGTCCACGAACGGCACCTCGGCCACCACGCCCGCGAACTCCTCCGGCGCCAGGTTCGCGATCGCGCCCATCAGCAGGCCGCCCGCCGAGCCGCCCCTGGCGATGACGCGCTCGCTCCAGCCGTTCGCCTTCAGATGCCTGGCCACGGCCACGAAGTCGGTGAACGTGTTGCGCTTCCTGGTGAGCTTGCCGTCCTCGTACCAGCGACGGCCCATCTCGCCACCGCCCCTGACGTGCGCGACGGCGAAGACGAACCCGCGGTCGAGCAGCGAGAGCCTGGGGATCGAGAAGCCGGGGTCGATGGAGGTCTCGTAGCTGCCATACCCGTACAGGACGGTTGGGGCGGGTTTTGCGGAATCCTTGCGCTTCACGATGGACACCGGGATCTTCGTGCCGTCCTCGGCCGTGGCCCACTCGCGGAACTGCTCGTAGTCGGCCGCGTCGTAGCCCCCCAGGACCGGGCGCTGCTTGAGCAGGATCAGCTCGTGCGTGTCGAGCTCGTAGTCGTACACGCTGGGCGGTGTGACCATGCTCGTGTACGCCAGCCGGAGCCTTCTGGTCGTGAACTCCGGGTTGCCCGCAGGGCCGACGTCGTAGAGGGGCTCGGGGAAGTCGATCTCGTACGCGTTCCGCTCGGAGGCCTCTATCCGCTCGCGCCACTCCTGGATGGTGGCCGCATAGGGAAGCACGCGCAGGCCGGTCAGCCCGTCGCGGCGGAAGTGCACCACGGCGTGGTCGGAGAACGCGTCGATCTCCAGGAGCCTGGTGTCGTCCCTGTGGGCGATCAGCGGGGTCCAGTCGCCGGGGGCGTCGAGGGGGGCCGTGGCCAGCTCGAAATTCTCGGCGTGCTCGTTGTGCAGGATGTAGAAGAAGTCGCCGGCGTGCTCGACGCCGTACTCGACGCCGGTCGTCCTGGGGCGGACAATCCGGAACTCGCCCGTGGGGTTCGTGGCGTCGAGGATGCGGACCTCGCTGGTGATCTTGCTGCCCGCGCCGAGGACCAGGTACTTCTCGCTGCGGGTCAGTCCGATGCCGACCCAGTAACGCTCGTCGGCCTCCTCGTACACCAGGACGTCCTCTTCGGTGCCGAGGGTGTGCCGGTAGACCTGGAACGGGCGCCAGGCGTCGTCGACGCGCGTGTAGAAGAACGCCGAGCCGTCGGCGGACCAGGCGCCCCCGTAGAAGATGTCGGTGATCTCGTCGGGGAGCAGTTCGCCCGTCTCGAGGTTCTTGAACCTCAGCGTGAAACGCTCGTCGCCCTTGTAGTCGGTCGAGTAGGCCAGCATGGTGCCGTCGGGGGTGACGGCGCTGGTGCCGATCGAGAAGAACGGGCTGTCGCCGGCGAGCTCGTTGCCGTCGAGAATCACCTGTTCGTGCTCGAGCCGGATGCCCGGGGTGATCTCGGGGGGTGCGTCTCCGGTTGCGGGGACACGGCAGGAGACCGCGTACTGCTTGCCTTCTTCGGTGCGGGTGAAGTACCACCACGCCCCCTTGCGGCTGGCCACCGACAGGTCGGTTTCCTGGGTGCGACCCTTGATCTCCTGGAACACCTGATCTTGGAGTTCGGAGAGGTGAGCGGTCTCCTGTTTGAGAAAGTCGTTCTCCGCCTCCAGATAGGCGGTGGTGTCTGGATCTTCCTTGTTGCCCAGCCAGGCGTACTCGTCGATGACGGTGTCGCCATGGTGGGTGCGCTCAGTCGGGATCTTCTTCGCCACTGGCGGCGTGTTGCTGCTCACGTGGGGAGTCTATGTTCGGCCGTGATCGATCTGTGGCCATAGATGAGGACGAAGGCGTCCCGAGTGGTCGGGAGCGCTGCTAATCTTTAGAAGTCGACGCAGTGCGGCAACCCTCCCTTCACTCTGGTGACAGTGGAGTGTGCTGTGTCGAGAGTTCCGCAGGTTGAGCGAGTCGGGTCAATTTGACAGAGACTTGAACGGCTGAAAGAATTAAGGCACAACGAAATGAACGCCTCCGGGTGAGGGACCTACGGGTTTCCGGGTTTGGGGTACGCGTCCGTTTCTTGAGAACTCAACAGTGTGTTAAAAGCCAGTGCATGATGCACAACCCCGTCATTGATTTGACGGATTCCTTTGGTTGACATTCATGTTGAATGT
>NZ_JBICRM010000038.1:0-100095 GCF_043197025.1 Nonomuraea marmarensis
CTGTCAGCCTGTGGGGGCGGGGGGCGGGGGGCGGGGGGCGGCGGCGGGCCTCGAGCTACGACCGTACCGGCGGCAACGACGACCGGCTGACGGTCATGCCCGGCGGGGACAACTGGAGCGGCGAGATCTCTCTCTACCGGTTCCATGTCGAGGACCCGATCACCTTCAGCGCGTCGATCAGGGTGACGATCGAGCACGGGCACGCGAACAAGCGGTCGGACGACTTCTCGTCGGTGGCGTACTGGCACCAGACCCTGCCCCATCGGCCGTTCGGGCTGGCGCCGGTGGCGGAGCGGTTGCCGTTCCCCCTCGACCTGGAGTAATCGATTTCCGAGTAGACTCCAGATCGTCTGCCTGCCATGAGATGGGACGAGGTTGCTCAAAATTCAAGATGTCGCGCGGCACGCCGGGGTCTCCGCCGCGACGGTCTCCCGCGTGCTCAACGGCCGCGCCACGGTCAACCCCGAGCTGGCGGCCCGGGTGCACGCGGCGGTTCGCGAGCTCGGCTACCGGCCCAACGGGGTGGCGCGCAACCTCAGACGCAGGCAGACCACGCTGTGGGCGGTGCTCGTCTCGGACGTGGGCAACCCGTTCTTCACCTCGCTCGTACGAGGGGTGGAGGACGGGGGGCGGCAGCTCGGCTACTCCGTCGTCCTGTGCAACACCGACGAGAACCGGGCCAGGGAGGCTGAGTACATCGCGGTCGCGCTGGCCGACAACGTGGCCGGCGTGATCATCTCACCCGCCGACGACTCCACCGACATCAGCGCCCTCGTCGCGGCCGGCACCGCCGTGGTGACCATCGACCGCGAACTGGCGGAGACCGAAGTGGACGCCGTGCTCGTCGACAACGAGAAGGGCGCCGAGATGGCCACCGCCCACCTGCTGGAGTCGGGATACCGGCGGATCGCCTGCATCACCGGGCCCCGGCGCATGTCCACGGCCATGCAGCGGTTGCGTGGATACCAGCGGGCGCTGCGGGCCTTCGGGCTGCCGCAGGACCGTTCCCTGGTCCGGCACGCCGACTTCCGGGAGGAAGGGGGCTATTCGGCCATGGCCGCGCTGCTGGACGAAGGGGTGGAGATGGACGCGGTGTTCGCGGCGAACAACCTGATGACCGTGGGGGCGGTGGAGTGCCTGACCGAGCGGGAGGTGGCCATTCCTGCTTCCGTCGGGGTCATCGGGTTCGACGACATTCCGTGGGCTCGGTTGTTCCGGCCGGGGTTGAGCACGGTGCGGCAGCCTACGTACGAGCTGGGGCGGGCGGCGGCGCGGTTGCTGGCCGATCGGATTGACAATCCGGCTCGGCCGGCGACCCGGATGGTGTTGCAGACGGAGTTGCATCCCCGCGAGAGTTCCCGGCTTCGCCTGGGCTGAGGGGTTTGCCGGTGGATGTTATGCCCGGCTGGCATTGAGGACGTTCCTCCCGGCTGAGCGCCGTGCGCGTTGCGCCGAGCCGCGCGTGCGGCGCGGCGTGGTGCCATTCACCGTTGCGATTCTGTGATGTGAAGCGGCATTGACGGTCCCGAGGGGTCGATCTAGCTTGGGGGGAAATCGATTTCTGAGCAATCGATTTCTCACACGGGAGGTCAGGCAAAGCCGTGGCACGTATCGGAGTGCTGAGCATCTCGGACGGGCGGGACTTCGTCGCCCGCGATCTCGTCGCACACATCAACACCGCCACCACCGCCCTGGCGGAGGCGTTGCGCAAGGAGGGCCACGAGGTGATCGTGGCCCCGGAGATCGTGTGGACCAACGAGCTGGCCACGTCTCAGGCCCGGTGGCTGGCGGACCAGCGGCCGGATTTGACGATCTTCAATTACGCGGTGTGGGCGTTCCCGCATTTCACGATGCTGGCGGCCGAGTCCACGCCGGGCCCGTTGCTGCTGATGGCCAACATCGATCCCGCCCAGCCGGGCATGGTGGGCATGCTCGCGGGCGGTGGCGGGCTCGATCAGATCGGCCGGGTGCACGCGAGGGCCTGGGGCGACATCGAGGATCCCGCCGTGAGGGAGCGGGTGCTGACGGAAGTGCGGGCCGCGCAGGCCGTTCGGGGGTTGCGCGGGTCCACGTTCGGACGGATCGGCGGGCGGCCCATGGGCATGTACACCGCCGTCGCCAACACCGACCAGTGGATGCGCACCTTCGGTGTGGACGTCGAGGAGATCGACCAGTGGGAAATCGTGCGACGCAGCGAGAACGCGTCCCAGACCCGGGTGAAGCAGGCACGCGAATGGCTCGAGACCAAGGGCCACGTCCACTACGACGGCAAGCAGCTCACGCCTGAGCTGTTCGAGCGGCAGATCCGTACGTACTACGCCATGCGCGAGCTCATCGACGAGTGGAACCTGGACTTCTCCGGCATCAAGGGCCAGCCCGAGCTGACCACCCACTTCTGCACGATGGACATCGCCGAGTCGTTCCTCAACGACCCCTACGACTGGGAAGGCCCGAAAGAGACGCACGTCTGCGCCACCGAGGCCGACATGGACGGCGCGCTCACCATGCAGATCCTCAAGCTGCTCAGCGGTCATCCCGTGCTCTTCGCCGACGTCCGGCATTACCACGCGGACAAGGACGTGTGGGATCTGTGCAACTCCGGGCAGCACGCCACCTGGTACGCCGCCCGTTCCGACGATCCAGCGGAGAACCTGGCCAAGACGCACTTCTACCCCGAGGTGTTCTTCTTCCCGGCGGGTGGGGCGAGTGTGCATCATCTCGCGGCCCCGGGCGCGGCCACCTTCGCGCGCCTGACGCGCAGGGACGGCACCTACCGCATGCACGTGATGCGCGGCGGCTTCGAGCTGTACGACGACGCCACGAACGAGGCGATGGCCAGGCAGTCGACGTTCGAATGGCCGCACGCGTTCACCAGGCTGCACGTTCCGGCCACCGAGTTCCTCGGGCGGTTCGGGTCCAACCACATTCACGCGGTGCCCGGCGACTACATCGCCGAGCTCCAAGCGGTGTGCAAGCAACTGGGCGTCGAGTTCGAGGGGTTCGGCGATGCGGCTTAGTCCTGTTCTGCTGGCTGCCGTTCTGGTGGTGGGCGGCTTGGCGGCGCCCGCGCAAGCGCAGCAGGCGACCGCCAAAGGGCCCGTCGGGTGGGACGTCTACCGGCGGCTCGACCGGTTGCCCGAGTTGCCCACCGGCGTGCAGACCAAGCAGTTCTCCAGCTTCGACCGCACCGCCGACAACAACGACGGGTTCGAGGGCACGTACTCCTGCCTGAGCACCTCCGACAGCACCGACGACCGGGGCTGCGTGATCGCCGAGCACACCGGCGCCGGCGAGGTGCAGGCCATCTGGTTCACCAGGGACGGCGGCGACGTCACCAGGACCGGCAGGATCACCATCGAGCTGGACGGCCGCAAGGTCGTGGACGCGAGCCTGCAGGATCTGGTGAACGGCAAGCTCGGCGCCCCGTTCGCCTATCCCCTCGTGGGCAACGCCGACCAGAGCTCCGGCGGCGTCTACGTCGAGGTGCCGATGCCCTACACCCGCTCGATGCGCATCACCACCGAGCACAACCCGCTCTTCTACCACGTCGGCTACCGCACGTTCGCCGACGCCGAGGGCGTGCGCACGTTCGACCCGGCCGAAAAGGCGCAGGACGTGATCGATCGGCTCAAGGCGGGCGGCGACCCCAAACCCGCGATCCCGGGCGCGCGCACGCAGGACGCCTCGATCAAGCTCGCCCCCGGCCAGTCCGTACGGGTGGCGCGCACGCAGGGCTCCGGCCTGCTGTCCGCGATCAAGGTCCGGTTGCCCCAGGCCGAGCAGGTCCTGCCCGAGACCGAGGCCGACGAGGGCCGGGCCTTCGGGGGCGGCGGCTCCAGCGAGTTCACGGTGCAGATCGACCCCGCCAACGACGGGGTACGGCTGACCCGGCGCATCGACCCGGCCATCGGCAGGCAGGTCGCCAAGGTCCTGGTGGACGGCCAGGAGGTCGCCCAGTGGCCGCCGAGCAGGCTGGGGGCCGCGGGCATGTGGGCCGAGGAGGTCGTCGACCTGCCGGCCAGTGCCACCAAGGGCAAGTCGCAGATCACCATCAAGAACGTGTTCGTCTCGTCGGACCTGGACTACAACGAGTTCACGTACTGGGTGGACAGCGCCGGGAAGCGTACCGACACCGTGGACGTGGGCGACGCCGCGGACGAGGCGGCGCACAACTACAAGATCGTCGCGCAGACCTGGCAGGGCGAGCGCACCTTCGCCTTCCCGATGGACGAGGCCCAGCTCGCCAAGGTACGGGTGGCGCAGGAGGTCCTGCAGGGGCTGCGGCTGCGGATCGGCTTCGACGGCGACCGGACCGTGGACGCGCCGGTCGGCGAGTTCTTCGGCAGCGGGCACGCGATGGTGCCGGTCAAGTCGCTGATGTACGACATCGATCCCGAGACCAGCACGATGTCCGCCTGGTGGCCGATGCCGTACAAGTCGGGCGCGACCGTCGAGCTGTACAACGACTCCGACCGGACGATCGAGGGGCAGGCGTCGGTCACGTCAGCCAACCGGCCCCTTTCAGGAAATGTCGGATATTTCCGTGCGCAGTCCCGCGCCGGCGCCACCACCCCCGGCAAGAGCTGGACCTTCCTGCGGGCCACGGGCCAGGGCAAGTTCGTCGGCGTCAGCCACACTATGCGCGGCCCGGCCAACCGCAACTACCTGGAGGGCGACGAGCGCGTCTTCGTGGACGGCTCGCGTACCCCGCAGATCCACGGCACCGGCACCGAGGACTTCTACCAGGCGGGCTGGTACTTCAACCGCGAGACCTTCAACACCCCCTTCCACGGCAACACCGCCCACCTTGCCCCGGCGACGGGCTGCCCCGCCGAGAGCGACTGCACCGGCGCCTACCGGCTGATGATCGGGGACGCGGTTCCGTTCGGGAGCTCGATCACGTTCGACATCGAGCACGGCTGGACCAACAACGTCGAGGGCGTCTACTCCTCCACGGCCTACTGGTACGGATCCGGCCGGGACGCCACCGCCCAGACCGACGCCCTGACCGTCGGCGACCCGGCCAGCGAGCGGGCGCACGGCTACACCGGCCAGGGAGACGTCACCACGCTGGACTCCGCGTTCGAGGGAGATCTGCGGAACGCCACGACGTTGACGGCCACCCAGCGCGTCACCGAAGCTCCCGTCGGCTTCAAGCTGAAGGTCGGCAGGAACAACCAGGGCGTCGAGCTGCGCCGTACCGGCGACCAGAGCGTCGCGGGGCAGCACGCCGAGGTGACCGTCAACGGGCGGCGGCTGGCGGACTGGGTGCAGCCGCTGGGCAACCAGACCCGCAGGTGGCTGGAGGACGTCTACCAGATCCCGGCCGGCGCGACCCGGGGCCGGAGCGAGATCACCGTCCAGCTCACTCCGAAGACGCCCTGGTCGGCCGCCTCCTACAGCGCGTGGAGCCTGCGGTGACCGTTCTGACGATGCGGGCCATCGGCAAGTCCTTCCCCGGCGTGCGGGCCCTCGACGGGGTGTCGCTCACCGTGGCGGAGGGCGAGGTGGTGGCCCTGCTCGGAGAGAACGGCGCCGGCAAGTCGACGCTGATGAACATCCTGGCCGGGGTGTTCAAGGACTACGAGGGCGAGATCGAGATCGGCGGCGAGGTCGCGCACATCCACTCGCCCAAGGACGCGCTGCGGCACGGCATCGCCATGATCCACCAGGAGCTCAACCTGGTGCCCGAGTTGTCCATCGCGGACAACATCTTCCTCGGCCGGGAACGGACGATCCTCGACCGGAAGAGCATGGAGTCGCGCACCGCCGAGCTGTTGCGCGGCCTCGGGCTCGACCTGGCGCCGCGCACGCTCATCAAGCAGTGCAGGATCGCCGAACGCCAGCTCATCGAGGTGGCCAAGGCCCTGTCGCAGAACGTCCGCGTGCTGGTCATGGACGAGCCCACCTCAGCCCTGGCCGACGCGGAGGTGCACCGGCTGTACGAGGTCATCCGCGACCTGACCGGCCGCGGCGTGGCCGTCATCTACATCTCGCACCGCCTGGAGGAGCTGGCGGAGATCGCCGACCGGGTGGTCGTCTTGCGCGACGGCCAGTACATCGGCGAGCGTTCCTCGGTCGACCGGGACGAGCTGATCCAGATGATGGTGGGCCGGCCGCTGGGGGAGATGTTCCCGCGGGCCGACGGCGGCTCGGAAGGCGACGAGCTGCTGCGGGTCGAGGGGCTGTGCGTGCCGGGGGATCCGGCCACCGGCCGCACGGCGCTGCGGGACATCTCGCTGACCGTGCGCGCCGGGGAGATCGTCGGCGTCGCCGGGCTCATGGGCGCCGGACGCAGCGAACTCCTCGAATCGATCTTCGGCGTGCACCGGCCGTCGGAGGGGTCGATCAGCCTGGACGGCACGCCGTACCGGGCCAGGAGCCCCAAGCAGGCGATCGACCGGGGCGTGGCGCTGGTGGCCGAGGACCGCAAGGCGCAGAGCCTCGTGCTCGGCAACAGCGTGGCCTTCAACGCGAGCCTGTCCTCGCTCAGGCGGTACCTGCGGTTCTGGACCGTGGACCGGCGGCGCGAGAGCGCCGCCGTCGAGCAGCAGGTGCGCGAGCTGCGGGTCAAGACGCCCGGACTGCGCTTCACCGTCGGGAACCTCTCGGGCGGCAACCAGCAGAAGGTCGTGCTGGCCAAATGGCTGCTGACCGCGCCGTCGCTGATCCTCATGGACGAGCCCACGCGCGGCATCGACGTGGGCGCCAAGGCGGAGATCCACGCGCTGATGTCCGCGCTGGCCGCCTCCGGCAAGGGCGTGCTGGTGGCCTCGTCGGAGTTGCCCGAACTGCTCGCCATGTGCGACCGGATCCTCGTGCTCTGCGAGGGCCGGATCACCGCCGAGTTCCGCAGGGGCCAGGCGACGCAGGAGGCGATCCTCGCGGCCGCGATGGGACGGATAACCATATGACTCTCAAGACCGCACCACCCGTGCAGGCGCCGGGGGAGAACCGGATGCGGCGCACACTCTCCGCCCTCGGCGCGGCGCAGGCCTACATCGGCCTGGTGCTGATCCTCGCCGTCGGCATCGCCACCAAGGGCGACATCTTTCTCAACGAGACGAACCTCACCAACGCCATCGGCGCCTTCGCCTCGCGCGGCATCCTGGCCGTCGGCGTCACGCTGGTGATCCTGACCGGCGGCATTGACCTGTCCGTCGGTTCGCTGCTCGGCATCGCCTCGATGACGGCGGCGATGATGTTGTCGAAGTTCTCCCTGGAGCCGTGGCAGATCGTGCCGATCTGCATGGTGGTGGGGGCTTTCTTCGGGTTCCTGAACGGTGCCGGTACCGCCTGGTTGCGCATCCAGTCGTTCGTCATGACGCTGGCCATGCTCTCGGTCGTACGCGGTCTGGACCGGCAGGTCAGCGACAACGTCAGCGTCGGCACCCAGATCGCCGGCCCCGACGGGAAGCTGACGCCGCAGGCGGAGTCGTTCCAGCTGTTCGGTACGCCGGGGCACAACCTGTTCGACCGGATCTACTACCCGGTGCTGGCCTTCATCGTGGTCTGCGTGGTCTTCCACCTGATCCTGACGAAGACTCGCTTCGGCCGGCACGTGTACGCCGTCGGCGGCAACCCCACCGCGGCCCGCCTGTCCGGCGTCAACGTCACGGCGGTCACGATCGCGGTGTTCACGCTGTCCGGCATGCTCGCCGGGTTCGCCGGGCCGATCGACGCCGCGTACAGCGCCTCGGCCGATCCGCAGGCCGGGCAGTCGTACGAGCTGGACGCCATCGCCGCGGCGGTCATCGGCGGGGCGTCGCTGGCGGGCGGCAAGGGCACCATCGTCGGCACGTTCGTCGGGGCTCTCATCCTGACCCTGCTCGACAACGTGCTCGGGCTCAACGCGGTCAGCGACAACTGGCAGCTCGTGATCAAGGGACTGATCGTCGTCGTGGCGGTCGTCCTGCAGCGTCCCGATCTCTTCAAGTTCTTCCGAGGAGGGTCTCGATCATGAAGAAGACCATTTTTTCCTTAGCGTCCACCATCGCGCTGTGCGCGATGCTCGCCGCGGCCTGCGCGTCCAAGGCGCCCACCCCTTCGGCTGGTACGAGCGGCGGCGCGAAGGAGAAGTTCGTCGTCGGGTACTCGCAGTCGAACAACGCCGAGCCGTACCGGGCGCAGCTCAACCTGCAGTTGAAGCACTTTTTGGAGAAATATCCGGACATCGAGCTACTGCCGATCGCCGACGCCAAGCAGTCGAGCGCCACGCAGGTCTCCCAGGTCCAGAACTTCATCACGCAGAAGGTCGACGCGCTCATCGTCTCGCCCACCGAGCCCGCCCCGCTGACGGCGGCCGTGCAGCAGGCGTGCGACGCGAAGATCCCGGTGATCGTGCTCGACCGCACCGTGAACACCGAGTGCTACACCGCCTTCATCGGCGGCGACAACGTCCTCATCGGCAGGAAGGCCGGTGAGGAGGCGGTCAAGCTGCTGCCGAACGGCGGCAACGTCGTCGAGCTGCGCGGCATCATGTCCAACCAGCCGCAGATCGACCGCGACAAGGGCTTCCGCGAGGCCATCGCGGCCAACCCCAAGATCAACATCATCGCGGACCGCGAGGGCAAGTGGCTGAAGGAGCAGGCCACCCCGATCATGCAGCAGTGGCTGGCCCAGCACCCCCAGATCGACCTCGTGTACGGGCACAACGACCCGATGGCGCTGGGCGCGTACCTGGCGGCGCAGGCGGCGGGCAAGGCCGACAAGATCAAGTTCATCGGCATCGACGGCCTGGCCATCCCGGACGGCGGCATCCGCGCGGTGCAACTCGGCCAGCTCTCGGCCACGTTCATCTACCCGACGGGCGCGCAGGAGGCGGCCGACACCGTGAACAAGATCCTGCACGGTCAGTCCGTGGAGAAGAAGCAGGTGCTCGGCACCACGCAGGTCACCAAGGAGAACGCGGCCGACCTCTACAAGCAGTACGACCTGTCGGGACAGTGATGTTCCTCGGCGTCGACGGCGACGCCATGCCGGCCGTCCCCCATCGCCCATGAGCTCGCGAGGCGTTAGCGGGTGCTGCTCTGGCGGGGGTGGAGTTCGGCCGGGAGGACGACCGTGGCGGGCTTGGCGGAAGGGGTGGCGATGCGGTCCACGAGGAGGCGGGCGGCCATGCGGCCCAGCTCGTACGTCGGCTGCGTCACTGTCGTGAGCGAAGGCCGGACGAGGTCGGCCCACGGGATCTCGTCGAACCCGACCAGCCCCATCTCCCCGGGCACGTCCACCCCGTGCTCCGCTAGGCACCGCAGCGCGCCCACCGTCATGAGGTTGTTGGCCACGAACACCGCGTCGGGACGTTCGGGGGAGGACAGCAGTGATGCCATGGCGTCGTAGCCACCCTGCTCGCGGAAGTCCGTGCGGACGACCAGCGGCTGTCCGGACAGCGCCCCGGCGTAGCCGCGCAGGCGCAGGTCGGCGGTGCTCACGCCCTCGGGCCCCGTGATGCACGCGATCCGCTGGTAACCGGCTCCGAGCAGGTGCTCGGTGGCCGTGCGCGCGCCCGCTTCATTGTCCACCACGACCGTGTCCACGGCGCCGCGCGGCAGCTCGCGGTCGATGGCGACGACCGGGATGGGCGACTCCAGCAGGCTCTTGGCCGCCTTGACGCTCCCCGAGGAGGCGATGATCACCCCGGCCATCTGCTCGCTGAGCGCCGCCGCGACGTACGTCTCCTCCTTGGCCGGGTCCTCGTCGGTGTTGCACAACACGACGGAGTAGCCGGCCTGCTGGGCGACGTCCTCGATGCCGCGGACCGTGGCGGTGAAGAACGGGTTGCCGATGTCGGAGATGATCACAGCCCACAACGTCGTACGGCTGCGCCGCAGGTTGCGCGCCACCGCGTTGGGACGGTAGCCGAGCTCGCGGACCGCGGTGAGCACCCGGGCGACCATGGCGGGATCGACGGTGCGGGCGCCGTTGAGCACGCGGGAGACGGTGGCCGCGGAAACGCCGGCCTCGCGGGCGACATCGTAGATAGTGGGCATCGCACCAAGTTTCTACCATCACGGAGCCCTGCACTCCGGCCGCGGCCGGTTCCTGCCGGGGGCGGCGAAGTGGCATGACCACTTCGCCGTGGGCGCGGAATGGCCCCAGTCCAGCCAGATCGGCTAGGTGCTGTCAAGGAAGAGCCCGCCCACCTCGGGCGGGCTCTCTTCCTGCTCCCGGCGTGCTCGACCGCGTGCCCGGCGTCCAGCAGCGCGAACTGGCCGGTGTCCGGACTGCCGGGCGCGGGGTCCGGTCAGGCCATGATCGGCACCCTGGCCCCGGTACGGGCGGATTCCAGGGCGGCCGTCACCATGGCCAGGCTGCGGATGTTGTCATGGCAGTCGCCCTGCGGCGGCCGTCCCGTGCGCAGCCCCGTTACGAACTCCGCCAGCCCCTCCGCCAGCCCCGCGAAACGCTCCTGGCGGCCGGGGAACGGGTCGGCGCCCGGCGCGTACGGCCGCAGCACGTGACCCTTGACCGCCTCGGCGGTCGGATGCCCGTCACCGTCCCAGCGCGCGGTCCCGTGCGACCCGGCCGCCCGCCAGCTGCCCGTCCACGACGTCGCCCCGCCGGGCGCCGACCAGCTGCCGGTGAAGGTGTAGCGCAGCCCGCCGGTCATCTCGAAGATCGCGGTGGCCGAGCAGGCGCCGGGGTACCAGGTCCACGCGGGGCGGAACGACTCGCAGTAGACGGAGATCGGATCGGCCTCCGAGACCGCCCGCGCGGCGTCGAACAGGTGGATGGCCATGTCCTGCAACAACGGGTGCTCTAAGGTGTCGAGGAACGGCTTGCCCCGGTACGGCATGTAGAACTCCGACGTCAGCAGCCCGAGCGGCCCGAGCTCGGCCACCGTGCGCCGGAAGGCCACCAGGGTCGGCATGAAACGGCGGTTCTGGTTGACCGCGAACAGCCGCCGCGCCTCGTCGGCCGCCCCCACCATGGAGCGCGCCTCGTCCAGCGTGACCGACATCGGCTTCTCGCTCAGCACCGACACCCCGCGCTTCAGCGCGGTGACCGTCACGTCGTGGTGCGCTTGGGGCACGGTGCAGTTGACGATGAAGTCGGGTTCCTCGCCGTCCAGCACGGCGGTCAGCGACGAGCTGACGGGCAGGTCGTCCAGGCCGAGCTTGCCGGCGGCGGCGCGGGCCAGGTCCTCCGCCACGTCCACCCAGCCCACCAGCTCGGTGCCGGGGTGGGCGAGCAGCTCGGGCGCCCACTGGCCGCCGATGAAACCCGCGCCGACCACCACGGCGCGCAGCGGCCGGTCCTCTTTGACGGTGTCGAACGTCATCTGACTCCTACCACTGGATGGGGGTGTGGGCGTTCTGCAGGGGTTCGCCGGGGCCGTCGGCCGGGGCGGCCCACAGGACCGCGTTGGCCAGCACGCGCCGCACGTCAGAGTGGTAATAGATGGGATATTCCTGGTCGCCGGGGCTGAAGTAGAAGACGCGGCCCAGGCCCCTGCGGTAGCAGCAGCCGCTGCGGAACACCTCGCCGCCGCTGAAGTTGCTGATGAACACGAGCTCGTCGGGCTCGGGGATGCCGAACGGCTCGCCGTACGTCTCCTGGCGGTCGATGACCAGCGGACGGGGCACGCCGCGCGCGATCGGGTGACCGGGGGAGACCGTCCAGACCAGCTCCCGCTCGGCCGCGTCGCGCCAGTTGAGGGTGCAGGTGGTGCCCATCAGCGTACGGAAGATCTTGGAGTAGTGGCCCGAGTGCAGCACGATCAGGCCCATGCCGCCCAGGACGCGGCGGCGTACCCGATCCACGATCTTGTCGTCGACCTCCTCGTGCGCCATGTGCCCCCACCACGTGAGCACGTCGGTGCCCGCCAGGACCTCGTCCGTGAGGCCGTGCTCGGGGTCGTCCAGCACGGCGGTGCGCACGCGTACCTGGTCGCCCAGCAACTCGGTCAGCCCGGCCGCGATGGCGCCGTGGATGCCGTCGGGGTAGCGGCGGCGCACCTCCTCCTCGCGTTGTTCGTGGTAGTTCTCGCTCCAGACAGTGACGTTGACCGCCATCCGCTTCCTTCCCGGTCGTCGCTCGTCAGATCGATTACTGCCCAAGCAGTGGTGACGGGGAAACCGAGCCGGACGGCGGGCTCTGATCAGGCCGGTCCAGCCCTGCGGGCCCAGCCAGCCGGTGAGGGCGCCGGAGCCTGATCGGCTCGTGGGATCACGTCAGGGCGTCCAGTGCGCGGTCGACGTCGTCGGTGGTGGTGTAGACGTGGAAGCTGGCGCGTACCCTGCCTGCTCGTACGGCCGCGCGGATGCCGGCCGCCTCCAGCCGCTCGCCCGGGGCGTCCACGGAGACGATGGCGGTGTCGGAGGGTTCGAGGCCGAGGCCGGTTCTGAAGCGGTTGGCCAGGGCGACGTCGTGGTCGTGGATCTGCTGGATGCCGATCTCGTTGAGCAGTTCGAGGGCGGGCGCGGCGCCGACATAGGAGAACCAGGCCGGTGACAGGTCGAACGCCCGGGCGTCCGGGGCCAGGCGCAGCGGCGGGCCGTAGTAGGAGCCGCCCTCGTCGGCGCCGCCGTACCAGTTGGCGGCCAGGGGGCGCATGCGGTCGCGCAGGCGCGGTGACAGGTAGCCGAAGGCGGCGCCGCGCGGCGCCATGAGCCACTTGTACGCGGCGCAGGCCAGCGCGTCGATGCCGGTGACGTCGATCGGCAGCCAGCCGGCGGCCTGGGAGGCGTCGGCGATGACCAGCGCGTCATGGGCCCTGGCGGCGGCCATGATCTCCGGGAGGTTCGCGACGTAGCCGGTGGCGGACTGGACGAGGCTGAAGGCCACGGCGGTGGTGGCGCCGGTGATGGCGTCGGCCAGCCGGTCTTCGGGCACGGTCTCGATGTCGGCGGCCACGGCCCAGGGGAACAGGTTGCTGGTGAACTCGATCTCCGGCACCAGCACTCGGGCGCCCGGCGGGAGCGCCGTGGCCACGGTGGACATGATCTGGGAGACGGTGGAGCTGACACTCACGTCGGCGGCCGGGGCGCCGATCAGGCGGGCGAAGGCTTCCCGGGAACGGCCCACCGAGGCGTCCCAGGGTTTCCAGTCGCTGCTGCCGTGCCGCCAGTCGGTCAGGACGGCTTGGAGCTCCTCGTAGGCGCGGCGAGGGGGCAGACCGTAGGAGGCCGTGTTGAGCCAGCCGGGGTCGGCGTCCCAGAGCTTGGCGGCCGTGGCGATGTCCATGAGCTCAGATTAGGACGCCCGGCCGGACGCTCACGGGACGGGTCCGGACGCGTCCGGACCCTCGTCAGGTCTCACCGGGTGGCGCCCGCGCGTGCTCGCTGGCGCGACGGGCGGGCGTGGCGGGCCGCGCGTTGCCACAGTGCCGACCAGCCGCCGTTGCCCAGCCACGCGCCCGGGACCCGGAGCCCGTCGGTCGCGACCCGCTCCCAGAACGCGTCGAGGTCGGCGCCCAGCTCCCCGGCCCCGGGCATCGCACGCTGCCACGGCCCGTCGGGATCCTCCAGGTCCGAACGGGGAAAGCCGGGTACGACCACCTTGCCCGGCTCGGTCACCGGAACCGTCAGCGGCCCAGACGGTCCGGGCGATTCGGCTGGCCAGGAGGTGACCGCGATGACGAGTGAGCAGAGCACCTCCGTGTCCGGGTGGCGGGCGACCTGCTGTGCGAGCACGGGGTCGGCGGTGCGGGCGAGGCGCCCGAGCGCGGCGCGGATCCGGCGCGCCACCAGCTCCATCGAGCGGGCGGGCGCGATGGACGCGTGACGGGCGAGCTTGCGTAACGAACCCGGCAGCGGCGCGTCGGCCGGCAGCAGGCCGAGGTGGTCGAACCTGGCGGCGAGCTCGGGTTCCAGACCGGCGAGCGCGTGGTCGAGCGGGCGCACTTGGGTGGCCTGCCACAGTCCCGCCAGGCCCGTCACGGGCAGGGCGTCCCGGCAGGCGCGCTCGATCCGATCGGCGGACAGCCTGCGCAACGCCGTCAGGACCTCCGCGCCGGAGCCGTGGTACATGGACTCCAGGGTGCGCAGGGCGTTCACGGTGGACGGGTGGGCCAGGGCGCGTTCCGCCAGCTCCGCCAGCGGGCCGCTAACCTCACGGAACGTTCGATCGGTGTGACGGCGAGGTGCCGGGAGGCGCTCTCGTACGGACGGCTCGGGGGAGGGCGGCGGCTCGGCGGGCGGGGGCGGCGGCAGGGTGGCCACCCAGCGGACCACCCGGTCCCTCAGCCCCGGGTCGGGATCCGCGTTGAACCTGGCCCGGAACTCGACGATCTGCCAGCCCTGGCGCCGGTGCCGGAGCTCGACGTTGGCCAGGATCCTGCCGTTCGGGTCGCGCAGCGCCGCCAGGCCGCACGTGCCCTTCGCGGCCTGCTCGACGTAGTAGGGCCCGGCGATGCAGTTGCCCATGTACGCCGACCACTGGGCCAGCGTGCGCGGATGGCGGGCGCACTCCAGGCGCGCCTCCGTACCCGGAACGAGTGTCCCGTCCACCGCGGCCAGCGGCTCGGGCAGCCGGAACGCCGAGGTCAGCGCCTGCGTGATCTCCAGGCCTTCGGCGAGCCCGGTGGCCAGCTCCTGCCAGGTACGGCACTGACGCGGCGCGCGGCTGCCGAGCGAGACGAGCTGCGCCGCGCCGGCCAGGGCCGAGGGGATCGAATCCAGCCGGGGCACGAGTGACTCGTCCTCCTGGGGATCCCAGTCGGCGGCTGGGAAGGCGGGGCCGTACTCGACGGTGGCGGACTCGTGGCCGTGAAGCTGGGCGAGGGCGTCGGCGAGCTCGGCGTACCAGAGCAGGTCGCCCACCGTCTCCACCTCCTCC
Source organism: Nonomuraea marmarensis (assembly GCF_043197025.1). Classification (NCBI taxonomy): domain Bacteria; kingdom Bacillati; phylum Actinomycetota; class Actinomycetes; order Streptosporangiales; family Streptosporangiaceae; genus Nonomuraea; species Nonomuraea marmarensis. The sequence continues at coordinate 14,779 of NZ_JBICRM010000038.1, forward strand.
GGCTCCACCTCCTCTGGCGCTGCGCCCAGCCGGTCGGCGAGCGGCGGCTCCTGGGCGGCGACCGGCTGCTGGGACCAGTCGGCGGGGGCGCGCTGGGAGGTGTACCCGACGGCGGCGCGCCACTCCGGCAACCCGCCCTCCGACCAGCCGCTCAGCTGCTCGTCGCCCTCCAGGATGAGGTCGGTGACGGCGTCCATGACGACCTGCGCGTATTCGGCGGCCCTGGCCAGGCGCTGCCTGACGTACGGCTCGGAGGGGGCCGCCCGCCTCGCGGCCAGGTCCCTGACGTAGCACCCTGGGCGGGCCGGGAGCCCGGCGAGCCCGGGGACCCGGCGTGCGGCGCTGCCCGCCTCGTGGGGCTCCATGAGGGCGGCGGCCGCGACGAGCTGGTCCGCGCAGCGTTCGATGCCGCCCCTGACGCCGTGGTCGGCCACGGCCACCGCGGTACGCAGCAGGACGGTGGCGGCCATGGCGTTGCGCATGGCGCGGTTCATGAGGAGCGTCCAGTGCCAGGGTTTCGGGAACCAGCGGGCGGCCTCGGCGACCGACGGCTCGTGGCCCACGTCCGACCTGACCCGTTGGAGCAGGAACTCGTCCTCGTGGTGGGCGTACCGCTTGGTCAGCTCCTCCAGCCTGCTCTGCCTGCCCTGGGTCGCCAGGAGCCGCTGCCTGCGCCTGACCGCCTCCTGGCGCCCGGCCACCCGCTCCCACAGGTCGAGCAGCAGACCGAGCCGCCGTCGCTGGGGGAACGGCCCGAGCACCTGGGCGAGATGGTCGGCCATGACGGAAGCCAGGGCCCAGGGCGCCGGATCGACCTGCGACAAAGACGGTGGCGCCGGATCGCCGGAGGACGTGGCATCGGCTGCCTGTGGTGCCGGGTCGGGCGTGCCCAGGTGCAGCAGGCGTTCGACCTGCTCGGAGCCCAGCAGGCCGCTCGCCGCCGACGCCAGTTGGAGGGCCGCCCACCGCCCGTCGCCGATGGCCCGGCTCGCCGCGGCGGCGACCGGCTTGGTCGCCTGCGTGCCGAACAACGCCACCAGCACCCCCGCCCGGTCGCCCAGCCGGTGCAGGCCGTCCAGCCCCAGCACCTGGATCGCGGCCAGCACGGCGTCCCGCCGGTCGCCCCGCACCCCGTCCAGGCGTGCGGACACGAACCCGGGACACAACTCGACGCCGGCGCCCGCAGCCGCCACTCCGGCGCTGCCGCCGGCGATCAGCTTGGCCAGCGCCGCCATGGCGGGTCGGGGATCGGCGCCGGCGGGACCGACCACGACAGGCGCGCCGGGCGCCGGTCTTCTGCGGTTGCCGGGCACGAGCTGTCCCCGCGCGTCCCAGACCTGCTGATCGCGCCCTGTCACCACCCCATATGCCAGCCGCACCACAATGCTCCATGATCCGGGCTCGCGCCCCCGCTAGGCAACCGATATCCCGTCGGTGACGCCGAACATGCACGGTCGTGGGCCGGCGGGCGATGCCCGGTGACGGCCTCACGGTGGCGGGCCCCGCCCCGGCCGGCAGTGACGCGGCAGGTTCCAGGCCGGCATGGGTGGGTACGCGTACCTCCACCCTTGAGAAAGGCCTGGTACGCCGATGATCGGAAGGCTGATCGAGCTGGGTGGCTTTGGGGTGGAGGCCGCCGCGACGCTCACCCGTAATGGGCTGCTGCGGCCGGCGCACCCGGCCGTGCTGGCGCGGGTGGTGGAGGCGTACCGGCATTTCGACGCCACCCCCGCCGCCGGGGTGGCCGTCGCGGCGGCGCGCTGGCCGGACCGCGAGGCCGTCGTGGACGAGGACGGGTCGCTGACGTTCGCCGAACTGGACGAGCGGGCCGCCGCCCTGGCCGCGGGACTGCACCAGCGGCTCGGTGTGGGGCCGCGTACGACGGTGGCGGTCATGTGGCCGAACCACCGCGGGTTCGTCGAGGCCGTCGCGGCCGTGTCCCGGCTGGGCGCGGACCTGCTGCCGCTCAACACCGGGCTGGCCGGGCCCCGGCTGCGTGGCGTGTTGCGGCGCGAGGGCGTGCAGGCGCTCATCGCCGCGCCGGACCTGCCGCCCGTGGAGTTCGACGGCCCCCGCGTCGGCGACCTGGACGAACTGGTGCGAGACGGGGCGGCGGCCGCTCCGGTGCCGCGGCGGCCCGGGCGGCTGGTGCTGCTCACGTCCGGCACGACCGGCGCGCCCAAGGGCGCACCCCGGCGGTTGTCGCTGGCCGCGCTGGCCGAGCCGTTCGTCTCGATGCTCGCCACCGTGCCCGTGCGCTCCGGGGAGCCGATGCTCATCGCCCCGCCGCTGTTCCACGGTCTCGGACTGCTCTGGTACGGCGTCGCGCTCGTTCTCGGCTGCCCGGTCGTCCTCATGCGCCGCTTCGACCCCGAGGCCGTGCTCGACGCGCTGGCCACGAACCGGGCGGGGGCGCTGGTAGCTGTGCCGATCATGTTGCAGCGCCTGCTGGCTCGCCGGCCTCGCGGCCTGCCGGACCTGCGGGTGGTGGTCTCCGGCGGCTCCGCGCTGCGGCCCGAGCTGGCCACCGCGTTCCTGGACACCTACGGCGACGTGCTCTACAACCTCTACGGCTCCACGGAGGCCGGCTGGGCCGCGCTCGCCACGCCCGCCGACCTGCGTGCCGCCCCGGACACCGTCGGCCGCCCGCCACGCGGCACCACCGTCCGGATCGCGGGCCCGTACGGCGAGGAGCAGCCGACCGGGGAGGTCGGGCGGGTGCTCGTCGGCGGCGGGCTGACGCAGGCCGGTACGGGCTTGTTGAGTACCGGCGACCTCGGGCACCGGGACGGCCGGGGGCTGCTGTTCATCGACGGCCGCGACGACGACATGATCGTCTCAGGCGGTGAGAACGTCTTCCCGCAGGAGGTCGAGAACCTCCTGGCCCGCCACCCGGGCGTCGCCGACGTGGCCGTGCTGGGCGTGCCCGACGAGGAGTACGGCCAGCGCCTGGCGGCCTACGTGGTCCCCGAGGAAGGCGCCACGCTGTCGGCCGAGGAGCTCAGGCAGGCCGTGAAGGGGGAGCTGGCCGGGTTCAAGGTGCCGCGCGACGTCGAGTTCGTGCCGTCGGTGCCGCGAAACCAGACCGGCAAGGTGGACCGCATCAAGCTGGTGTCCCAGTAACCGAGCTGTTGTGACTGAGCGCTTCAGTTGGCGGGAATCGCCCGCTGAAACGCTTAGTCACCACAATTGATTGTTACGAGGCCCCCTTAGTCGGCGTCTAGAACGAAGAACAGGAAGCCCAGGAAGCTCGTGCCGGTGCGCTCGCGGAATACCTCGGGGAACAAATCGCGGGCCTCCGGCACAGCCGGCGGTTCGCTGATGACGCTGATGCGAAAGCCAGCCGCGGTGAAGGCGTCGGTCATCGCGTGCAGCGGCCGGTCCCAGAAGCTCATCTGGGCAGTCTGCCCACCCATGGTCCATTCTTCGGTCCGGTTACGGGTCTCGAAATAGTTGGTCTTGTCCCCGGCCAAGCGACGCATGAGGGTGATGGCGAAAGGATGCTCGACCGAGACGAGGAGTCGGCCGCCAGGCCTCAGCACGCGTCGCAGTTCGGCCAGCGTCGGTCCCCAGTCTTCCAGGTAGTGCAGCACCAGGGACGCGATGACGTCGTCGAACGCGCCGTCGGGAAAGAGCAGCGGGCTGGCCAGGTCGGCGACCCGCAGGTCCGCGTCGGTGCCCAGCCGCCGTCGGGCCAGCTCCAGCATCCCGGCACTCGCGTCGATGCCGGTCACGATGGCGCCTCGATCGCGCAGCGCGGAGAACAGGGGACCCGAGCCGCAGCCGGCGTCGAGGATCCGCCGGCCGGTCACGTCCCCGGCAAGCTCCAGCATCGCGGGCCGCTCGTAGTACGCGTTCAGCAGGCTGGCCTCGTTCTCGGCCGCATACCCCTCGGCGAGACGGTCATAGTCGTTGAATAGGGACGGATGTGCGGTCTCAACGTGATCTTCGGGCATGGTAGGCATGCGGACCATTTTGGCCCAGTAGTCTCGGCGGTCATGACATCGGACGCCGACACCTGCTCGATTTTGATACCGATGTCTTCGCGCTGGCGACGCGGCTGACCACGGACGAAGCCGCCGACCTCGCCCTCATCTCATGGCAGGATCGGTATCCGCCCATTGCTCGCTCACTGCCCACGATGGACCGCCGGCGACCTAGGCCTGACGATTGGCTGTTCACTGCCACCCCTCGTCACTGCCCTCAATGCCTCGCTGGTGACGGCACCCCTATTCAGCAACGTTACGACGGTCCGTGGAAGCGGGTCTGGCACCTGCCCATCGTCTTCGCCTGCCCCGACCACCAGGCATTTTTGCAGCAGGGGTGTCCCGCCAATCACCCTCGGCAACGTGACCTTGGCCGCCTGATCGTCAAAGCCAGGGATGCCACCTTGCATCCGGTGCACTGCCGGGTGTCTCTTACGGAGGGACCTGGCCTCCATCCCCCGTGGCATGCAGACATTGGGCTGCGGCATCCGCCTCCGGAATCACGCCTTTGCGAGCCGGGCGGGTGCGTTGTGATCATGCCGCTCATGAGCTGCATCTTCTGCCGCATCGTCGCCGGCACTGAGCCCTCGCAGACCATCCACGAGGACGAGCACGCAATCGCCTTCCTTAACCTCTCCCAGGCCACCAGGGGTCACGCGCTGGTCGTCCCGCGAGCGCACCACCGGGACCTGGGGGAGATCCCAGTGGAGACGGCGGCGCACGTCATGCGGGCCGCGGTCGAGGTGTCCCGGCGGCTGGCTGTGCCACAGCCAGGGTGGTCCGAAGGCTTCGGCCACGTGTACCCCGCGCTCTCGAGTGGAGTGACGCGTGTCACGTCGCGTGATGTCACGTCTCAGCGATCCGTGGTGTCTTGGGGGCATGACGGAACACAACACACTTCACAAGGTCGTGGTCATCGGTGGCGGTTACGCCGGAACGCTCGCGGCCAATCGTCTGCGGATGCGCGCCGACGTCGACATCAGCCTGGTCAACCCGCGCCCGAAGTTTGTCGAACGCATCCGGCTGCACCAGTTTGTGGCCCGTACCGGCGATGCCACGATTGACTACGGCACGTTGCTCGGCGAGGGCATCCACCTGGTCGTCGACAGTGCCACGCGCATCGACACCGCCGCCCGCACGGTGCGGCTGGCGTCGGGCCGTACCTTGGACTATGACTACGTCATCTACGCGGTCGGCAGCACCAGGGCCGTCCCGTCATCGGTGCCCGGTGCGGCCGAATTTGCCTTCGACATCGCCGAATTCGAGTACGCGCAGCGGCTGCGCGCCGGGCTGGAGGAATTGCCCCTCGATGCTGTGGTCACCGTGGTCGGCGGCGGATTGACCGGCATCGAGACGGCCGCCGAGCTGGCCGAGCAAGGGCGCAGGGTCACGCTGGTGTGTGGCCGTGCCTTGGCACCGACGTTCAGCGCATCTGGTCGCCGATACATCGCCAAGTGGCTGTCCCGGCACGGTGTCGTGGTGCTCGAGGCCGCCGTGGTGAGCAAGGTGCGGCCGGACGCGGTCGTCCTCGCCGACGGCGCGGTGCGCATGAGCGCGCTGACCATCTGGACGGGCGGCTTCGGTGTGCCGGAGCTGGCGGCGGCGAGCGGGCTGCGCACCGACGCGCTCGGTCGGCTGCTCACCGACGAGACGCTGACCAGCGTCGACGACGACCGCATCGTCGCGGCCGGGGACGCCGCCGCACCGTCGGGTCAGCCGCTGCGGATGAGCACGTACGTCGCCGGGCCGCTCGGGGCGCAGGCCGCAGACACCGTGCTGAGCCGCATCGCGGGGACCGAACCGGCGGTGATCGACGTGGCCATGTCGGGGGCGTGCGTCAGCCTCGGCCGGCACGCCGGCATCCGGCAGATCGCCCGCAAGGACGACACCGCGGTGAACGTCTACATCGGCGGCCGCATGGGCGCGGCGATCAAGGAGATGACCTGCAAGTTCGTGGTGGACAAGAGGATCCGCCGCGAGGCCCGCGAGCCGGGTTCGATGGGTTGGTTCAAGGGCGGCCCGCGTCCCGGCCAGTTGGCCTCCGCTGCGCGGGTGGTCACCTCTTCATGAGCACCGATGAGCATGCCGAGCGGTTCACCCTGTTGCGGCCGCTGCTGTTCACGATCGTCTACGAGATCCTCGGCTCGGTGACCGAATCCGACGACGTGCTGCAGGACAGCTATCTGCGGTGGGCCGACGTGGACCTGGCGACGGTGCGGGACACCAAGTCGTATCTGGCACGGCTGGTGACCCGTCAGGCGCTCAACGCCTTGCGGGCCAGCGCGCGCCGTCGCGAGGACTACATCGGCCCGTGGCTGCCCGAGCCGCTGCTGCTGGAGGAGAAGGACGCCTCGGCCGATGTGGTGCTCGCCGAGTCGGTGTCGATGGCGATGCTCGTGCTGCTCGAAACGCTCACCCCCGATGAGCGTGCGGTGTTCGTGCTGCGCGAGGTGTTCGGCTTCGGCTACGACGACATCGCCCTCGCGGTGGGCAAATCCGTGGCCACGGCGCGCCAGGTGGCGCACCGCGCCCGCGAGCACGTACAGGCGCGGCGCAAGCGCTTGGAGCCCGGCGACGCCGCTACGACCGCGCAGATCACCGAACAGTTCGTTACCGCGGCGGCCACCGGTGACCTGGGAGGGCTGCTCTCGCTGCTCGCGCCGGATGTCACCTGGACCGCCGACAGCGGTGGCAAGACCACCGCGTCGCGCCGGCCGGTGGTGGGCGCGCAGAAGGTGGCCGCGGTCCTCATGAGCATGTTCAGCCTGGAGCGGGTGGCGGACCTGCGGATCGAGATGGTCAACTGCAACAACATGCCCGCGCTGGTACTCAGCGGCGAGCGTCAGAAGGGCGTCTTCCTGATGGAGATCGCCGATGGGAAGATCACCAACTTCTACGCCATCCGCAACCCAGACAAACTCCTCGCGGTGGCGGCTCCGCGCCAGATCAGCCGGTAGAGGGCTTCGCCGCTGCGTCCCCCGATTGAACGATGACAAGGAATTGAACCATGAGCGACACACAGGTAGTGATCGCCGGAGCGGGGCCGACAGGGCTGATGCTCGCGTGCGAGCTGCGGCTCGCCGGGGTCGATGTGCTCATGCTCGAGCGTCTCCCGGAGCCTCGCACGGTGGAATCGCGGGCCAGTGGTCTGCACATCCGCACAATGGAGACGCTCGATCAGCGGGGCCTCCTGGACCGGTTTCTCGAGCGCGGAGGGCGCAGGCCGGGCGTGCACTTCTCCGCCCTCCCGCTCGACCTGTCCGATATGACGACGCGGCATCCGTACGTTCTCGTCATCTCGCAGCACGAGGTGGAACGGCTGCTGGGGGAGCACGCGGCGGAGGCCGGGGTACGGCTGCGCCGCGGCGCAGAGCTGACGGGGTTCACCCAGGACGAAACGGGTGTCACGGTGGAGCTCGCGGACGGGTCGCGTGTCCGGGCCGACTACCTCGTCGGTTGCGACGGCGGCCGCAGCACCGTGCGCAGGCTCGCGGGCATCGAGTTCCCCGGCACACCGGCTACGATGACCGCCATGCTCGGCGACGTCGAACTCGCCGAGCCGCCCGCGGACGACATCTTTCAGGAGCGCCGCGAGCACGGCAGCTTCTCGGTCCTCAAGTTCGGCCCGGACTGGTACCGGGTGCTGACCGGCGAGTTCGATCACGTCGCTGACCGGGACGAACCGGTGACCCTGGAGACCCTCCGCAAGGCCTTGCTCAAGATCGCTGGGACGGATTACGGGATGCACTCGCCGCGCTGGCTCTCCCGGCATGGCGACGCGGCGCGCCAGGCCGACCGTTGCCGCGAGGGCCGGGTTCTCCTGGCTGGGGACGCCGCGCACATCCACTTCCCGGCGGGCGGTCAGGGCCTGAACACCGGCGTGCAGGACGCGGTCAACCTCGGCTGGAAGCTCGCCGCTGTCGTCCGCGGCCAAGCCCCGGACCTGTTGCTCGACACCTACCAGGCCGAACGCCACCCGGTCGCCGCCCGCGTCCTGCAGAACACCCGCGCCCAGACCGCACTCACGCGGGTGGACGATCACACCTCCGCTCTGCGCGAGGTGCTGGGCGATCTCATCGGCATCGATGAGGTACGGCTGCGCCTGGCCGGTATGATCACGGCGACCGACATCAGGTATCCGATGGAGGGGACGGATGACCTCCTCGGCATGCGGATGCCGGATCTCGACCTCGAACACGGTCGCGTCTACGAACTGCTGCACCGCGCTCGCGCGGTTCTGCTGGATCTCGTTGGTCTCCCGCCGCTCGCTGCCGTCGTGACCGGCTGGGCGGACCGAGTCGATCTCGTCCGCGCCCGTCCTGCGAAGGGCTCCGACCTCGGCGCGGACGCCGTACTCATCCGTCCCGACGGACACGTCGCCTGGGTCACCCGCGCCGGCGAGCAGCCAGACCTGGACGCTCTCCGGGCCGCCCTCACGACGTGGCTCGGCCCAGCTGGTCTTCACGGTGCGCAGGTACGCCACCGGCCCGCCCCTGCGGCCCACGCAAAACCCGGACTAGCACGACTCTGCGGGGACAAGCCACCTCCCGATCACGACAGCGCCGCGTCCGTGACGCCCGGGCGCAGCGGCCGCCAGCCGCCACCGTCCAGCTTGGCCAACTCCGCCTCGACGTCCACGGTGATGACGCCGAAGAAGTTGACGTTCTCGCTGTGCGCCGCGGAGATGTGCGCCAGCAGCTCGTCGGGAACGTCCCGGCCGGCCGCGCGCAGCTGCTGCACAGCGAGTGAGTAGTACTCGGTCGTCCAGGTGATGACAGCGTTGGTCAGAACGGTCAGGCACCACGCCTGATCGGTCTGGTCGGCCAAGGCCGGCTTGGTGATGGCGCCCTGGTGGGCGTAGTGCAGGTCGCGGCGCAGCGCGTGCAGGCTCTCGCCTTTGTTCAGCTGGCGGGCGATCTTCCTGCGGTAGGCCGGGTCCGACAGATACTTCGCCGCGTGCAGCGTGCGGCGCAGCATGCCCCACTCCTTCAGCGCCGCGGCCAGGGTGTTCTGCCGGGAGGCGGCCGACCACTTGCCCACCACCAGCGAGGCGGTGGCCTGGCCATACTTCAGCGATCCGGCCATGCGCAGCAGGTCCGGCCAGCACTCGGTGATGAGGTCTTCGTTCCAGCGGGCGCCCAGCAGCGGGCCCGCGTGCGGATAGCGCTTGACCACCTCGGTGGGCGTGTCGTCCCGGACCAGGGTGATCTTACCGAGGTCGCGGATGCGCGGGGAGAGCAGCTTGCCCACCAGGTCGAACAACGCGAAGTTGATCAACGTGCCGCCGTGGGTATCGGTCGCGTGCTCGAACAGGGGCAGATCGGTGGCGTTGCCCAGGAAGTCGTCCAGCACGAAGTGCGCCTCACGGGCGTTCGGCACGATGATCTTCGTGCCGAACGTGGAGTGCTGGTCGGACACGTGCGTGTAGGACGACAGCACCTGGCCGCCGTGGATGGTCATGTCCCGGGCGGTCGTGCTCTTGCCGCGGACCGGGAATCGCTGGCCGTCCGGCATAGCGGGTCGGCACGAACGAGGTCGGGGCGCCCTCGGGCACTTTACGTCCGCCGCTCTCGTTCAGCCGCTTCAAGATGGCCACCGCCTCCATCAACTCCGCGGTGCCGGTGCTGCCCTTGAAGTCGATCGCCGCCAGCATCTGGGGGTGAATAGTGGCGCTGCTCCTCGCGGCGTTCCAGCGCCTGGTTGGTCGAGCGGCGGCCCACCGAGGCCAGAAAGCGGCGTCGCTCGGCGGCCAGGGCCGACACATCCATCGTGTGGGCGTCCTGTTGCGCAGGTAGAGCAGCTTGTCGATGGCCGTCTTCACCGAGGTCGCGCTGGCGTCGGTGGCGAGTTCGTCCATGAGCTGGTCGACCGCCCGGGTCGACAGACGCCCGCCGCGGCGATTGAGGAACAGCGCCGGGGTGTCGGCGCCGGGCCAGGAGGCGCGGTCGGTGCGCCACTCGGTGATGGAGGTCCGCGCGGTGCCGTCCAGGAGCGGGATCTCGCGGGAGGTCTCGCCCTTGCCGGAGCGGACGATGACCTTGCCTTTGCGCGCCGAGAGCGGGACGTCGTCGTCGTCCAGAGCGACGAGCTCGGCGATCCGGACGCCGGAGTAGAACAGCAGCCGGCCGATGGCGCGGTCGCGGGCGAGGGGGCGGCGTTCGACGGCGCGCAGGTAGCGCTTCTGCTGGCGGGCGTCCAGGGCGCGAAGAGATATCAGAAGCTCTGATGGGGGGGCGGCGTCGGCGCGTTGATCGGGCCCAAAGTCCCGAGGCCACGCTCAGGCCAAGTCCGTTCGGGGGTCGGCCAAGATACGACGGAAACCGGCAACCAGTGATCTTGAGTTGAACTTGCCGCAGGTGAGGTGCTGGGGCGGATCGGCGTCGGCTGCCCGACCAGGGACAGCGATGCGCAAACGCAGCCGGAGGCCCGATCTTGTGTCACCGTTCGCAGTGGACTTCTTCGCGTACCCGCTCAGATCGGTCAACGGCGCACCCGATAGCGCAGGTGAAGCACCCGGTTGCCCTGAATCACCACGTCAGGATCCTCCAACAGGTGCTGCGCGTGGACCGACCCGAAGTAGCGCTTGCCGGACCCGAACACGACGGGTACGACGTCCATGCGCACCTCGTCGATCAGGCCCGCGGCAAGCACCTGGCCACCGACGTCGCCAGCGGCGACCTCGACCATGCGGTCACCCGCAAGCTCCTGCGCCTTGGCCACGGCTGCCTCGACGCCGTCGACGAAGTGAAACGGCGCCTCGGGGTCCCAGCCCTCGGGCATCGGCCGGTGCGACACGACGACCACGTGGTCGATCCCGCCCGGAGGCTTCCCGTCCCAGCCGTCCGTCAGGTCGAAGACGTGGCGGCCGACGATCGTGACTCCGATCTGGTCCCAGTACGGCCGGGTGTAGTCGTAGGACGTCTGCGACACCTTCATCTCGCCGCTCTCGTCCAATGGGACGTCACCGTTGGACAACCAGTCGAACAGCGGTCCGGGCTGGTCATTCTCGTCCGCGACGAAGCCGTCCACCGACACCGAGCTGTACATGACCACCTTGCCCACGGGGCTCTCCTCTGCTTTGGGGTGCCCCCAAATTAGCGTGTCGTGAGCTGTCGCTCTTGTAAGAAATCAATCGGCCGGCAGCGGCCAGCCGTCCAGAACGTGGCCGGGATGTTCGCGCAGGAACCGCCGCCGGACTTCGACGTACCGGGTCGGCGTGAGCCCGGTGAACGCCCGGAACTCGTGGCCGAAGTGGGCCTGGTCGAAGTAGCCTGCGCCACCGGCGAGGTCGCCCCAGTCGATCGGTCCGGCGGGGTTGATCGCGAACACGGTGGCGGCGAAGCGGTAGGTGCGGGCCAGCCGCTTCGGCGTGACGCCGATGAGCTCCTTGAACCGCTGCGCCAGATGAGTGCTGCTGACACCGACTGCCACGCTCAGGTCGCCGATCGCCACCGCCCCGCTGGTCGCCGCGATGACGCTGCTCGTATGGCGGACCAGCCCCAGACCGGCGGTCTCGCACAGCCGTCGCATTAGCTCCTCCTCGAGCAGCGTCAGCATCTCGTACGGCCCGGCCGCCGTGGCCAGCCGGTCCCGCAGCTCAGCAATGGCGGGCCGGCCCCAAACCTGCTCCACTGTCACCGGCCGGTCACACAGCTCGGCCGCGGGCATCGGCAGGAACGGCGCCAGCCCCCACGGCTTGACGTGCACGCCGACGGACCGGGTCCCCGGCGGATAGCCGAACTCCAACGCGCGGGTGGGCATGGTGACCACGCAGCCGTCGGCGTACTCGGCCGTCTCGATGTCGGTGCCGGCGCGGATGCGGAACGGCGCCCCGAGGTTGACGATGAGCAACGCCGCCGGCATCGGCGGCAGCATCAGCCGGGCGTACGGCGGCGCACCCTCCAGGTAGTAAAGGTCGTCGATCAGCCCGTCCAGCGGCGGTCGCGGCACTCTGGACACGTACTCCACGCCCACAGTATCGCCGACGCCCCGCCGGGCATCGAGCGCCGGGATGGTCCAGCCGCGCTGCCGCCGGAACGGGCGAGAGGTATGACCGTCTGGGCGTCCCGGACCCCCGGTCAGTCCGACGGGGGATGTCAGGCGGTTCCGTGGGGGTTGTCGATGACGTACCGCCACTGCCCGTTCTGGCCGCGTCTGACGACGTCAGTGGCGGTGCCGCTCATGTCGACGGCGCTGCCGTCGCGTGCGGTGCCGCGTATCGACCAGTCCACGATGAGCAGCGCGATGTCCCCGGCGACATACACGTGTCTGGGGCGCGCCTCGATCGGCAGGCCCAGGCTCTGCAGGTGCTGGTTGGCGGCGAGCCGTGCGGGGCCGGTGACGGGATAGCCGGGCACCGGTACGAGGATGCCGTCGTCCTCGTAGACGTGATCGACGGCTTGCGGGTCACCGGCGTTCATAGCCACCACGAAGCGTGCAGCGGGGCTGTCGGGGTCGCCAGCGAGAACCACGCGAGATTCCGATGTGTCATGACTGTTCATGACAAAATGATCATATCACAGCCGAGGCTCCTAGTGACGGGTGTCGCCTGCCTGGGCGATCCGGCGGCTGTGATGGCCTGGTTGTTCAGGCGCGAGTTCCGGCGGGGGACGACCAAGGCGCGGTGGTCGAACTGGGAGCCAGGATCGCGGGGGTACGGGCGGAGCTTGCCGGAGGTTGCGGCCGGCAAGGAATCGAGCAGGCTCGTGCGGGAGGCCCGGCGATTTCGGTTCCTCATCGGCTCGGCCCAGAAATCTACTTTGTAAAGGCGCTCGGCTGTTGCAGTCAACCTTAACGACACCAATATCCAAACCCATCGCCCGCGATATCGGCCAGAATCGCCTGTACCGGCCGGGCCTGAGCGAGGGCGAGGCCTGGCCGCAGCTGGAGGATGTCCTGTCGGGCAAGACCATCGACTGGGAACTGATCGCCAACCAGTACGACCAGATGATCAAATACGCGACCGCGCTGCGGCTGCGCACCGCCGAGGCCCACCAGATGCTGCGCCGCTTCACCCGTGGCGGTCCCAAACACCCCACCTACCGGGCCATCGAGGAACTCGGCCGGGTGATCAGGACGATCTTCATCTGCGACTACCTCGCCGAGGAAGAACTACGACGCGAGATCCACGAGGGCCTCAACGTGGTGGAGAATTGGAATTCGGCCGATAAAGACATTTTCTACGGTAAGGCTGGTGATCTGACCGGCGACGACCGCGAACACGTCGAGGTCTCCGCCCTGGCCATTCACCTGGTCCAGGCCGCGATCGTCTACCTGAACACCAGGATGGTCCAGATCGTCCTCGCCGAGCCCCGATGGCAGAAGAAGCTCACCGACGCCGACCGGCGCGGCCTGTCGGCCCTCTTCTGGAGCCACCTGAACCTGTACGGCAAGTTCGAGCTCGACATGAGCTCGACATGAGCAAACGGCTCGACCTCGGACCAGGTCCGAGCCCTGAGGCCCTGCCGGGCGGCGGCAGCTGAGGTTCGCCTGGCCGACGTCCGCTGAGCTGCCTTCGGAGAGTTGAGGTGAGGCATGAGGACGTGTCGTTGCCGGCCAGTGGTCGTCTTCGCCGCCGCAACGGCCGCGCCTTCACAACGATCTGGCTGTTGCGGTCCGCAAGTCTGGCAGGGCGAACACATCCCCGGCCTGGGCCAGGCACGAGCGAAGGAAGTCGGCGATCTGCGGCGGCTGCAGCGTGATGGACCCGATGCCCTCGTTGGTGAGGGGGATGGGCTGCAGGACGTACTGGCCGCGGTCCGCTTCGGCGAACTCGGGGCCGGTCCGGTTGGCGAAGTTCCACTGCTGGATGCGGGCGAGGAAGAAGTGCTCCCGGCCGCCCGCGGTCGCCAGGATGTGCACGAGGGCGTGGATGTCAGCCTCACCCGCGAGCTCCTCACGAAGTTCGCGGTGCAGTGCCCCCTCCAGGGAGACATCGTCGGCTTCGATGCCGCCGCCCGGCAGCACCCAGTACGGGTTCTGGCCTGGTTTGATCCGTTTGATGGTGAGCAGGTGGCCATCATCTGTGATCAGGATGGCGCGGACTCGGTCGCGCATGGGGACATCCTCTCAAAGGTTGGGGGCGTGCGGTCAGTGAAGTAGCCAGCCGCCGTCGACATGCAGGGATTGGCCGGTGATGAAGGCGGCCTCGGGGCTGGCGAAGAAGACGACGGCGGCGGCGACATCGTGTGGTTGGCCGCGCCGGGGGACGCATTGGCGGGCGATCTGTGCCGCGACAGGGGTGCGGTCGCTGGCCGGGAGTTTGTTTTCCCGATCGACCTGGATGGGGCCGGGTATCACGGTGTTCACGGTGATGCCGTGTTCGCCGAGTTCGCGGGCCAGCGCGCGGGTCAGGCCGTGCAGCCCGGCCTTGGCCACGCCGTAGGCGGCCAGCCCGGCCCGGCCGCTTCGGGCGGTGATGCTGCCAATGTTGATGATCCGGCCGCCGCCGCGGGCCGCCATATCCGCGGTCATTGCCCGGGTGATGCGGTAGTGGGCGGTGAGGTTGAGATCGAGAGCGACGGCCCATGCCTCCTCGTCGAGGTCGGCCCACCTGGTGCGCGGATAATCGCCGGCGTTGTTGACCAGGACGTCCACCGGGCCGAGCCGGTGAGCCACGTCGGCGGTCATGGTAGTGACGTCGGCTGCGCGGGTGAGGTCCCCCTTGACGGTGATGCCGGTGCGCTCTGTCCTGGTGATGGCGGCGATGACGAGGTCGGCTTCGTATTCCTGGTGGCCGGGGTGGGCCACCGCGACGTCGGCGCCGGAGCGGGCCAGGGCGACGGCGATAGCCGCGCCGATCCCCGTTGCGGCGCCGGTGACGAGGGCGACCTTGTGGTCGAGGGGGTTATCGAACGGCGTTGTGTGCGGCATGAGGGGTCCCGGAAGCATCGGTGATCAGGTCGCTGAGGCTGACGGCGGGGTCGAGGGCGCGGCCGAGTAGGGCCAGGCAGATGGCGGCGTCGGCGCGGGACAGGCTGGACAGCGGGATGACGCCGAGGATGCGCAGGGCCAGCCACGGGCCCAGCGCGGTTCGCGGGTCGAGTGCGGGCGGGGCCAGGCGGTCGGCCAGGTCGGTGTCGAGCCGCACCAGGAGCGTCTGCAGGGCGGCGCGCCTGCCTGGCCCGGCGGTCAGGGCCGCGTCCACCTCGATATGGTCGCCGTCGATGTGGAGATGGCGTAGGGCCGGGCGGGTGGTGGCGGCGCGCCGATGCACCGTGCGGGCGTAGGTGGCCGGCTGGTAGGCGGGTACCAGCCAGCCACCCATCCCGGCCAGATACCAGAACATGACGGCCGCCTCACCGGCGATGCTGTTGCGTCCGGCGTGTTCGAAATCGAGCCAGCACAGCTCGTCGCAGGCGATGTTGGGTTCGGTCGGATCGCCCTGGGTGATCGCCGAGGGCCACAGGCTGGCGGGGGTGAGGATGGTGCGCAGGCGGCCGAGCAGGTCGGGCAGGTCGAGGCTGTAGCCGCGGCCGGGGGTGGCCACGGTGAGCGGGCGGGTGCTGCCGTACCAGCGGTCCAGGCGCCCGCGCGGGCGCAGCCGTCCGGCGTACAGGGCGGGGACACACGCGCTCAGCGGCACCTTCTGGCCGGTGCGCTGATAGGCCAGCTGCCAGTTGTCGCATACGGCGTCGACCAGCGCCCGCACGCGCGGCGTCTGGGAGGGGTCGGCGTCGGCCTCGGTGATGACGTCGGCCAGCAGGCCCCGGCAGCGGCCACGGGCGAACACGTCCTGGTAGATCAGGGTGGAGCGGTCGCCGAGGTCGCGTCGGCTCAGCAGGTCGGGGATCGGCAGAAGGCCGCGCAACTGCTGCCATCCGCGGTGTTCGGTGTCGGCCCGGGGCCGGGGCATGGTCTTGCGAAAGGTGCCGTCGGCGTGGTGATGCCAGCCCAGTTCGGGCCGGTCGCTGGTGACAGTGCGGGCGAGGCTGGTGGTCATCGGGCCTCCCGCAGGCTGGCCAGCCACCAGCCGAGCACCTGGCGGGCCAGACCGGCGACGGTCTCCGGATTGGTGTGCCCGGGGAGTTCGGCGGCGGGGGCGGTGAGACTGGTCAAGGTGAGAAAGGCGGCCAGGGCATCGGCGTCGCCGACGTGGTGTTGCCCCTCGGCCCCGAGCACGATCTTGGCGAGGAGGGCCGTCTGCTTGTAGAGGCTGCGCACCTGCAGCGGCCGGCGAATGAGCAGCCGCCGGATCTGCACGGCTGCCGCTGTGGCGTCGGCGGCGCTGGCCACGGCCACCGTAGCGGGGGCGGGTCGGGGCAGGCGCAGGCCGGGTGAGTGCCACAGCACCGGCGTGGTCCCGGCGGTGATGGAGGCCAGCGTGTGCAGCAGCCGGGACGGCAGCACGCCCGCGCGGCACTCGGCCGCGCTGATGAGGGTCAGGCCCAGCTTGACGCCATCGAGCCGGGGTTCGTGGCGGGCCACGACGTCGCCGATCGCAGCCGTGTCGGGTTCACCGTCGGCCAGCAGCACGATGTCCAGGTCGCTCCACCCGTCGTGGTAGCCGCCCCGTGAGGCGCTGCCGGTGACGGCGACCAGATCCACGAGGGCGGGGGTGAGCTCACCGGTCAGGGCCCGCAGGAAACCGGTCAGGTGGTCGGGCAGCCCCAGCGCGTCGATGCCGGTCAGGCGCGGCGAGGCGAGCGTCCAGGCCCGCTCGCGCACCAGCCGGTCCAGCCGGTGGTACAAGGCGTACAGGGGGCCGTTGTTGTCCACGACCACGTCGGCGAGCGTCTTGACCTGGTCGGCGCCGCGGGATCGCTTGACCGCGTCGCGCTCGGTCACATCGCCCGGCCCGGCCGTGCCGCGCTCCTGCCGCACGCGCAGATCGGCATCCAGGTAGGCGACGGTCACGCCGTCCCCGAGCAGCGGCTTGAGCGCACCGCATAGATCCCGGCTGTGCAGGCTCTCGATGCTGACGATCTCCTGGTAGTGGTGGGCCGCGCAGTACCGGTCGAGCTCGTCGACGAGCAACTCGGCGGCCAGCAGGGGAGGCAGCGCGTACACGTCGGCGATCTGGTGCCGGGCGGCGGCCGCCTGCAGCAGGTAGCCGATCTTCAGTCGGGCGCTGCCGTGACGCTCGGCGAGATAGGCCCCGGCGCTGCTCTTGCCGCACTCCGACAGCCCGCCCAGGGCGATGACGTGCACGCCGCAGATCGTCGGCGGCAGCACGTCGATGCCGTGGTCGGGCAGCAGTCGGCACAGCTGGCGCTGGACCTGGATGATCGGCTGTGTGCCGGTCACGATCGTCGCGCTGCTGGGGTGTGGCCGCTGGTGCAGGTGGCGGTTCAGCATGTGCTGGTAGGCGCGGTAGCGGGCGGTGGTGGAGCGTTCCCTGGACAGTGCGCGGGCGGCGCCCGTGGCCGGGTCATCGGCGTGCAGCAGCATGATCTCCGCCATGTCGGCGAAGGCCTGGCCGAGGTCGCCGTCGTAGGGGGCCAGGAGTCGCCGGGCGTGGTCGGCGGCGTGCTCATGGTCGAGGCCGAGCCGTACGGCGGCGGTGGCCACCACGCTGGCCTCCAGCATGGAGTGTCCGCGGTCCATCAGCACCAGGCCCTCGCGTCGGTGAGCGTGCCGCGCCCGCTCCAGGTAGGAGCAGGCGAGCACGTCGGCGACCTCTTCGAGTGGCGCGTCGGTGAACCACCAGTGGGCGAGCCCTCCGGCGTGCGCCTGCTGCCAGCGAGGATCGAAGTCATCGAGCCGACCGGCGTCCGATGATCCCGGGATGCGGCGGGTGAGCAGCCGGATCTGGGAGGTCTTCCCGACGTTGTCCGGGCCGCTGATCGCCAGGATAGGCATGGGATTCCCTTTCCTGTGACGTCTTGACGGGGAGTCAAGGCCAGGAGACACCCCAAGAAGCCGTCGCGGGCGGTCAGCGGGCGATCACGCAAATGTTTTGCATGCCTCGCAAATGTCAAGCCTGTCTGCCACCCTGAAAGCGCAGCCTGCGGAGGACGGACCATGGATGCCGAACATCCGATCTGGCGGACAGCGCTGACCCGCGCAACGATGAAGACCGCCACCCCTGGGACGATCATCAGGTTCTACCGGCGTGCAGAAAACCTCACCCTCGCCCAGCTCGGCAAGATGTGCGGCTATTCGGCTTCGGCCCTGTCGCGGATGGAGCGGGGCAAGCAGCCGCTGCGTGACATCGCCGTGCTGCACTCCATCGCCACGGCCCTGTCCATTCCCCCGGAGCTGCTCGGTCTCGCGCCGGCCCCACACGGCGCTCCCGCTATTGCCTCCACACCCGGCGCCGGGGCCCCTATGGTGGATCACAGGAGTGGCGAAGGGGGCGATGATCCGGTGCGACGCCGTGAACTGCTGATCGGTCTGGGTGCCGTCACGGGCGCGGCCGCTCTCGGCGGTTCTGCCGCTGCCCGCACTCCAGGCCCCCAGATCTCCCTGCGCGGCCTCGAAGACATCCTGCTGAACGGCGCAGGGGCCGCCGACTCCCGGCCTGTCCCGATCGGACATCGAACGGACGGCGCCATGCCGTCGCAGAACTGAGTATTTCTGCAAACCACGCAGCGTCACGACAGTCACACAGAGTTACCTTGCCTCTGGTGGCGCCGACCCGAGTGGGGGCCTCGATGTGCGTGACGGCGGTCATGGCGCCGTAGGCCAGCAGGAACACGGTGCAGTGGTCGCTGAGGCGGTGGCGCGCCAGGTGGCGAGCTCAGCGCGTCAGTGCACCGGGCCGAAGGTAACCGGGTCCGGTGCGCCGGGACTGCGTACAAGGGCACGCCGGTGGTGGTTTCAGATTCCGGCCGCCGAGATGGCCGCCCATGCGATCTCCTGCTTCTCGATGTCGCTGTGCGCTCCGGCCAGGAGGGACAGGCGGCGGTTGACGACGCTGTTGGCGTCCAGGCGGTAGAAGCGGCCCGGCTGGAAGTCGTAGGCGTGTCCGCGCGGGCTGAGGGCGGCGTCGGTCACGTCGCCGCCCTGGTGCTGGTATCCGTCGAATCCGAGCGCTCCCCAGCGGAAGTTGAGCGATTCGACGGCCTGGGCGTCCTGTCCGGCGAATCTGCTGGCCGTGGGGTACCACCAGCTGAGCGCCCGGTCGAAGGTGGAGAATGTGCATACCAGCGGGCCGTCCACCCTGCCGGTGAGCGTGGATAGGGCGCCGCTGCCCGCGTTGACGGGTGCCTGTCTGGCGAAGGCGAAGTGGCTGAAGGCGGCCTGGATCAGGAACAGCGACTTGACGGGGGTCGGCGCGGGCAGGTTCAGCAGGGCGTAGGAGGCCAGGCGGGCGCCGAAGCTGTGCCCCATCAGGTGCACTCTCAGCCCGCCACCGGCCAGGTGGGCCAGGAGCGGGCCGAGGCCGTCCCGGCCGACGACTCCGGCGCGGTTCTTCATCTCGTAGTAGCTGAGGGCGCGCAGCGTCTCGCGGGCGCCGGCCCACAGCTTCTCGAACGGGTTGAACCCTTGCGCCTGCTGGGTCTGCGGCGCGAGTGAGGCCATGGAGTCGAACACCAGCCCCGGCGGGCTGGTCATCGCCCTCGCTTCGCCGGAGTCCTCCTGGCCCTGCGCGGGGGAGGTGACCAGGGCGCATGTCAGCGCGTGGAAGCGTTCCAGCTGGTCGGGGTCCTGGGGGCGGGCGTCGAGGAGCGCGCCGAGCTCCGCCAGCTCGGCTTGCCTGCCGGGGAACGCCCGTTCCATGGCCGCCGCCAGTTCCTTGCCCGACGAGGGCGGGGGTCCCGCGCCGGGAGCGGCGGCTGGGGGTGCGGCCAGGGTGTCGCCTTGTGTCATGACCGGTCCGGTCGTGGCCGGTTCGTCCTCGGGGAACAGAAGTGACGGCCACAGGATGCCGGCGAACCCCGTCGACGCCTTGCTGCCGCTCGGTAACGCGTCCGCGATCAGGGCGAACATGGATCGGTAGAGCCTTTGGGCGCTGCTCTGGGAGGTGTTCCAGCCGTGGCTGAAGACGTACAGGTCGCGGATCGGGCGGCCGTTCAGCTCGGCGGCGAGCCCGCCGTCTCTCAGCAGGGCGCCTGCCTGGTCGAATTCGACCTCCCAGTACGGCAGGCCGGAAATGTCGCCGTTCATTCGCGGCTCCTCTCTCAGATCTTGGACATGGCGCCCATGAGATCCACCAGCCCGTTCCCCTCGAAGAACCGGTCCCGGCCCAGGGAGATGGCGGTCTCGCAGAACAGTCGTTTGACGTCGTCCGGCAGCCCGATGAACTCCCGCCGCGCGGACAGGAAGGCGGCGATCGCGCCGGACACGTGCGGGGCCGCCATCGAGGTCCCGGTGTCCTCGGCGTAGCAGGCGGAGTCCTGGTCGTCTTTGAGGACGGGGATGCCCTGCCGGAACGTGCCCGACGCGCATGAGGTGATGCGTTCGCCGGGGGCTACCAGGTCGGGTTTGAGCCGCCCGTCCAGCGTCGGCCCTTTGGACGACAGGTAGGTGACCCCGAAGGTGTGCGGTTTGTCGCGGTGGGTGGCGCCGACCGAGATGGCCCGCTCGGCGTTGGCGGGGTCGGTGATGGTGGACAGCATGCCGTGCAGGTCGCCGGCGCCGCCGGCCGCCGTCCCCTGCGCGTACCCGCTGTTGCCCGCGCTGACCACTGCGACCACGCCGGTGCCGACCAGGAGGTTCAGTTCGCGGCACAGCGGGCTTTGGCCGGCCGCGTAGTCCTGGTAGTACCAGGGGCAGCCCAGGCTCAGGTTGACGCCGTGGATGCGCAGCGAACGGCCCCATGCGTTGACCCGGCGGATGTGTTCGAGCGCGGCGATGACGGCGCTGGAGGTGGTCTTGGCGACGCCGCCGGCGTTTTCCATCACTTTCAGGCTGACCAGGCGGGTGCGGGGCGCCATGCCGGTCAGGGTGCGGTTGGGGTCCAGGGTGCGTTGCTCCCAGCGCGGCAGCGGGAAGCCGTCGCCGATGGAGGGTTTGAGGTTGGCGATCAGCGGCTCGCATCCGTCGGGGAGCCGTCCGGAGATGATGCCGGCGACGTGCGAGCCGTGGCCGTTCTCGTCCCGTAGCGCGTCCTGCGGTCGGGGGGCGTCCGGGGCGGGTTCGTTGCGCACGATGTAGGTGAAGTCGCGGTGCAGTTCCTCGACGTCCGGGCCGGTGAGGATGCCGTCGGAGAAATGCGGGTGGTTTCCGTCGATGCCGGTGTCGATCACCGCCCAGACGATGCCCGTGCCGTCGGCGCCGTACGTCCGGACCGCCGCGTCCGCTTTCACTGTGCTCACCGATCGGTCGATGAGTGGCCGGATGATGTAGTCCGGCCAGATCCGGAAGATGGTGCCTCTGCGGTGCAGGTCCGCCGCCCGGTTCTCGTCGTACTTCAGGAGCCGGTGGATCTCGGCCCTGCTGAGCAGGCACCGGATATAGGCGGTGGAGACGGCGAACGGTTTCGGCCGCGGCGCATCGGGATGCTCCAGCGCCTCGGGGAGGACGCTTTCGAGGAACTCGGCCCGTACGTGGTCCGGGTCGGTGCGGGCGTGCAGGTTGAGCTCGATGAGGACCGCGATCAGCTCGTCGCCGTCGGCCTGGGTGGTGTCGACGGAGGCTTCGACGACGGACCTCGGGATGTCGTTGTCCACCAGCAGGGGGCTGACCGCCCACCGCCGCGCTCCGGAGGCCGCCTGCCCGGAGTGGGTGCCGCCGCCCGCGGTCTCCCGCGTGCTCATCGGTGTGCCGGTCGTGGGTGCATCATCGGGGGCCTCCCTTGGACGTCTACCAGCAGACGTTAGGAGCCGCCGCGTTCAGCCGCCTCCGGGTGTCACCTAGGGATTGTCCTAGTGGGCCTGCTGCGGGAGCCGCAGTTCGATGTCGGCGTGGCGGAACCGGGGCGGCAGGCCGTACTTGGCGGCGAGCGCGGCATCCTCGACCAGTGGGAAGTCCGTCACCAGGCTGTCCTTGACGCCGAAGACGGCGTCGGAGTCGAGGTAGGGCGAGCCGGCGACGAAGAGGTGCGTGGTCAGCGGCCGGTGCCCCGCCGCGCCGACGATGAAGTGGACGTGCGCGGGCCGGAACGGGTGCCGCCCGGTCGCGGCCAGCAGTTCGCCGACCGGGCCGTCGTCGGGGATGGGGTACGGGGCGGGCAGGATGGTACGGAAGGCGAACCGGCCGTGCTCGTCGCAGGTGAACAGGCCGCGCAGGTGCCCCTCGGGCACGGCGTCGGGGTTCTGCACGTCGTAGAAGCCCTGGTCGTCGGCCTGCCAGACATCCACCAGGGCGCCGCCGAGCTCCTGGCCGCCGGTCGACAGGACCTGCCCGGTGATCAGTGTCGGCTCGCCGCCCGGGGCCAGGGCGATGCTGTCGCCGAGCCGCCTCGGCGGCGAGGCGACCATATGGAACGGGCCCAGCACCGTCGACTCGGTCGCCGCGCCCTGCGTCCTGTTGCCCATCGCGTCCACCAGCATCGACAACCCCAGCACGTCCGACAGCAGGATGAACTCCTGGCGGACGTCGTCGCATATCTGCCCGGTCCTGGTCAGGAAGCCGATGGCCGCGTCCAGCTCGGCCTGGGTGAGCTCGACGTCCTTGGCGAAGGCGTGCAGGTGGCCTACCAGGCTGGTCAGGAGCCGGCGCAGCCGCGGGTCCGGCGTGTTCGCGAACGCGGCCGCGACGACCTCCTGCGAGCGTGCTTCGGAAAAGTTGGTGCTCACTCCTGCTCCTCCTCAGAACCGGGCCGGGAGCCTGCCCGGCGATGACGTGTCCCGTACGGGACCGTTGATGTGGGCCACGTCGGCCTCCATCCGGGCGGCGGCTTGCGTGAGCGCGGGCAGCACGTCGCGGAGCAGGTCGGCGGGGGTGGCGCGGCTGGCGTGGGTGGCGACGTTGACGGCCGCCACGACCCGCCCTGCGGCGTCGCGGACGGGGACGGCGATCGAGCGCACGCCTTCCTCGAGTTCCTGGTCCACCAGGGCGTAGCCGTCCGCGGCCGCCCGGCGGACGGCCGCCGCCAGCTCGGCGGTGGAGGTGATGGTGTGGCGGGACAGCGGCCGGGGGACGATCCCGGTCAGGCGTTCGGCCGGCTGGCCGGCCAGGAGTACCCGGCCCATGGAGGTCGCGTACGCGGGGAAGCGGGTGCCTACCGTGATGTTCACGCTCATGATGCTCACCGTGGGCACGCGCGCCACGTAGAGGACGTCGTCGCCGGAGAGCACGGCGACCGAGGCCGACTCGCGGACGCGCGCCACCAGGTCCGCCAGGTGCGGCTGGACGATCTCGCCCAGGGTGCGTCCCGACAGGTGGGCGTAGCCGAGTTCCAGCACCTTGGGCAGCAGCACGAACCGGCTGCCGTCGGCGGCGGCGTACCCCAGCCGTTCCAGCGTGTGGACCGCCCGCCGTACGGTGGCGCGCGGCAGGCCGGTGACCCGGGCGGCGTCGGCGAGGGTCGCCCCGCCGCGCGCTGAGCCGAGCGACACCAGCACGGCCAGGCCGCGCGCCAGCGACTGCAGGTGACCGGTCACCCTGGCCGCGTCCCCGCCGGAGCCGACCGGCTCCAGCGCCGGGGCGAGCCCGGTCAGGGCCGGCTCCATGCGCGTGACCGTCTCGCGCATCCGGGGCAGGGCGTGGGCCGCCAGGCCGGTGATGGTGTGCCTGCTGGTGTGGCTGACGACGCTCAGCGCGCAGATCGCCTTGCCGTCCGGGCCTCGTACGGGCAGCGCGACCGCGATCAGGCCCGGCTCGATGAGCTGGTCGTCCTGCGCCCACGGCGCGGCCGGGTCGAGCAGGGCCAGGCCGGCCGCGCACCGGTCGGCGGGCAGCAGGTCCCCGACCCGGAACGCGATCGACATGGTGCGCCGCCGGGCGAACTGGGCGATGAAGCGCACCCCGTCCCCGTCCTGCACGGCCAGCGACACCGACTCGTCCAGCTCCTGGGCCAGCCGTCCGGCCAGGGGAGCGAGGGCGTCCCTGAGGCCGCCGCAGGCCAGGTAGGCCTCGCCCAGCTCCATCAGGCGCGGCGCGAGCAGCACGTCGCGCCCCTCGGCCCGCAGGTAGCCGAGATGGACGAGGGTGGCCAGCGCCCGATCGACCGTGGACCTGGCCAGGCCGGTCGCGCGGACCAGGTCCGTGGCGCGGGTGCGCCGCCCGGGATGGGCGGCCAGCGCGCGCAGCACGGCCAGCCCGCGTTCCAGGGTTCCGGCCGGTTCCATCGGGTGCCTCCCCAGATCGACGGAGCCATGATCGAAGGAGCTTTGACAGGAGCGCCTTCGCGTGAACATACTCGACCATACGATAGTGAACTAAAGTTCGCTGAGCGAACACTTCGGGTGAACGGAGCGTCGTGCGGAAAGACAAGGTGGTCGCGACGGCCGGGGAGGCGCTGGCGGGCGTGCGTGACGGCGCGTCGTTCGCGGTCGGCGGCTTCGGCCTGAGCGGCATCCCGAACGTGCTGATCCAGGCCCTCTACGACACCGGCGTCACCGGCATCGGCGTGGTGTCGAACAACTGCGGCGTGGACGGAGGCGGCCTGGGCGTCCTGCTGGCCGCGGGGCGCATCGCCCGCGTGACGGCTTCCTACATCGGCGACAACAAGGAGTTCGCCCGGCAGTATCTGGCCGGTGAGCTGGAGGTCGAGCTGACCCCGCAGGGCAGCCTGGCCGAACGGCTGCGCGCGGGCGGCGCGGGCATCCCCGCCTTCTACACCCCGGCCGGGGTCGGCACGCCGATCGCCGACGGCGGGCTGCCGCTGCGCCACAACCCGGACGGCTCGATCGCGAAGGCGTCGCCGCCCAAGGAGGTACGCGAGTTCGACGGCGGTCAGTACGTGCTGGAGCATGCCATCACGACCGACTTCGCCCTGGTACGGGCGGCGAAAGGGGACCGGCACGGCAACCTGGTCTTCGCCAAGTCCGCGCGCAACTTCAACCCGCTGGCCGCGATGGCCGGGCGGATCACGATCGCCGAGGTGGAGGAGCTGACCGAGCTCGACCCCGACGAGGTGCACCTGCCGGGCGTGTTCGTCCAGCGGGTTGTGGTGCTCACCCCCGAACAGGCCGCCGACAAGGCGATCGAGAAACGCACGGTCTCTGCGCCGCCGGACGGCGGGCCCGGGGAAGGAGCCTTGTCATGAGCTGGAGCAGGGACGAGATGGTCGCGCGGGCGGCGGCCGAGCTCCGCGACGGCGACTACGTCAACCTCGGCATCGGCCTGCCCACCCGCATCCCCTCCTTTCTCCCGCCGGGCGTCGACGTGGTCCTGCATTCGGAGAACGGCATTCTCGGCGTCGGCCCCTATCCGGCCCCCGGCGCGCTCGACCCCGACCTGATCAACGCGGGCAAGGAGACGGTCACC
Source organism: Nonomuraea marmarensis (assembly GCF_043197025.1). NCBI lineage: Bacteria > Bacillati > Actinomycetota > Actinomycetes > Streptosporangiales > Streptosporangiaceae > Nonomuraea > Nonomuraea marmarensis. Next base: position 40,023 of record NZ_JBICRM010000038.1, read on the forward strand.
GTGCGGGCGGGGGCGTCGTTCTTCGACTCCTCGTTGTCGTTCGGCATGATCCGCGGCGGTCACATCGACGTGGCGGTGCTGGGCGCGATGCAGGTCTCGGCCGGCGGCGACCTGGCCAACTGGATGGTCCCGGGCAAGCTGGTCAAGGGCATGGGCGGGGCGATGGACCTGGTCCACGGCGCCCGCAAGGTCATCGTGATCATGGACCACACGGCCAAGGACGGCTCGCCGAAGATCGTCCAGAGGTGTGCGCTGCCGCTCACGGGGAAGGCGTGCGTGCACCGGATCATCACCGACCTCGGCGTGCTCGACGTCACCGGCAACGGGCTGGCCCTGGTGGAGACCGCGCCCGGGGTGAGCGTGGCGGAGCTGCGCGACCGTACCGATGCGGAGGTCAAGGCATGAACACCGTCTACGTCGTGGACGCCGTACGCACGCCCTTCGGCCGTTACGGCGGTGCGCTGTCCGGCATCCGCCCCGACGACCTGGCCGCGCACGTCGTCCGATCGATCGCCGAGCGCAACGACCAGCAGGCCGTGGACGAGGTGGTGCTCGGCAACGCCAACGGCGCCGGCGAGGAGAACCGCAACGTCGCCCGCATGGCCGCGCTGCTGGCCGGGCTGCCGGTCACCACGCCGGGCGTGACGGTCAACCGGCTGTGCGGCTCGGGGATGGAGGCCGTCATCCAGGCCTACCGCGCGATCGCTCTCGGCGACGCCTCCACGGTGATCGCCGGCGGCGTGGAGTCGATGACCCGGGCGCCGTGGGTGCTGCCCAAACCCGACAGGGCGTTCCCGGCCGGCGGGCAGGAGCTGGTCTCCACCACGCTGGGGTGGCGCCTGGTCAACCCGCGGATGCCGGCCGAGCACACCGTGCCGCTCGGTGAGGGCGCCGAGCTGATCGCCGGCAAGCACGGCATCGAACGGGCCGAGCAGGACGCGTACGCGCTGGCCAGCCACCAGAAAGCGGCCAAGGCCACGTTCGAGCGGGAGATCGTCCCGGTCAAGGACGTGAGCAGGGACGAGGGCATCCGTGAGGACACCTCCCTGGAGGCGCTCGCCCGGCTCAAGCCCGCCTTCCGCAAGGGTGGCACCGTGACGGCGGGCAACTCCTCGCCGCTCAACGACGGCGCCGCGGCTCTGCTGCTGACCGACGAGGCGGGGCTGCGCGGCCGCGAGCCGCTCGCCCGGATCACCGCGAGCGCCGCCAGCGCTCTAGAGCCCCGCTACTTCGGCCTCGGCCCGGTCGAAGCCGCCACCAAGGCCCTGGCCAAGGCGGGCAAGGCGGTCGGCGATCTGGCGACCGCCGAGCTGAACGAGGCGTTCGCCGCCCAGGTGCTCGGCTGCCTGGCCGAGCTGCCCGGCCTCGACCCCGCGATCGTCAACCCGGACGGCGGGGCCATCGCGCTCGGCCACCCGCTCGGCGCCTCCGGCGCCCGCATCACCGGCACGGTCGCCCACCGGCTGGCGGCGGCCGGTTCCGGCACCGGCCTGGCTTGTCTCTGCATCGGCGTCGGCCAGGGCCTGGCCGTCGTACTCGAAAGGTAGGCGTCATGCCCCAACCCCTCACGCAGGCCGACATCGACCGCCAGATGGCCGAGCTGCACGCGGCCGGCGGCGGGGACCACCCCTCCCGCGACTACGCCCCGTACCGCAGCACCCTGCTGCGCCACCCCCGGCAGCCGCTGGTGGCGTTGAAGGACCCCGAGGCGGCCGAGCTGGCCGGGCCCGTCTTCGGCGTCACCGACGTGACCGCGCTCGACTCCGACCTGACCAGGCAGCACCTCGGCGAGCCGCTCGGCGAGCGGATCACGGTGACCGGCCGCGTGCTCGACCGCGACGGACACCCGGTACGCGGCCAGCTCGTGGAGATCTGGCAGGCCAACTCCTCCGGCCGCTACCTGCACCAGCGCGACGACCACCCCGCGCCGCTCGACCCCAACTTCTCCGGCGTCGGCCGCTGCCTGACCGACTCCGAGGGCCGCTACACCTTCACCACGATCAAGCCCGGCGCCTACCCGTGGCGCAACCACGTCAACGCCTGGCGGCCCGCGCACATCCACTTCTCCGTCTTCGGCGCCGCGTTCACCCAGCGGCTGGTCACGCAGATGTACTTCCCCGGCGACCCGCTGTTCGCCTACGACCCGATCCTGCAGTCGGTGACCGACGAGCCGGCCAGGCAGCGGCTGATCTGCGCCTATGACCACGAGCTGTCCAAGCCGGAATGGTCCCTCGGCTACCGGTGGGACATCGTGCTGGACGGCCCCGCCGCGACCTGGATGGAAGAAGGACGATGAACCCCACCCCCTCGCAGACCGTCGGCCCCTTCTACGGCTACGCGCTGCCCTTCCCCGGCGGCGGTGACCTCGCCCCCTTGACCAACGGCGGCGGGATCACCGTCCATGGGTACGTCTACGACGGCGCGGGCGAGCCGGTGCCCGACGCGCTGCTGGAGTTCTGGCAGCCCGGCCCGTCGGGAGAGCTCCGGGGTCGGCCCGGCACGCTGCGGCGCGACCCGGTCAACGGCGCGGTCCTCGGCCGGAACGGCGTGGACTTCACCGGCTTCGGCCGGGTGCCCACCGACCTCGACGGCCGCTGGACCCTGCGGACGCTCGAGCCCGGCAACGGCTACATCAGCGTCTGCGTCTTCGCCCGCGGCCTGCTCCACCACCTCTACACCCGCATCTACTTCGGCCGGGACCGCCTCCTCGACTCGCTGCCCCCCGAGCGCAGGCAGACGCTGGTACCCGAGGAGGAACGCCCGGGCGTCTACCGGTTCGACATCCACCTGCAGGGCGAGAAGGAGACCGTCTTCCTCGACTTCGGCTGACCGTTTACGAGCGGAGGAAGCCGGCCACGATCGCGGCGAACTCGGCCGCCTGATGCTCCAGCGGGATCATCCCGTCCTCGATCACCGCCCGGGCGCTGCCGGGCAGCCGCGCGGCCAGCCGGTCCAGCTCGGGAAAGGCGAACGGATCCCCGGCGGCGCCGACCAGGAGCACCGGGCAGCGGATCAGCCCGACCCGCTCCTCCATGCGGTAGCCGGCCACGGCCTCGTGCCCCCGCTCCACCCCGGGCAACACGGCCAGCGCGTCGCGAACGTAGCGGTTGAGCAGCCGCCACGGATAGTACGGCGCCCGGTTGTGCCACAGCCCGGCCAGATGGGAGCCGTCGGGCAGTTCGCGGACCGCGTCGATGGGCGGCCGCTCGCGGCGGCGGAGCCGGCCTTCGTGGTCGACCATCGGCGTGGACGACAACACCAGCCGGGACACGCGTTCTGGCGCGCTCGCCGCCACCTCGACCGCCACCACGCCGCCCGTATGGTGACCCGCCACCGCCGCCTCGGCCAGGCCGAGCGCGTCCATGAGGGCGAGCACGCCGCCGGCGTAGGCCTCGATGGAGTGGCGCGGGGGAGGGGCGGAGTTGCCGAAGCCGAGCGTGTCCATCGCGATGGCCCGGCGGGTGCGCCCCAGCAGGGGAAGGACCTCGCGGTACTCGTCCCAGGAACGCGGCGTCTGGTGCAGCAGCAGCACCGGCTCGCCCGCGCCGCACGAGGCGTAGTGGATCTGACCGAAACGGGTGTCGGCGTAGCCGAACCTGATCATGTGGAGCTCCCCAGGCCGTAGGCTGCTCGGATGGCGCCCGACCAGCGTGTCGAAACGCAGTCCCTGCTGTCACGCCATCGTCCGGCACCGGTCGCCGTCGCCGGCCGAATACCGCCCACGCGTGCGCCGAGCCCCGGCCGGGGCCCGAAAGCCCGGATCCGGCCGGCCGGGTGCCGCGCTGCGTCAGAGCCCGGCGGCCTCTTCGAGGACCTTGACGTCGATCTTCTGCATGCCCAGCATCTCCTTCATGACCTGCTGCGCCTTGGCCGGGTCAGGGTTGGACAGCAGCTCGGGCAGCGCCTTGGGGATGATCTGCCACGACAGGCCCCACCTGTCCTTCAGCCAGCCGCACTGCGACTCCTCGCCGCCCTCGGTGAGCTTGGCCCACAACTCGTCGACCTCCTCCTGCGAGGCGCAGTCCACGTACAGCGAGATCGCCTCGGTGAAGGTGAACTCCGGGCCGCCGTTCAGCGCCAGGAACCGCTGGCCCGCCAGCTCGAACGAGACCATCATCGCCGTCCCCGCCGTCCCCGCCGGCCCCGGCCCGGCCTCGCCGTAGCGCTGGACGTCGAGGATCCGCGAGTCCTCGAAGAGCGAGGTGTAGAAGGTGGCGGCCTGCTCGGCCTGGTTGTCGAACCACAGGTACGTGGTGATCTTCTGCATCGTGTTCCTCCGTGTGCGGAAGTGCCTTGTCACCAACGCGTCGAACGCGTGACGCGCACATCGACACAGCGAGGCCAATATTTCGCGACATTTCCTCGGGCGAGCCGCTTCACCTCCGGCGCGCCCGCCGAAGCGCAGCGCGAACGGGGTGAGCATGGACTCCACCTGGACGCGAAGCTGATCTTGCTGGCGCCGGTGTTGCGTTCCTCGAAGTGGATCGGCATCTCGACGATCGAGCGCCCCAGCTGCTTGCACAGATGGGCACCACGCCGGCCTGGGTGGCCAGGATCGTGCCGAGCAGGTGCGGGATGTACTCGGGACGGTGGCTCAGATCGCCGTCCATCTGCACCACGTACTCGTCACCGCGCGCGAGCGCCGCCAGCATCCCGGCGATGTGGGCGCGCCCGATGCCCTCCTTGACCTTGCGGTGGAGGACCACCATGCGATCGGGGCGGTCGTCGTTCGCGTCCTTGGCGAGGTCGTCGGCGAGTGCGCCGGTGCCGTCCGGCGAGTCGTCGTCCGCGATGATCAACCGGAGGTTGGGCAGGTCCAGCGCGAAGATCCGCTCTGCCAGCTCGCCGATGTTGCCCGCTTCGTTGTAGGTCGGTACGACGACCGCGACGCGCACGTCTCGCCACGGCGACGGCAGGGACCAGGCGCCGGCGGCTTTGTCGTTCAAAGCACTCCCCTCATGACCTGACGGCGATGGTCGATCATCCTGACACGGACGCGGGATCAGCGCGAAGCCCCCCGTGCTGACCGGCGCCGGCGGTGACCGGTGGATGCGGGCCGCGCGGGACGCGGCCGAGCGGCTCGGCGTGCAGCTCGACGCGTACCGGATCGCGCCTCGTGCCGCCGAGCCGGCCGACGACGGCGCGATGCTGGTACGGCCCGATCAGGTGATCACCTGGCGGGCCGCCACCCTACTCGGCCATGTTCTCGGTGGTCGCCGCCGAATGGCCGGCCGTCAGGTCGGCGCTGCACGCTCGCCTCGCCGACGCGGCCGCTATTTGACGTCGTCCGCGGCCCCGGGCAGGACCAGGCTCTGGACCTTGCCCGGGTAGCGGGCCAGTTGCCGGGCCTGCCCGGTGTTGACGTTCACCGCGTACGTGCGCAAGCCGTCCCGGCTCGGGTACAGGAGGGTGACCTCCGATCCGCTCCGCCACAGGGAGGTGCCGGCGACGCCGCCGCCCTTCGGCAGGCCGCGGATCGTCACCTTCCGCAGGGTACGCCCGGTCTTGGCGTCGAGAACGGCGAGCCTGCGCTTGTTGAGGTCCGCGAACTCGAAGGCGGTCACCGTGCGGCCGTCCGCGGCGAGTTCGCTGAACATGATGAACGTGCCGTCGAAGCGCACCGGCTTGCCCCCGCCGGTGACGGGCATCAGCCACAGGTCGGTCGTGCGGTACCGGACCAGCTCGGCGACGCCGTCCTTGATGCCGATCGCCTCGTACTTGCCGTTCACCGGCACCGTCTTGCCGGTACGCACGTCGATCAGCAGCCCGGGATCCTTGCTCCCCTCGCGCGGATCGAAGATCACGTAGCGGCCGTCGTCGGAGACCACGAGCATGGAGCCAGGGCCGATCCGGTCCTCCTTCACCGTGACGGGGGAGGTGACCTCGGAGCCGCTGACCAGGTCCCGGACCACGTGCGCCTGGGCCTGACGGCTGTAGTAGGCGAGCATGCGCCCGTCCCGGCTGATCGCGACGGGCGCGGGGCGCTCCTGGGTGTTCCTGACAAGCGCCTGCGGCAGCCGGTACGTCGTCCCGCCCCGGGTCACCACCCGCCACTCGACGGCGCTGCAGTCGGGCGGCAGCCGCCGCTCCGCGTCCCACTCGCAGGGCGTCTGGTACGCGTAACCGAGCGGCTCCACCTGGCCGGCCGGCAGGTCGGACACCGTCGGCGGCGTGACCGTGTGGTCCCCGCGCGGCCACGGCAGCGCGATGGCCGCGCTCGCCACGCCCACCACCGCGACCCCCGCGACGGCGGCCAGCGCCACGGCGGTACGCCGCCTGCGCCGGTGACCCGCGATCGCCACGTCGGCCAGGTTCACCAACGGGGACTCGCCGGCGATGCCGTCCAGCGCCTCACGCAGCCTCGTCATCGGGCCACCTCCTCGATCTCGGGATCGCTCAGCAGGTCCGCCAGTTCCGGCGCGAGCGTACGCAGCCGGGCCAGCGCGTGATGGGCCTGGCTCTTGACGGTGCCGGGCGAGCAGCCGAGCGCCTCGGCCGTCTGCGCCTCGGTGAGGTCCTCCCAGTAGCGCAACACGATCACCGCCCGCTGCTTGGGCGTCAGCTTGGCCAGCGCCTGGCGCAGCACGATCCGGTCGAGCGCGGCATCGTCGTAGGAGGTGCCGCGTTCCGGCGGGTCGGCGCTCGGTAACTCGGGCCGCGGCCGGCGCCTCCAGGAGATGTACTGGTTGACGAGCGCCCTGCGCGTGTACGCCTCGGGATTGCCGTCCTTGGCCAGCTTGTACCACTGGCCCGCGACCTTGACCAGGACGCTCTGCAGCAGATCCTCGGCGAGGTGGGCGTCTCCCGTGAGCAGGTACGCGGTCCGCATCAGCGCCTGCTGGCGGGCGAGCACGAACTCGCGGAAGTCGTCGTGACGATCCAATGTGATCTCCTCTCGCCCGTTCCCAACGCGACTGATCGGGCGAAAGGTTGCAGCCCTGCTGAAAGTTATCGGTCCGGCAACCGCCCCCAGGCGTCGAGGCCGTCCTCGGTCAGGACGTGGTCGAGCGCGATGGCCGCGGCCCCGTGCAGCGCGCCGTCGGCGCCGAGCGCGGCGGCGACCAGCCGCGGCGGGCCGGCGCGGCGAAAGCGCATGAGCCCGTCCGAGAGCACGGCATCGAACGGGGCGGCGGCCGCGGCTCGCAACGGCTCGGCCAGGCCGCCGAGCGTGACGACGTCGGGGTCGAGGGCGTTGATCAGACCGGCCAGGCCGGCGGCGAAGCTCCGGGCGGTGAGCACGACGGCGGAGTGGACCGCCGTGTCGTCCGCTGCCCTGGCCAGGGCCTGCTCGGCGTAGGTGCGGGGATCGGCGGGAGGGGGAGCGCCCAGGTGGCGGGCGATGGCCCGGCCGTCCACGACCAGGTCCCAGCAGCCGCGGGCGCCGCACGGGCAGCGCAGCCAGGCCTCGCCGAACGGCAGGTGGCCGAACTCCCCACCGGCGCCGGTGGCCCCGCTGACCGGGTCGCCGCCGACGACCAGCGTGCCGCCGACCCCCACCTCGATCGTGACGTGCAGGGCGGTGCGGGCCTGCGCCGCGGCGCCGTACCGGGCCTCGGCCACGCCGGACAGGGTCGCGTCGTTGCCGACCATCAGCGGCAGGCCCGGCGCGAGCGCCCCGAGGTCCACCGCGTCCCAGCCGAGGGTGGCCGCCTGCACGACCCTTCCCTCCTGTACGGTGCCCGCGACGGCCACGCCCACGGCCCGTACCCGATCGCCCAGGCGGTCGCGGACCCGGCGCACCGCCCGGGCGATCTCGCCCGTCACGCGAGCGGGTTCGCGGCTGGCGTGGCCGCCGCGGTCGACGATCTCCAGCCCGCGGTCGAGCGCCGCCACCGCGCACCGCCAGTCCTGCTGACGCAGGTCGACCGCGACGACGACCGGCCCGTACGGGTGCGGCCCGAGCACGGTGGTCGGACGGCCGCGCCCGGAGACGGCGGCCGGCCTCTCGGCCAGCAGCGCGAGCTCCCGGAGCCGGGCGATGATCTCGGTGGCGGACCCGCTGCTCAGCCCCAGCCGCTGCGCCACCGCCGCGCGCGTGACACCGGGGTCGCGGCGCATCTCGCGCAGGACGGCCAGCGCGCCGCGCCACCGCAGGTCGTGACTTGCCATCCCCAGCCCTCTCCCCTTTATGCTCGGTAGCCGAGTTTATTATCGAGGAGGCGCTTGTGCGACGACCGTTGGATCTCGCGATGCTCCAGGCGGTGCTGCTCGACATGGACGGCACCCTGGTCGACTCCGACGCCTGCGTCGAACGCGCCTGGTCGACCTGGGCCGCCCAATACGGCGTGGACGAGGCCGCGGCGCTGGCCATCGCCCACGGCAGCCCTTCACAGCTGACGGTGCGGCGGCTACTGCCGCAGCTCGGCGAGCCCGCGGTCACGCTCGCGGCCCAGCGGCAGATCGCCCTGCAGTACGACGACCTGTCCGACGTCACCGCCGCACCCGGGGCGCACGACCTGCTGGCCACCCTGGAACGCCTCGCCCTGCCCTGGGCCGTGGTCACCAGCGCCGATGACCGGCTGGCCAAGGCCCGGCTCCAGGCCGCCGGGATCGAACCCCCGATGCTGCTGACGTACGAGGACGTACGGGCGGGCAAGCCGGACCCCGAGGGATACCTGCAGGCGGCGGCCCGGCTACGCGCCGACCCGGCCGCCTGCCTGGTGGTCGAGGACTCCGAGCCGGGGCTCGCGGCGGGCCGGGCGGCCGGCATGCCCACCGCGGCGCTGCGCGGGCTGGACGGCGACCTGCGGCTGGCGCATCTCGGGCAGCTGGCCGACCTGCTACGCCGCGCCCAGCGCTGACCCTTCTTCTGCTGTGAGTGAAGAGGTTCTGCCGTGGGCGATGAGGGGGTGCCGCGGACGACGGCGGAGGGGAGGGTGGGTCGAGACGTCCTCGTGGAGGGGTGGTGGCGGCGCGATGGTGGTTCGGGAAGTGGCGGGGCCGGGGGAGTGGCTGGGGTCGGAGATCCGTGACAGTGACGCCTGGAAGGTCCCCCTCGATGAGGGGCAGCGGCAGGAGGTGCTCGGTGCCGTACGGGCGGTCGAGGCGGCGCCGGACGAGATCGACCGGGAGAGCTTCCGGCTGCCGGTGCTCGGACCCGTCCTGCGGCGGGTGCATGACCAGCTCGTGGACGGCCGCGGGTTCGCCCTGGTCCAGGGGGTGCCCGTCGGGGAGATGAGCGAGCGGCAGTGCGAGATCGCCGCGCTCGGCCTCGCCTGTCACGTCGGGGGGATCGTCCCGCAGGGTCCCGGCGGGCCACTGCTGGCGCATGTGCGGGACACGGGCGCCGATCCGTCCCAGGGCCGGACTCGCAGCTACCAGCACAGCGGACGGCTCGGCTATCACAGCGACCCCACGGACGCCGTCGCCCTGCTGTGCGTGCGCCCGGCGAAGACGGGGGGTCTCAGCGCCATCGTCAGCTCGGTGGCGGTGCACAACGAGGTCGTACGCACGCGCCCGGACCTGGCCGAGCTGCTGTACCAGCCGTGGTGGCACGACCGGCGCACCGGCGACGGCCCCGGCAGCTTCCACACCAAGCCGCTCTGCACCCGGCGCCACGGCCGGGTCTCGATCTCGTACGGGCCCGACTACCTGCGCTCGGCGCAGCGGGGCGCGCACGTGCCGCCGTTCACCCCGGCGCAGGAGGAGCTGATGGACCTCCTCGACCGGCTGACCAACGACCCCCGCTTCGCACTCACCATGGACCTGCGGGAGGGCGACATGCAGTTCCTCAACAATCATGTCGTCCTGCACAGCCGCACCGCCTACGACGACCATCCGGAGCCGGACCGCCGCCGCCACCTGCTCCGCCTCTGGCTCACCACCGGCCCAGGCCGATGACCGGACGATCGGTGGCGGCTGAGGATGTTGACGCGTCGAGCCGGCGCGCGAGACGTACAGGGTTCCAGGGGTGGTTTTCGGTACGCCAAAATCTGTAGGTGTCCGGTAATTGCCGGTTCTAGAGGGGGTGTGCGTGTCGGCGGCGTCTGCCATGAGCGGCTCGGAAACGGTGAGGGGCCTGCAGGAGAGAACGGCCCGGGCTCTTCCGGCCGAGCACATTGAGGACGTTGAAGGATGGTGGCTGCGCCATGCCCCCAGCTGCGCCTGGTGGGTGGGAACGGTGCTGCCACATGGCGCTGCCAGGCCGGGCGAACTGGTGCGCAGGGTCGTCGGGGCGGAGGAGTTCTACGCCGGTCGCGGCGCGGCCGCGCGGTTTCAGATCAGCATGGGAGCGTGTCCGGAAGGGCTCGACACAGTCCTGGCGAAGCGTGGCTACCGCCGTGAGAGCTTGATGTCGTTGCAGGTGGCATCAACCGCGCGGGTCCTGGAACAGGCGCCGGCAGGCTCGCTGCGGGTTCGAGTGGACGACCGCCCGACACGCGCGTGGTTCGAGATCTGGCACGCGGTGCATGGTCATCATGGCGGCGAGTCTCGTTCCGAGTGGGACCTGCTCGCCCGTGTGCAGCGGCCGGGTGCCTACGCCTCCGCGATGGTCGGCGAGGATGTCGTCGCGGTGGGCCGCGCGGTCGCCGACACCGGCTGGGCGGGAGTGTTCGGGATGGCCACGCTTGCCGAGGCACGCGGGAAAGGCGCGGCCCGCACCGTCCTCGCCGCGCTGGCCGGCTGGGCCGGCGCACGCGCAGCCGACCGCATGTATCTCCAGGTGGAGCGCGACAACCTCCCGGCTCTGCGGCTGTACGAGCGGACGGGTTTCCGCGAACTTTGCGGTTACCACTACCGCACCGCAGGTACCCAGGAAGGCTGACCTGCGCGGTTACGGGGTGGTGAGCGCCGCGTCGATGGCCGTGCCGTTGCGCTCCAGCCACGCCTCGCGCCGTTTGATCTGGTCGCCGACGCCCTCCTCCCACATCCGCGCCCAGCCGCCGCCCTGCTCCTCGGCGATCTGCTTCATCGAGAACCATGACCGCCGCGTCCGCAGCACGGCCACCTCGACGAGCCGGGAGCGGTCGGCGTCCGACATCCCGTAGGCGTCGGCGAGGATCCGGCAGCGGCGCGGCACGTCCACCTCCCGCAGCAGCGGGTCGGCGTCGGCCGGGTCGCCCAGCGGCGCCCAGTAGAGCATCGCGTTGAACGCCTCCTCCACCCTGGCGACCGGCTTGGCGATGTCGAAGTCGATCAGCGCGGCCGCCGCGCCGTCCCGGAACACGATGTTGTCCGGCGTGTAGTCCATGTGCCCGACCACCTCGGCCGGGTAGGGCGGGGCGGGCGGCAGGCCCGGCGGCGACGAGAACCCGAAGGTGGGCCGTACCCCCTCGGGCATGACGAAACCCGCGACGGCCTCGTCGTAGTCGCGCACGAGCCGCCCGACCGAGGCCAGCCGCTCCTCGTCGGCGATCCACCCCGGCCGCGGCCGCCCGGCGACCTCGCCGGGCACGAACGTCAGCACCTCGCGCCCGGTCGCGTCGATGCCGAGGAACCGCGGAGCGCCCGCGAACCCGACCTCCTCCAGGTGGCGCAGCAGCGCGTGCACGAGCGGGGCGTTGGGGCCGACTGGACGGCGCACGGTGTCGCCGACGCGCACGACACCCTCGGTGACGTCACCGCCGACGAGCGGGATCTCGGGATGGGACTCGGGTGGTTCGACGTACGTGAAAGAGCTCATTGTCCTCAGGCTGATAGATGTGCCGTGTGCGCGAAGTCACGATCTTACGCGAACGCCCCGCCTCACCCGTCCTGCTGGCCCTCTACCAGGGCTTGGCCGATGTTCGTGCGGCTGTAGAGGACGGACCGGCCGGCACGTTGGCGCCGGACCAGGCGAGCGTCCAGCAGGACCTTGAGGTGACGGCCCACCGAGCCCAGCCCCTGGCCGGTCAGCGCCACGAGTTGGGTCGTGCTCTTCGGGCTGTCGAGCAGGACGAGAACCCCGGCCCGGCCGCGCCCCAGCAGTCTGCCCAGGGCCTCGGGCACCGCTGGGCCGTCGGCTTCGGCCAGAGGCCCCAAGCACGGGTACACCACGGCATAGCGGTGCGGCACGTGCCAAGAGACCCATCCCGTGCGCGGGGTCACCGGCACGAACAGCAACTGAGCGCCGGACAACTCCCGGGGCGGGCGGTCGTAGGCGTTGATCTGCAGCCGGCCGTCTCCCAACCAGCGCATTCCGGGCCGCATGACGTCCAGTGCCGCGGCCCAGCCGCCCTGGCTCAGCCGCTCCGACCTGGCGACGACATCGGCCTCGAGGATCCTGCGCCGCCGCGGCCAGCCGGGCCGGATGGTCTCCTCCCACACCCACGCCAGCAGGTCAGCGGCACGTTCGGCCAGGTCGGGGCGGTCCAGCACGGCGGGAAGCGGGCCGTCCAGCGACACGGTCAGGTCCGCTTGGACGTTCTCGGCGCGAGTCGCGCGGACGCGGTGCACTTCCTCGTCGAACGTCGCCTCTCCTTCGCCGGGAGGCGTGGGGACGAGGAAGTCGGCGATCCAGCGACGCCCCAGCGCGGCCTGGACGAGCAGCGCGGTGATCGGATCAGCGGCCAGCCGGTCTCGGTAGGCGGGAAGATGAACGTCGAGCCAGGCACGCTCACCCGGATGCGCCGCCGTGCCCCTTCCCAAAGTCAGCAGGCCCGCTGTGGTCTCGGCGAGAGCGGAGACCACGAATCGGCTTCGAGCAAGCGTGTCCGCGTTGACCTGCCACCAGCCCATGGTTTCGCCCCCTTGCGAAACTCTAACAGTCGGCCGCCACGGCGAGCGAAACTCCCGTATGCGCACTTATGGGGATCTTTTCCGGGCGCCCGAGTTCACGCCGCTGTTCGCCACGTCCGCCGTGCAGACGGTGGCCTCGACGGTGAGCGGGCTGGCCCTGGGCACGCTCGTCTACGCGGCGACCGATTCGGCGTTCCTTTCGGCCGTGAGCATGTTCGGCCCGTCCTTCGCCCAGGTGATCGGCGCGACGGCGCTGCTGTCCGCGGCCGACCGGCTGCCGCCGCGCGCCGCGCTGACCGGCCTGGCCATGGCCTTCGGACTCGGTACGGCGGCTCTGGCGATCCCCGGCCTGCCGGTGTGGGCCTTCTTCGTCGTCCTCCTCGGCCTCGGACTGGTCGCCTCGCTGGGCGGCGGGGTGCGGCTCGGGTTGCTCAACGAGATCCTGCCGCAACAGGGTTATCTGCTCGGCCGTTCCGTGCTCAACATGTCGGTGGGCATCATGCAGATCTGCGGATTCGCCCTCGGCGGCCTGCTCGTGAACGCCTTGTCACCGCGAGGCACGTTGCTCGCCGCGGCCGTCCTCTACCCTGCCGCCGCGATGATCGCGCGCTTCGGTCTGATCCGCCGGCCGGCACGTGCCTCCGGACGACCCTCCGTCGCCATCACCTGGCGGAACAACGTCCGGCTGTGGTCTTCGGCGCCGCGCCGTTACGTCTATCTCGCCCTGTGGGTGCCCAACGGGCTGATCGTCGGCTGCGAGGCGCTCTTCGTCCCCTATGCGCCTGAGCATGCGGGGCTGCTCTTCGCCTTGGCCGCCTTCGGGATGCTGACCGGCGATACCCTCGTCGGCCGGTTCGTGCCGGATCGGTGGCGGGAACGGCTCGCCGCACCGCTGCGCCTGCTGCTCGCCGCTCCCTACCTGCTGTTCATCCTGCAGCCCGCGCTACCGCTGGCGGCGGTGGCCGTCACGCTGGCCTCGGTCGGGTACGCGGCCAGCCTCCTGCTCCAGGAACGGCTGGTCGCCCTCACCCCCGCCGACGTGCGGGGGCAGGCGCTGGGGTTGCACTCCTCCGGCACGATGACCATGCAAAGCGTCGGAGCCGCTCTGGCCGGCGCCATCGCCCAATACACCTCTCCTGCGCTGGCGATGTCGGTGATGGCGGTGGCGTCGGTCGCGGTGACCGTGGCCCTGGCACCGGGGCTGCGGCCCGGTCGCGGACAGGACGACGAGATCCCGGAGCCGGGCGGGGCCGCGGTTGCGCGGTCCCGCCCGGCGAACGCGGTTACTTCAGCCCGAAGGCGCGGGTGATGCTCTGGGTGACGCTGTTGCCGTCCCGGTCGTGCGCGGTGGTGCGCAGGGTGACGTACCCGGTGCCGGCGGGGGCGTGGAACGTGGTCGTCCAGCCGCCGCCGGCGCGGGTGAGGGAGGCCTTGTGCCAGGTGGCGCCGTCGTCGTAGGAGATGTCCAGCGTGACGGCGTTGATGGCCTTGGAGCTCGGTCCTCCCGGGAAATGCGAGGGAGTGACGGTGAGCTCGGTGTTCCGGCGCGCCTTACCCGCGGCGTCCGTGTCGACCTCGTAGTCGAGCTGGATCAACGGCAGAGCCGTGACCACGCCCGGCTCACCGGCCGCCGAGGTGAAGCCCCACTCGGTTCGCGTGCTGGTGGAGTAGGGGTTCTGCCACTCGCCGCGGGAGTTCTCGGAGACCAGCCGGTACGGCAGGCGCTGCGGGCTGAGCCCGGCGACGTAGATCTGGTCGGCGGGCCGCTCGGCCAGGAGCGTGTCCCCCTGATACAGCTTCAGCGCGTTCTTCACCTGCCAGTTGCCGTAGGTGGAGCCCACGTGGCCGGATCCGGAGTCGCTCCACCCTGGGACGTAGGCGCCCATCGCGTCGTCCTGCCGCCCGGGCAGCGACGACTGCACGCCGATGCGAGGGCGGTGGATGGGCCCGAACCAGTGCAGGTCGCCGGCCGAGCGTGCCGCATAACGCGTCGGCGCCGACAACTGACTCACCTCGCCGACGATCTGCGCCTGTTCCAGCCAGACGGTGTCCTCGTCCGCGGAGACCCAGTCGGTGCGCTCACCCTGGGCGGGAGCCGACAGCGGGTTGCCGAGCGCGAATCCCTGCCAGCTGTCCAGCCGGTATTCCAGCGCCCTGCCCGGCTGGTGGTTGCGGAAGGACACGTCGAGGCGGGCCAGCTGGTCCTGGCGCGGCCGGTAGGTCGGGTCCGCGGGGATCGCGCCGTCGTAGTGGTGGACGAGGTCGTAGAGGTAGCCGGTGGTGGGACTGGAGACCACGGTGAGCGGGGTCCGGCCGTGCCGGATCTGCGTGATCAGCTCCTCGCCTTCCTCGTGGGTCAGGGACGCCACGGTGAGAGGCGGCGGATTGGGAGTGCCGTAGGGGTTGTCCCACCACGGCTGCAGCCGGCCGATGCCGTCGTTGACGATCACCAGCAACCGGGCACCGGCCGCGGCCGCGGCGGCCGCCTGGTCCTCCACGGGTACGGCGTCGCTGCGGCGAACCACGGCGGCCTTGCCCTTGGCCTGCACCGCGGCGAAATCGGCCGCGGAGCCCGGCCCGGCGAAGACCGCGTCCAGCTTGGCCCGTCCCTCCGGCAGCGGGGTGGCGCCTCGCTGGACCAGCAGGTCGTCGAAGTCACGCGTGGCGGAGGCCACCGTCAGCGCGGGCTCCTCCTTGCGCCAGCGCGTACCGAAGATGAACTCGCCTTCGGCGACCTTCTTGCCCGTGGGCAGGGTCCAGACGCTGTCGTACTCGGGCTGGGGCAGCAGCGCGCTCCAGGTGTAGTCGTCGGGGCCGAAGCCGCGATAGATCTCCATGCGGACTTCGGAGCTCGTGCTCTGCTGCGGAGTGACGGCCCTGACCTGGCGGGCGGCCGAGCCGTCCAGCGTGACCGCACGATCGCGGTCCAGGTTGATGTCCGGAGCGCTCAGCATGGCCATGCCGAGGGAGTGCGGGCCGTGAGCGCCCTCCACGTCCGCCTCGAGCCACACGGAGTACGCACCGGCCGGCAGCCGGACGGTGCCGGTGCCCGTCTCTTCCAGCTGGAACGGCGCGAAGATCTTCTTGCCGACGACGATCAGCCGGCCGGACAGCGGCTTGCCGGCGCGGTCCTTGGCCGTGACCGAGAGGTCGTGGCGCTCGCCCTCCTTGCTGACGCCGATGAGCGTGTGCGCCACCGGCGTGCCGGCGGCGGAGGCGTCGATCGTGCCGCTGTAGTAGCCGTCCAGCGGCACGCGGTCGAGGTCGGCGGTGAGGGTGACCGTGCCGGTGCCGTGCGCGGGCACGGTGACCTGCGGGGCCGACAGCGTGAACACGCCCTGGGGCGCACTGGGCACCTTCGCGGCCAGGTCGAGGGTGACCGCGCTGTCGCCGGTGTTGGTGTAGGTCACCTCCTTGGTGTCCTTCTCGCCGGGCTCGTGCGGCCAGGGATGGAAACCCGAGTAGGCGCTCGCGCTGGCGAACACCGTGTTCCGCACGGCGGCCGCGACGTCCAGGCGACCGCTGCCGGCCTCGTACGGGCTGTATCGCGGGGTCGGCTTGGTGGAGCTGACCAGGGCGTTCTTGAGCTGCGCGCCGCTCCAGCCGGGGTGCGCGGCGGCCAGCAGCGCGGCGGCCCCCGCGACGTGCGGGGTGGCCATGGAGGTGCCGCTCATCGTCTGGTAGTAGCCCTCGCCCTCCATCGCGTACTGGGAGCGTGCCGCCAGCACGTCGACGCCGGGTGCGGTGAGCTCGGGCTTGAGCCCGTAGTCGCCCAGGCGCGGTCCCGTGCTGGAGAAGTCGGCGAGCATGTCGGAGCCGTCCACCGCGCCGACGGTCAGCGCCGCGTCCGCGGCTCCGGGCGTGCTGACGGTGTACGGACCGGAGTTGCCCGCGGCGATGGTGAACAACGCGCCGGTCTCCGCGCTCAGCGTGTTGACGGCCTGGCTGAGCGGGTCGGTGCCGTCCGTCGGGCCCGCGCCCAGGCTCATGCTGATGATCTTGGCGTGCTTCTCGCGGGCGGCCCATTCCATGCCGGCCAGCACCCAGGAGTCCTGGCCGTTTCCCGTGTCGTCGAGCACCTTGCCGACGAGCAGCTTCGCGCCCGGGGCGACGCCCTTCTCCTTGCCGTCGGAGGCGGCGCCGGTCCCGGCGATGGTGGAGGCGACATGGGTGCCGTGGCCCTGGCGGTCGGTGACGTCCTGCTCGGGGACGAAACTGGCCGTGTCGGCGATCTTCCCGGCCAGGTCGGGATGGCCGGTGTCCACACCGGTGTCCAGTACGGCGACCTCGACGCCCGTACCGGTGTTGCCTGCCGCCCACACCTGAGGCGCGCCGATCTGCGCGGTGCTGTCGGCCAGATCGACCTTGACCTTGCCGTCCAGCCACACCTTGGCGACGCCCCCGGTGAAGCCGGGCTGGGCGCGGCGGCTGGCGGCGCCTCCGGTCAGCGCGGTCCAGAGGTCGGCGGCGTGGTCCCGGTCCTGGGTGAGCGCGGCGCCCTGGATGCTGCTGAGCGTGCGCACCTTGGCCGCCCCCGAGGGAACCGCCTGGGTACGTGAGCGCGCGGCGGCGTCGGTGTAGGTGACGATCAGCGGCAGGTGGTCGGTGTGCGCGTTGTCGTAGCCGTCGGCCAGGAGCCGGGTGAGGTTGAACAGCTCCTTGTCGAGCAGCCCGGCGGCGACGTACGGCAGGGCGGAGCCGGGATAGACGTAGGTGTCCGTACCGACCTTGTTCACGTGGAATCCGGTGACCCTGCCGTCGGAGCCCTGGACCGTTGTGATCTCGCCGCCGTCGGCGGCGGTGCCGACCGTGACGGTGTCCCCGGTGATCAGGGTGACGGCTCGGGAGGGGTTCGACGCGGTTGCCGCACGCGCGGGGGTCGCGCTCGGCGGGGTGGCCGCGGTGGTGGCGAACGCTGAGGGGGTGGCCGCCAGCGTCGCGAGGGCAGTACCGAGGGCTAACAGCCCCGATCTGCCATGGAACGGGTGGAACAAGGGGGTTCCTTCGATAAAAGGGATAGAACACCAAAAAAGCCCTATTAAGGGATTAAGACGCCTCAATTGGGTTTTCTGGTCGAAGCGCGCTTATCGTACGGCAGGGCGTCAAGTTTCGTGAAGGCCTTCAAGCGGCCTACTGCCGGCCAGCCAATCCGGAGCGAGTTTCGTTACGGAAAGATCACCGAATCAATGAAAACGCGTTTCCGGGCCGCACCTCGTGGACGGCGTCAGCCGGATATGCGATTCGGGATCGGCCGTCGAATCAGGGGCGCCTGCTCGTTCAGCTGGGCCAGGCGGCGCTCGGTCACGCTGTCAGGCTCTGGATGCAGCACGATCAGGTGCTGGCCGTGGGCGGCGTTGACGCTGAACGCCTCGTACACGAAGGTCAGGTCTCCGACCTCGGGGTGGCGCAGGCGCCTGGTGATGCTGGACTCGCCGAACACCTCCTGGCAGGCCCACAACCGGGCGAAGTCCGGGCTGTTGCGGCTGAGCTCGTCGACCAGCGACATGACGTACGGGGCGGCGAGGTCGGCTCCGGCCGCGGCGCGCAGATTGGCCACCCGGGCGCGGGCGACGTCTTCCCAGTCGCGGTAGAACTCGCGGGCTGAGGGATCGAGGAACACCAGGCGAAGCAGGTTGCCGGCGTGCTGCTGGCCGACGTGCAGGGCGGTGCTCATCCGGTTGCCGGCGAGCACGTCCAGGCGGCGGTTGCACACGAGGGCCGGCACGAGCGGCCAGCTGTGTGTGAGCCGCAGGAGGTGAGGGTCGACCTGTTCCGGTGTGTCGGCTGGCCTGTGCCGCCGGAGCCCGGGATGGGCGAGCTCGTGCAGGTACGCCGCGGCGTCGGGGCCGAGATTCAGGACCCGGGTCAGGGCCTGGAGCAGCTGCTCCGACGGATGGCGTTCGCGTCCCTGTTCCAGCCGGGTGTAGTAGTCGGCGCTGACGCCGGCCAGCGCGGCCACCTCTTCGCGACGCAGGCCCGGTGTCCGGCGGATGCCGGTGGCGGTCAGGCCTGCCTGTTCCGGCGTTGTCGCCTGGCGCCGCGCGCGCAGAAAGCTTCCCAGAAGATGACTTCTGTCCACTTTGTCAGGTTATGGCGAATGGTGGCCCGCTGGGTGGGCGTGTCACAACCACCCTTCACTCGGGCTGGTGCGGCAAACGCCGCCTTCGGCGAGGTGACGGGTGAAGGCGGTGATCCTCGGTTCCGCCGCGGCGAACGGCACGCCGACCGTAAAGCCGGTGAACCTAATCAGGGGGTGTCGTCCAGACGTGCGAGGCCCAGCAGTTCCTGGGCCAGGACCTGGGGGTGGGTCACCATCGCCAGATGCCCGACGCCCGCCAGCGTGATCACCTGCATGCCGCGCTGGGCGGCCAGCTTGGCGGTCTCGTTGAGGAACGGGAGGCGCGCGCAGTGCACGTAGGTCGCGGGGATGGCCTCGCGCGCGGCGTCGTCCACGACGGGCAGCGCCTCTTCGACGGTACGCCTCGGCACAGGGGTGACCCGCTCCTCCAGCCACCGGCGATCATTTTCGTCGTCCACGCCGAACAGGGCGGGATCCGCGGGCGAGGACATCCAGGGCAGCCCGGGCGGCGACTGGCTGAAGTGCTCTTTCATGAGGGGGATCAGGTCGAACGCCGACTGGCCGGAGCGTGGCAGGAGGCCGTCGATGTAGCACAGCCGCCTGATCCGCCCGGGGATCAGCCCGCCGGTTCCGGCGATGACCATGCCTCCGTAACTGTGTCCCACCAGGATCGCGTCGGTCACATCCTGTTGCTCCATCAACTCCACGATCTCGCGGATGTGGACGGACAGGCCCATGCGGGGAGCGGCCAGGTGACGGCGTCCGGCCATGCCGGCCAGGGTCGGCGCGAACACCCGATGTCCTCGTTGTTCGAGCACGGGCCGCACCCGATCCCAGCTCCACCCCCCGAGCCACGACCCGTGGACCAGCACGTACGTCGCCATGCGTGCCACCATGACCGGCGATGGAGCAACAGAAACATCCTGGCTGATTCCTTGCCGGAAACTCGGCCTGCCCTTACCCGTCCTCCGCGCCGGTTCTCCGGCGCGGAGGCACACGGGCCGCGCTCACTCCTCAGGGGTACGAGAGCGTTCGCAGCCGTCAGGCGGTCGCGCAGCGGTAGCCGGGCGGCCGCGTGCTTTCCGGAGGCGGGAGGTCAGCGCTGGATGGATTTGGTCTCGAGGAACTCCTCGATGCCGTGGTGGCCGAACTCCCGGCCGTTGCCGGACTGCTTGTATCCGCCGAACGGCGCGAGGGGGTTCCACTGGGCGCCGTTGATGTCGACCTGGCCAGTACGCAGCCGCCGGGCGATCGCGAACGCGCGTTCCTCGCTGCCGAACACGGCGCCGGTGAGCCCGTACATGGTGCTGTTGGCGATCTCGACGGCCTGGTCGTCGTCGGCGTACGGGATGATCGTCAGGACGGGGCCGAAGATCTCCTCCTGGGCGATCACGGCGTCCGGGGCGACGTCGGCGAAGATCGTCGGCCGTGCGTACGCGCCCTGGTGCAGACCGTCGGGCTTTCCGGGTCCGCCGAACACGAGGGTGGCGCCGTCGGCGATGCCCCGCTCGATGTAGCCGTCGACCCGGCGGCGCTGCGCCTCCGTGGCCATGGGTCCGATGCTGGTGGCCTCGTCCGTCGGGTCGCCGACGGTGTACTCGGCGGCGGCCGCCACGGCCATTTCGACGACCTCGTCCTGCCGCGAGGCGGGAACGAGCATCCGCGGCCACGCGCCGCAGACCTGGCCGCCGTTGGTGAAGACCATGCGCAACCCGAGCCGGACGGCCTGGACGAGGTCGGCGTCGTCGAGGATCACGTTGGCGGACTTGCCGCCCAGTTCCAGCGCGACCCGCTTGACGGTCTCCGCCGCTACGGCCGAGATCCGCCTGCCCGCCCGGGTGGAGCCGGTGAACGACACCATGTCGATGCCGGGGTGTGCCGAGATCGCCTCGCCGACGACCGGCCCCGTACCGTAGACGACGTTGAACACGCCCGCGGGCAGTCCCGCCTCAACGGTGACCTCGGCCAGGAGCCCCGCCGTCAGCGGCGCGATCTCGGACGGCTTGAGGACCATGGTGTTGCCCGCCAGCAGGGCGGGCGCCACTTTCGAGACGACCTGCTGCAGCGGGAAGTTCCACGGCGTGATGGCGCCGACGACGCCGATCGGCTCCCGTACGACCAGCGAGTTCCCGATCTGCTCCGTCCAGGGGAAGTCGGCGGCGACCGCCGCGAAGGAGGAGGCCACCGCGATCGGGATGCCCGCCTGCGCGGCGCGGGACAGGGTGATGGGCGCGCCCATCTCGGAGGTGATCGTGGTGGCGATCTCCTCGACCCGGCTCCGCAGACCCTCGGAGATGCGGTGGACGACCGCGGCGCGCTCGGCGGGGTCGGTCGCGGCCCAGCCGGGGAAGGCCGCCGTCGCGGCGGAGACGGCCCGGTCGACGTCGGCGGCGGTGCCCGCCGGCACCCGGGCGACGACCTCGCCGGTCGCCGGGTTCACCACGTCGGTCGTGTCGGTGGTTCCTGTTACGGCATCGCCGCCGATCCAGTGGGTCGGCGCGTTCAGTGTTGGTGTGCTCATGAGCCGAGCGTGACACCGCCGGACGGCCGTAAACATGTTCTCCTGATCCGTGGATCCGGACCGCTGTGACCCGGATCACAGCATCAGCAGTGCATGGATCCGGCCGGCCGTCGCCGCGACCCTGGACACAGGGGACTTATGGTGAAGTACGAGGAAGATGGCTTCTGACCGGCGCTCTCTTCCCCTGGCTGATCACCAAGGAGAGGAGAAGGCACGCCGTGGACCGGGCCCGACTCGCCGACTTCCTGCGCACCCGCCGCGAGACGCTGCAACCCGAGGACGTGGGGCTGCCCCGCGGCAGGCGGCGGCGTACGAGCGGGCTGCGCCGCGAGGAGGTCGCCGTGCTGTCCGACATGTCGATCGACTACTACAGCCGGCTGGAACAGCAACGCGGGCCGCACCCGTCGGAGCAGATGCTCGCCTCGCTCGCCCGCGGTCTGCGCCTGTCCCTCGAGGAACGCGACCACATGTTCCGCCTCGCCGGGTACGCCACCCCGCAACGGGCCCTGCGTACCGACCACATCAACCCGGGGATGATGCGCATCTTCGACGGGCTCGAAGACGCCGCCGCCCAGATCGTGACCTACCTCGGGGAGACGCTGAAGCAGACCCGGCTGTCGGTGGCACTGATCGGCGACGAAAGCGCGTACACCGGGCTGGCGCGCAGCCTGCACTACCGGTGGTTCACCGACCCGGCCACGCGGTTGGTGTACCCCGAAGAGGACCACCGGGCCCACACCAGGCTGATCGCGGCGAACCTGCACCGCGTGTACACGCGCGACGGCAAGGACTCGCGCGCGGCGGCCATCGTCGACGCGCTGCTCGGCAGGAGCCCCGAATTCGCCGGGGTCTGGCGCGAGCACCCGGTCACGGGCCCGTATTGCCCGCCCAAACGCGTCCAGCACCCGCAGCTCGGGGTGCTCGAACTGCACTGCCAGACCCTGGTCGACCCCGATCAGTCCCAGTTCCTGGTGGTGTACACCGCGTCGCCGGGCAGTGAGAGCTACGAGAAACTCCAGCTGCTGTCCGTCATCGGCGACCAGCGCGGCCGACCGCACGCCAGGTAGGCATGGGGTTCGGCTGGGCCGGCTACCAGGGGCCGGTGACCGCCCGGCCGATGCTAGGTGGCGTCCGCGATGCGGTCGAGCCATGTCGAAAGGCCTGCACCGACGACAAATGCTTTGTGCCTGGCGCGGCGACGGATCACGCCCGTGGGCTGATCCCGCCACGGCCAGGCCGAGCAGCCGGTCCGCCTCGGCGGCGGGGGCCGGGTGGCGTTCCGTGGCCAGGACGATGCCGGCGATCAGTGTGAGCAGGTCGGCGACGGTCACGCCGGGCGACACCGCACCGGGCCCGGCTGGGCATCCCGCTCACCAGCTTCGCGGAATGGGCCGAGCAGCACCTGCGGCCCATGGCCTGACGTGCCCGCTTCGAGGGCCGCGTCGACCAGCGCGGACTCCTGGCGAGCGACGACGGAACGCTCTTCTGGGGACTTACGCGACGATCGCCAGCAACGTGGTCACCGCCGCGGTGAGCGCCGGATCGCCCGTCAGGTCGGCGCGCTTGCGGGCCTCCTCGACGGTGATGCCCCTGGTCGCCAGCCGCCAGAACGTGTCCTGGTCCATCGAGACCCGGGCGGCGGGCTCCGTACCGGCCGGCGACAGCCCCCACCGATCCACCTGCCTGGTCCCGAACCACCGGCCACCGGCGGGTCCGGTCACCTCCAGCGTGACCGTCGTGCCCTCCGGGCGGTCTTCCCGCCTCAGCGTGTACGGCAGAGCCCGGGCGAAGGCGTCCACCACCGGCCCCATGAGCTCGGCATCGTCGCCCCCTGGAACGGAGACGGCGTCGCGTACCTGCTGCTGATGCACCCAGAACTCGGTGTACTCGCGCGCGATATCGAGCCACGCCGGGCTGCCGACGTCCGTCGCGGCCCAGGACACGTCCAGATCCGCGGGCCCTTCCAGATCACGGGTCGCCCACATGGCGTCGAGTTGACGGCCGAGATGGTCCAGCATTTCGATCATCACCTGCGGGCTGATCTGACGGGTCGCCTGAACGAACTGGTCGTTGGTGCGCGCCAGGTACTCGGGCAGGGTCTCGTCGTTGGCGAAGACGGCGCCGCCGTACCCGTCGCGGCTGCCCGAAAGCCGGCGCATGTAGTCGTTCAGCACGTGCCCGACGACGTCATGAACGTCCCAGCCCGGACAGACCGTCGGCCTCGACCAGTCCTCCGGGGGCAGGGCGGCGAGCAGGTCGAGCAGGGCGCGCCGCTCGCGCGGAAACAACGGACGGGCGTCGATGACAGCGCCGAAGATCGTCATGCCCCTGACCGTACCTCTTGCGCACACAGGACCCAGCTCAAGTCAGCCATGCGTGCGCAGGGCGGTGATCACCCAGTCGAAGGCGGGAATGACCGAAGCGGATGGCTCCCGGCCATTGAGCACGGCCAGCAGCTGCCAGTAGCGCTCGACCTGGGCGTCGGCCCGGGTCTGGAGCCGTTCGCGCAGCTCGGTGCGTTCCTCGGGTGACAGGCGAGGATCGATGATGCGGCTCAGGATGACGCTGCCCTCGGCCGATTCGGGCGCGATCTTGTCGGCCAGTGCTCGGCCGGCCTTCTCCAGTACCAGCCGCCGCAGGTCCAAGCCGTCTTCGAAAGGCGGCTCGGCGGAACCGCTGAGCACGATCCGTCTCAGCCGCTGCCGGAACTCCCCGTCGGCGACCAGTTCGGCCAGCTCCACCCAGGCGTCGACCTGGCCCGGCGCCGGATCGTCCGGCAGTTCGCCGGGCAGCTCTCGCATCCACTCGGCGACGATCACGGCGTCGTCGTCAAGGTCGATTCCAGCGAAGACGTCGCCGATGAAGTCGTCGATGATCTGCTGCCGCTCGGCGGCCGACAGTTGAGCGAGTTTGTGCATGATGAGCGTCTCCTCCGTGGTACTGCCGCGCTTGGCGATCGTGCGGAGCACGGCGCGGCGAAGCTTCAGGGTCCGGATCTCCGCGTCCAGCGCTCGGGCGTGCAGCTCCGCCACCTCGGCCACCGTGACCTGCCGTGCCAGGATCTCCTGGACGGCCTCCAGGCCGATGCCGAGCTCGCGCAGCGTCCGGACGAGGTCGAACCGGGCCACCGCGGTGGCGTCGTACAGGCGGTACCCGCCGGCCGAGCGGCCCGTGGGTGGCACCAGACCGCTGTCGGACCAGAAGCGGATCGTGTGCACCGACAGGCCGGTACGGCGGGCCAGCCGCCCAATCGTGTAAAGCTCCGTGCCGTCACTCACAGGACGAGCCTGCACCTTCGAGCCACTCGAGACTCAACCCGCGGGCGTAATCCCTGGCCCGGCGCGGCATGAAAGGTCCGGTCCAGGGCCAGTTCGTGGGGTGGCGCCGGGAGCGTGTGCGGCTACGAGGATGGCCGGGTTTCACAAGGGAGCAGAGTTGATCACTTGGTGTCGGCGAGGAGGGCGAGGCCGTCCAGGGTGAGCGTGATGAGGCGGTCGGCGTCGGTGGGGGACAGGTGCTCGCGGAGCGAGGCGGCGGCGGTGGTCAGCGCCGTGACGTCCGCGCCCGTCGCGTCGGGGCGGACGGCGCCCGATTCGCGGGCGTGCGCGATGAGCCGTTCGCCGATCTCGGCCATGCGCAGGCATGAGGCGTGCAGTTCCGAGGCTTCGTCGTCCAGGCCGCCGGCGAGCAGGGCGGCCAGGCCGCTGTAGGTGGCGGCGTGCTCGGTGACCGCGCGGACCCAGGTGGCGAGCGCGTCCGGCGCGGGGCGGGCCACGAGCCGGTCGCCGAGCTCGAACAGGGCCTCGTTGCGGTCCCGGAGCAGCGCGCCGACCAGCGCGCGGCGGTTGGGGAAGTGGCCGTAGAGCGTCCCGATGGCCACGCCCGCGCCGCGCGCGATGCTTTCCAGGCTGGCGTCCACGCCCCGTTCCCGGAAGGCGGCGTCGGCCTCGGCCAGGAGGCGCTCGTAGTTGCGGCGGGCGTCGGCACGGGGCCGGCGGCTGGTGGTCATGCAGGCAGTCCTAGTAATTCGAGGCAGCCTCGATATAGTGTTTTCGAGGTTGCCTCAGCTTAGCGGAAGGACTGGTCATGATCCTTGTTACCGGAGCCACCGGATCCATCGGCACGCACCTCGTTCGCCTCCTCCTCGATCGCGGAGTTCCGTTCAAGGCGCTGGTCCGCGATGAGACCAGGGGGCGGGCCCTGGGGTGTGACGTCGTCGTGGGCGACTTCGACGACCCTGGCTCGCTCGCCGCCGCATTGGCGGGCGCGGACCGGCTGTTCCTCAACGCCGGTGGCGCCCAGCCGGTGGACGGCGAGCAGCCGATGATCCGCCAGCAGCGGGCCGCCATCGACGCGGCCCGCGCCGCCGGCGTGTCCAGGGTGGTGAAGGTGTCGGTCTGGGGCGCCCACCAGGGCGGGCGGCTGGCCGAGGGGGCGCACTGGGAGATCGAGGAGTACCTCAAGGCGTCGGGGCTCGGCTGGTCGATCTTGCAGCCCAGCGGGTTCATGCAGAACTTCATCACCGGGGCGGGTGCCTTCACCGCCGACGGGAAGCTCGCCGGCGCGTACGGGGACGCCCCCGTCTCCTACATCGACTGCTACGACATCGCCGCCTGCGCCGCCGCTCTCCTGACCGGATCGGATGGCCTCGGCGAGACGTACGTGCTGACGGGTCCCCGCGCGCTCACCCACGCCGAGATCGCGCGGGAGCTCTCGGCCGCGCTGGCCCGGACGGTCGCGTACGCCGAGTTGTCCCCGGACGAACTGGCCGCGGCGCTGCGGGCGCAAGGGCTGCCCGAGCGGTTCGCCGACGACGTCGCCGTGCTCTCCCGGCAGGTGGCGACCGGCTCACTGGAGGCCACGACGAGCGCGGTGCGGGAGCTGACCGGCCGCGAGCCCCGTACGTTCGCGCAATTCCTGGCCGCGAACGCGGAGGCGCTGCGAGCGGGCCTGGTCTCCACGGTGCACTGAATTCCTCTGAAAGAGTGCGGGCGGTCGACCCCCAGCCCCGCCCGCACGTTCTCGGGTCGTCAGGCGACGACGAGTGATTCGGCCCTGAACTCGCGGCCCGCGACGATCTCGGAGACGAAGCCGTCCGGGCCGACGGGGCGGTCACCGATCAGGGTGACCCGGTGCAGGGTGCGCTGGACGTCGAGGTGGTCGAGGTCCGACGGGGCCAGGTGGGCGGTGGCCCGGTTGTCCCAGAAGGCGAGGCTGCCGGGCTGCCAGCGGAATCGGACGGTGTATTCGGGACGGGTGATCTGCTCGTAGAGCAGCTCCAGGACACGGCGGCTCTCCGGGGCCGAGAGGCCGACGATGTGATCGGTGAAGCCGGGGTTGACGAACAGCGCGCGCTCGCCGGTCTCCGGGTGCACCCGTACCACCGGATGCACCGAGACCAGCAGGTTGTCGTTGATCCGCTTGACCAGCTTGCCGTCCTGCTCGGCCGGCTGGTACCCGGCCAGGAAGCGGTGCTCGGCGCGCAGGCCGTCCACGAAGTCGCGCAGCGGCGCGGACAGGCCCTCGTAGGCGGCGACCAGGTTGGTCCACTGGGTGTCGCCGCCGAACGCCGGGACGGTCTCGGCCCGCAGGATCGAGCCGGCCGGCGGATTGACGGCGGCGGTGACGTCGGTGTGCCAGCCGGAGAAGTAGGAGTACTTCCGCTTGCGGTACAGCTCGCGGTAGCCGCGGCCGTACCGTTCCTCGTAGCGGCGCGGGTCGATGGTCAGGATCTGCGGGAAGTCCTGCGGCGGGGCGTCCTCGTGCGGATGGGCGTGGGTCAGCTCGCCGAACTGGCGGGCGAAGGCGATCTGGCCGGCGTGGTCGAGGGTCTGGCCCCGGAAGAAGACCACCTTGTGGGTGAGCAGGGCCTGGCGGATCTCCGCCACGATGGTGGGGTCGAGGGGGTGGGCGAGGTCGACGCCGGTGATCTCGGCGCCGATGCGCCCGGCCACGCGATTGACGGTCAGAATGCTGGTCGTGGGCATGCTGAAGCGCTCCTGAGGTGGTGGAGTGAAAAGGGGAGACGGGGAGCGGGACCCGCGGGTCACCGCATGGCACAGAGCGCGCTCGCCTGCCGTCTGAGATCGACGTGGAGGCGAGCCACCAGAAGCTCGCTGCTCTTCACAGCCCAGATCTTCCGTGACATTCCCGACAGATGCAATAGGGAATTCGAAATTCATGTATAGCTAGTAGGGAATGTTGACTTTTAGCTCGCGCGCCTCGTAGCGTCAGGGGACATCCACGCCTCCCTGCGGATCTCCCACGAGGAGGAAGCATGACCGATCTCGATCCCACAGCCGCCGGCGCGCGGGTCGTGCTCGTCACCGGAGCCGCCTCGGGAATCGGGCGGGCCACCGTGGACCTGCTGCTCGCCCGAGGTTCCCGGGTCGTCGCCGTCGATCTCGACGAGCTCGCGATCGAGGGCGAGGTCGTGGCGCTGGCCGGCGACGTGGCCGACGAGGAGACCAACCGCGCCGCCGTGGCGCTGGCCGTCGAGGCGTTCGGGCGGCTGGACGGCGTCGTGCTGAACGCCGGAGCCGGCGGCACCCTGCCGTGGGAGGACCCGGGCGCCGTCGCGGCGGCAGAGCGGATCTTCGCGGTCAACCTTCACGGGCCGATGCTGGGGATCAGGGCGGCCGTTCCCGCGCTGCGCCAGGCCGGGGGCGGCGCCATCGTGGTCACCGCGTCCGTCGCCGGGTTGCGCGCGGATCCGGGCACCTGGGCGTACAACGCGTCCAAGAGCGCGGTGATCAACCTGGTGCGGGCCGCGGCCCTCGACTACGCCGCCGCCGGCATCCGGGTCAACGCCATCGCCCCGGGCCTGACCCGCACCCGGATCATCGAAGGGGCGGATCCGCTGCTGGCGGAGCGGGTGCCGCTGGGGCGCTTCGCCGAGCCGGGGGAGCAGGCCGAGCCGATCGGGTTCCTGCTCTCACCCGCGGCCTCCTACATCACGGGCACGACGCTGGTCGTCGACGGCGGCCTCGACGCCGGTCTCGGCCTCCTCCGCACGTGATTCCGGGCGGAAGACTGGAACGCGCCCGCCCTGGTGCTGTGGCTGGTGCCGATCAGGCCGCCGTCCAGCCGGCCGCGCTGGTGGCGTCATCGTCGAGACCTCTCCCGAGGTCACGCGCACGCACGTCTTCCTGCGCACCTCGAGGGTGACGTCTCCGGGGGCGTCTCGGTGACCGAAATCGAGCGGCGTGGCGCGGACCGGGGAGGATAGCCTCCTCTGCGTGATCTCCCCCGGATCGGCGCGTACCGATCACCTCATGGCGGACCCGTCCTCGTCGTGCGGGCGGTGACCGGTGGAGACTGACGTGCGGCCGGTGACCGGCTCGCTGTGGCGGGACCGCGACTTCCTGATCTTCTGGTGTGCGCAGACGCTGTCGGTGGCCGGCGACTCGTTCGCGCTCATCGCGGTGCCCCTCCTCGTCCTGAACGTCACCGGCTCCGTCGCACAGATGGGCCTGCTCACCGGCGTGTCGGGGGCGGCGTCGGTGGCGGCAGGAGTGTTCGCGGGGGTGCTCGCCGACCGGTTCGACCGGCGCCGGCTGCTCATCGTCTGTGACGTCGTCCGGCTCGTCCTGTACGCGGCGATCCCGGTGGTCTGGGCGTTCGGTCAGCACGTGTGGCTCCTGTACAGCGTGCTGCCGCTGGCCGCGGCAGTGGGCATGGTCTTCCAGGTCACGTACGTGTCCGCGGTCCGCGGCCTGGCAGGCGGGGGCCGCGTCACCGAGGCCAACGGCATGTTGTACGCCACGGCCGCCGCGGCGGGCATCCTCGGCCCCACCCTGGCCGGGGTGGTGGCCGGCCACCTGGGCTCGACCGCCGCGATCGCCATCAACGCCGGCAGCTTCGGCCTGTCCGCGGTCGGCGTCCTGCTGACCCGCGCCTCCCGGTACGCCGTTGAGCCGGTGGAGCCCGCTCCCAGGGGACGACCGTGGCGGGAACTGCTGGCCGGGGCGGAGTTCCTGTTCCGGCAGCCGGTGCTGCGGACCCTGACCGTCCTGCTGTCGTTCTTCATCTTCATGACGCTCGGGCTGACGGACATCGTGATCTACCGGCTCAAGCACGACCTCGGCCAGCCGGATTCCGTGGTGGGCGTCGTGCTGGGCGTCGGGGCGGCCGGCACGATGGTCGGCTCGATGCTGGTGGCCCGGGTGCGGCGGACCCTCGGGTTCGGGCCGTCGTGGATCGGGGCGCAGGTCGTGTCGGGGCTCGCCATCCTCGGCCTCGGGCTGGCCGGTTCCGTGTGGGGCGTGGCCGCCATCATGGCGCTCTACCTGGCGTGCGTCAGCGTGGCCGGCATCTGCTCCATGTCGCTGCGGCAGCAGGTGACGCCCGCCCACCTGCTGGGCCGGGTGACGTCGGCGTTCTGGACGATCCACTTCTCGCTCGGGCCGGTGGGCGCGGCCGCCCTCGGCTGGGGCGCCGCGCGTTACGGCGCGACTGCGGTGTTCGTCTTCGCGGGGGCGTCCTGCCTGCTGCTGGCGCTGGTCGCACTCGTCACGCCCGTACGGCAGCGTCACCCCGAGCGCGCGTGACCCCGATTGGCTCATCCATCGGCCTGGCACCCCCGTACCGCCGTGATGAGCTGGACCGCGCCGCAGATCCGGCCAAAGCCCAGGCGCGCAGGGGGCCTTGACCGCCTTGGCCTCATCGCGGGCGTCGCCCACCATCGAATCTGACATGGAGGCCGCACGTTCTCCACGCACCGGTCGTGGTGGCGCATCGCCGACGGTGCAGGTTCAGGCTGGCGGCCAGTTTCTGAGGACGGTGTCGAGGGCGTCCAGGGCTCTGGACCACGAGACGTCCACCTCGCGCGGGTGGCGGCGGAACCCGCCCTGCGTCTCCAGGTTCACATACCCGTGGAACGTGCTGTGCAGCATCCGGACCGCGTCCGTCTGGTCGGGCTCCGACAGTTCGTATCCGCGCAGGATCGCCCGTGTCATCTCCGCGTGCCGGCCCGCCGCGCTGGTGGCCGCCGTCTCCGGGTCCAGCTTGGTCTGCGTCGCGGCGTACCTGCCCGGATGTTCTTTCGCGTAGTCCCTGTAAGTGTTCGCGAAGGCCACCAGCGCGTCCTTGCCCGCGCGGCCGGCCAAGGCGGCGGCGGCCCTGTCGGCGAGCTCCGCCAGGGCCAGCAACGCCGTCCTGACCCTCAGGTCCTGCGCGTCCTTGATGTGCGCGTACAGGGCCGCGGGCTTGACGCCGAATCTGCGCGCGAGCGCCGAGACGGTCACGTTCTGGAAGCCGATCTCGTCGGCCAGGTCCGCCGCCGCCTGGGTCAGGCGTTCGGCGGTCAATCCCGCGCGTGCCATGTGCCGCCCTTCTCGCTGCTTACACGTATTAAGTATTTGCATAGTACATTTAAGGAAGCTAGCCTCCCCACCCATGAGACCAGTCACCGAGCGCGATATCCGCACATCATTCGTCAACTGTTCCAAAGGGGAGGCCAAGCGTCTCGGCCTCCCCAAAGACCTCGCAGACCATCCCTGGGAAGCCCTCGACTTCCTCGGCTGGCGAGATCCAGGTGCGCCCGAACGCGCCTACCTGATCGCCGAACGCGACGGCCCTCTCGTGGGCATCGCGCTCCGGGGGACACCCGGCGCGTCGCGCGGCTTCACCTCACGCAGCATGTGCTCGCTGTGCCTGACCACGCACACCAGCGGCGGCGTAGCGCTGATGACCGCGCGCCGAACCGGCGAGTCCGGTCGCCAGGGCAACTCGGTCGGGCAATACATGTGCACGGATCTCGCCTGCTCCCTCTACACCCGCGGGAAGAAGGAAGCCGCAGGGGGCGGAGTCATCGATGAGTCCCTCACCCTGGAGGAGAAGGTCGCCCGTACCCGGGCCAACCTGTACTCCTTCCTGGACAAGGTGGTCGGGTGACCCGCCTTGCGCAGCACCGTCCGGAGATCGCTCATGGCCACACCGTGAGCACATCGACGCACGGCATCAGCGACTTGGCGGCGTACCTGCCCGTGTGGGTCCGGGCCGGCGACCGTGTCGCGAGCCCACGGTCGATCCAGTGCGGGGATGGACTCGTCGTCGCCGACGTGTTGGTGGGATAGACGCCACCGCAGCGACCTACGAGGCGCTGGGATTCACCCTCAGCCCGTTGTCCATGCACATGGGATCCGACCGGCCCGGCGGCGAACGCCAGCCCATGGGCGCGGGCACCGGATTGACCACCGATCGAACTGCAACTAACCTCGTTACAGTTCGATAGGCGCCGCGGCGGAGCGCGAGGGGGTCACAATGGGTCTCAGCAGCAGGAGCGCGGTCGCGATTCACGCGCTCACATTGTTGGCGCGCTGGGGTGACAAGTCGCTGACCTCCGCGGAGATCGCGGACAGCCTGGCGAGCAATCCGGTTCTCGTGCGGCGCATCCTCGGCAGCCTGCGGGACGCCGGCCTGGTGTGGTCCACCGAGGGGCGGGGTGGCGGCTGGTCCCTTGCCCGCGCCCCACGCGAGATCACGCTCTACGACGCGTTCACCGCCGTCGAGGCGGGGCCGATCCTTTCGCGGCACGCCCATCCGCCCAGCGCCGAATGCGAGGTCGGGCGCAACATCCAGGCCCTGCTCGAGGTGGAGTTCCGAGACGCGGAACGGGCGATGCAAGAACGGCTCGGCCGAACGACCATCGCCCATCTGCTCCGGCAGGTGCTGGATCTCGAACGTGAACTCGCGCTACCGAATCGCTAGCCGAGCAGCGGCGGAGGGAAGTCCTCCGCCGTTCTCTTTCCCCTAACTGTAACTACAACAGTGGCAGTAAATGCCGTACGGAGGATGCGTCGGATGACACCCACGTCGATCACAACCGAACGAACCGGCTCAGGGCCGGCCCTGTTGGCAGTGCTCATGCCGGCGATGCTCGCCACGGTCATCGCCAGCGACATGGTCAATCTCATGCTCCCGTCGATCGGAGCGGAGTTCGGGGCATCCGAGGCGGAGCTCGCGTGGGTCGTCACCGGCTTCCTGCTGATGTTCTCGGTCGGTATCCCCTTTTATGGCCGCATCTCCGACCGAGTGAGCCTGCGGCGTCTCTTCTGTTTCGCCCTGCTGACCTACGCCGCCGGGAGCCTGATCTGCGCGCTCGCCCCGGATCTCCTCGTGCTCGTGCTCGGGCGGATCGTGATGGGGGTAGGCGCGGCCGCGATACCCGTGCTCTCGATCATTGCCATCACCAGGTTGATGCCGGTGGACAAGCGAGGGATGGGGATCGGCGTCGTCTCCGCGGCCTCCGGTATCGGTACCGCCGCCGGACCAGCCGTCGGCGGCGGGATCGGCCAATTCCTCGGATGGCCCGCGCTGTTCTGGCTCATGCTCCTGGTCGCGTTGGTCCTGCTTCCCGCGGCGTTGCGCGTGCTACCGGGCGAGCCCCCGGCGGGTGCGGGCCGGTTCGACCTTTTCGGCGGCATCCTCCTGGGCCTCGGTGCCGGGCTGGTTCTGTTCGGCATCACCCAGGCACAGGTCGCCGGCTTGGCCGCACCCTCGTCCTGGGTCAGCCTCGTGGTGGCAGTCGTGGCCATCGCGCTCTTCGGGTGGCGCACCGTCCGCGTCGCGCAGCCGTTCGTCCCGCCCGCGCTGTTCACCAACCGGGTCTACCGGGCCGCGGTCGTCGTCGCGTTTCTGGCCATGATCGTCAATCTCGGCGGCCTGGTATTCGTTCCGCTGCTGGTGGTTGACGTCAACGGTCTCGGCCCGGGGGCGGGGGCCCTGGTCATGATCCCGGCCGGGGTCGCCGTCGCCGTCGTCTCGCCGTTGATCGGCCGCCTCGCCGACCGCATCGGCACCAGACCCCTGGTGCTGACCGGCCTCGCGGCCATCGGACTGTTCGCCCTGTTCCTCTCGACCTTCGCGGGAGGCACGTCGGTGATCCCCGCGGGGGTCGGGATTCTCGGTCTCAGCGTCGGCTTCATCTTCGTGATGACCCCGCTGATCAGCGCCGCGGCGAGCGCGTTGCCGGCCGATCAGGTCGGCGGCGGCCTCGGGATCCTTCAAGGAGCCCAGTTCCTCGGCGCCGGCACGGGCCCGGCCCTGGTCGGTGTGCTGGTGGCCGCACGGCAGCAAAGCGGCAGCGGCGCCATCAACCCCCTGTACCCCGGTCACGAAGGTGCTGCCTTCTCCGACGCCTTCCTGACCATGGCCGCGGTCGTGGTCCTCGCGTTGATCGTCGCGTTCCGGATGCGCCCCGCGGCAGCCCCCGCGGCCACGCCGTCCCGCGACGCGGACAACGTCCACTAGGACACGGTCCGGCCAACTCAGCCGGCAAGCGGCTGATCGCGGTGTGCTCGGATACACGCTGTGGGGGCTCGATCTCGGCCGGCGTCCAGCTGCCCACCGCACCCGCCAGCCAGCCAGCAGCCTTCCGGTTGGCCGACACCGAGGGGGCCTTCAGCCAAGCCGAGTCCCTCCGCCTGTCGAGGCCTGATCCGATGCGGGGTCATCGAGCCATCGCTCGAACCACGCGCGGGTGCGCCGGAGTAGGTCGAGTTGGTGGTTGCGCTCCTGGATCGAGTGGCCTTCCCTGGGATAGACGACGAACTCGTGCTCGATTCCGAACCACCGCAGGGCGCGGTGGAAGAACGTCGCCTGGCCGACCGGCACGTTCGTGTCGTCCTCGCCATGCAGGATCAGCACCGGGGTGCGGACCTTCGAGGCGAACGCGATCGGGCTGACCCGGTCGTGCCGGTGCGGACCGGGTCCCTCCCAGCCGCAACTACCACCGAGTCCCGCCTCCAGGGTCCCTCCCTCGCCGGTCGCGACGAGCATTCCCCAGTCGCTGATGCCGGCGCCCATCAACGCCGCCTTGAAGCGGCCGGTCTGCCCCACGGCCCAGGCGGGGCGGCGTAGGCCCCTGAGCAGCAACCAATCGGCCAGTGGCGTTAGCGAGCCGTCGGGGTGTGATTTACCGCCACTGGCGGTGC
This sequence comes from Nonomuraea marmarensis, assembly GCF_043197025.1. Taxonomy (NCBI): domain Bacteria; kingdom Bacillati; phylum Actinomycetota; class Actinomycetes; order Streptosporangiales; family Streptosporangiaceae; genus Nonomuraea; species Nonomuraea marmarensis. The sequence goes on from NZ_JBICRM010000038.1 coordinate 74,215, forward strand.
CGATGCGGGTGGTCGTCTGTCAGCACCTCGCCGCGCTTGTGGGTGGCGTCGGCGAGGTAGAGGATCCGCTCCCTCCACCGGCAACCTCGACCGCGCGCTGCCAGCTTGCTCGGGCACCCAGAACGTACGCCACTCAGACGCCAGATCTCCCGCTGAATCACCGTCAACACGTTGGTCCGCGACCCGGCACTATGGCGGGATCAGGCGATGAGCAGGCGCAGGCCGAGCTCTGCCGCGTCGAGGCCGGAGAGGTCGCGGTTGCGCGCGGCCCACCGGCCGGATGCGAGGTCATCACGGAGGCTGTGCACTGCCCGCTGCTCGGCATCCGGGCCGACCCTGGCCCAGATCGACATTCCGCGGCGGACATGCTCGTCCAGGTATGCCTCGGGCCGGCGCCAGAAGGCGTGGTAGAAGCCGTCAGCGCAGTCCCACGGAACGAGCACCGGCTCGGTCCGAGCTCCGATCGCACCGACCAGCTCTGTCAGCGAAGGCCGGCCAGCCCAGAGGCCGGCGAACTCGGGCACGTAGTCACGATTCAGCCAGAAGAGATCGGCGTCATTGCCGTCACAGGTGAACACGACCACGCGGCGAGCGACACGCCGCATCTCGCGCAGGCCCGCGATCGGGTCCTGCCAGTGATCGATGGTAGCGAAAGCCATCGCGGCGTCGAAGGACTGGTCCTCGAACGGGAGACTCTCCGCGGTGGCATCGACGCACGGCGCTGCGCCTGCGGGGCGCTGCGCCCGCATGACCGCCGATGGCTCTACCGCAGTCACGTCGAGGCCGGGAGGCTCGTAGGACCCGGTGCCGGCCCCAACGTTCAGCACGGTCCGCGCATCGCCGAGCGCAGTCCAGATCTGCTCGGCGATCCGCGGCTCGGTGCGCCGCGTCACGGTGTAGGTAGCGCCGATGGCGTCATACAACTGCGCGCTGGACATCGGGCTGCCTCCATCTCCGTCAGCAGATCATGTGGCAGCCTGCCAACCTGATGTATTGAGTCGATATATCGAAAAGATACTATGCTACCCCATTCAGACACCAGATCTTCCGCTGAATCACCATCAACACGTTGATCCAACAGGGAAGATCGCGCTGGAGACCGCTCCCCAGGCCGGCGCTCCACCGAGCTGGTCGGCGGCGACCACCGGCCCTAGCACCGTGACGCCGGCGGCCCAGGGGGTTGAGGAACATCCGTGCCAGATCGTGCGCTAAGGATTCGTCGGCCCTGGTGGGCGACTGACGGAGTGTCGGCGACCGAACCCTTCTGAAGTCGTTCCGCGGATAACGCCCTATTATCCGTGGCATCGCTGATCACGACCTGCGGCGACGTTCGCAAAAGGCCGTGCGCGAAGAGGCCCTGTTATCTGTGGTAAGGGAGGGGATCGTGCCCGCGGTCGTGCAGCTGCCCGCCGGAAAGGTGTTGACGGTCCGCACGGCGGCCGATGTCTTCCTCGACTCGCTTGGCAACGCCAACACCCTCCCGTCGTACGGCATCGGGGTCGGCAAGACCGCCGAGCGGCTCGGCGAGGCCCGCCCGCTCGCTACCGTCGCGGACGACGAGAACGGCGGCGCCCTCGAACTCCTGTGGGGCGAATCGGCGGTCAACACCTGGAACGCCCGCCGGGCGGCGGTGCTGTCGTGGCTGGGCTGGTGCGGCGAGCGCGGCTACGACGCTCCGGCGGTGCCGGCCTGGGTGAAGCGGATGCCGCCACCAGACTCGGAGACCCCAGCCCGCTCGAAGATGGCGATCGACCGGCTGATCGCCCGTCGCGACATCCATCTGCGGGAGAAGACTCTGTGGCGGATGCTGTACGAGACGGTCGCGCGGTCGGAGGAGCGGTGCCGGTGCTTGCAGGACAAGGTGGCGTAGCGCGGAGGTGCGGCTGTTCAGGGCCGGGATCTGGTGATCGCGAAGACGCTTTTCGACGGTGTCGGCTGTCATGGGCTGGCCACCGCAGCGGCCGGGGAAGAGCCGGCGGGAGTTCCGATGGGTGGCGGTGGTGAGGTTGAGACGCTGGCTGAGGTGCTGAAGCAGCAGGTCGGCGAAGGGCTGCGGGACGGGCAGTCGCAGGATCGCCGAGGCGGAGGTTGACCTGGTCGTCGTGGTGGCTGACGTCGTCGATGGTCAGGCGCAGAATCCGGTCAGGGGCTGGGCATAGAGCAGCACCATGGTAGCCGCGACCAGGGTGAGCAGGGGGATCTGCTCCTCGGTGAGGAGTCGACGCAGAGCGGCCAGACGCTGGTGCCGGCTGATGGGCGCCGGGCTGATGGTGGCCTGGTGAGGCATTCGCGAACCCCACCGAACGCCTCCTCACGCACCTCCTCCTCCGCCTCTGACACGAGCCGACCGTCTGGGTACGCGAGCCGACCGTCCAAATGCGCTTGTCCGCCATTGCGGCACCGCACTACCTTGCCGATGTGGATCTCTTCTCACGCTCTTGGACGGCGTTGCGCACGGCGGTCGCCGAACTCCCGGACGAGGACTTCGCACAGCCGTCCGGCTGTACCGGCTGGCTCGTGCGGGATCTGGTGTGCCATCTGGTCATCGACGCTCAGGACGTCCTGATCACCCTCGTGACCCCCGCCGAAACGGAACCGACCCGCGACGCGGTGACCTACTGGGACGTCGCCGAAACGCCGCCGACCGGCGACGACCCGCTCGACGCGCTGATCGTCCGGCTGGCCGCCGCGTACGAGGAGCCTCGGCTGCTCAAGTTCCACTTCGACGACGTCGGCTCCGCCGCCGGCCGCGCCGCCGAACTCGCCGACCCGAGCCTCCGTGTCGGCACCCGCGACGAGGTCCTCACCGCGGGCGACTACCTCTCCGCGTACGTCCTGGAGTGGACGCTGCACCACCTCGACCTGGTCGCGCACCTCCCGGACGCCGCGGAACCGCCCGCGGAGGGGCTCGCCCGGTCCCGCGAGATCCTGGAGAAGATCGCCGGGACCGCGTTCCCCGCGTCGTTCTCCGACAAGGACGCGCTGCTGGTCGGCACCGGACGGCGTGCCCCGACCGACGCGGAGAAGGCCGAACTGGGCGAGCTGGCCGCGAAACTCCCGTTCGTCCTCGGATGATCGTCTGGCTGAACGGGACCTTCGGCGCGGGAACTGGTCACCTGGCTTCCCGATGCGCGGATCTTCGACGCCGAGCACGTCGGTTTCCTGCTCCGGCAGGTACTTCCCGAGCCGCCGGGCGACTTCCAGCACCTGCCGCCGGCGCGACGGCGGATCACGCCCGGAGGTGCTGGTCACCGACTCCGGCTCCTATGTTGTTACATGGACACCTCTCGTCCCGCAGGCTCCACTGGACACAAGTCTGACCAGTTCGTCAGCCGAGTGGGACCCGGCTTACGGAGGTGTCGGTGCGGGTCCGAAAGCAGCGCTTGGAGAGTGGCACGCGGGTCGAACTGCTCGATGAGGCGGGCGAACCGGTTGAGGTCGTCTCGGGATTCCTGCGGTCGCTGGCGGCCCGCGACTACTCACCCAACACGCTCGTTGCCTACGCGCACGACCTTCGCCACCTATGGTGCTTCTTCGCTCGCGAAGGGCTGACCTGGCAGGAGTTCGCCCCGCCGCAGGCACTGGCGTTGCTGGAGCACTTACGATCAGTGCCCTCGCGCCGGCCTCGGCAGCGGATGTCGCTGACCGTTGCCACGGTCGACGCCGAGGGGCCGGGCACCAAGCTGGCCCCGGCCACCGTGAATCGCATCCTGGCACCGGTTTCCTCTTTCTACGAGTACGTCATCATGGCGGGTCAGTACGGCCGCGCGAATCCCATCGAGAAGCGGCCCGACCCGGCACTGCAGCGGGTCTCGGAACGGCACCGCCCGTTCATGGGCCGTGCCAGCCCGGCAGAAGCCAATCCGCCGTAGCGTCCGCGTCAAGACCGTCCAGCGCATCCCACGACCGCTGGAGGAGGCCCAGATCCAGGCGCTACTGAGACAGCTCAAACGGCTGCGTGACCAGGCCATCGTCCTGCTCATGCTGCAAGGCGGCCTGCGTCCCGGCCTCAGCTACGACGGGCTGGTGCGTATGTTCTCCCGGGCCGCCGCCAGAGCGAAAATCCGGGAACCGTGGGTGACTCCGCACGCCTGTCGGCACACACACGCCACCCGTATGTGGGAGGGCGGAATGCGGGAGCTGACCTTGCAAAACGGCTTGGCCACGCCTCTCCGGCGTCGCTACGGGTCTATACCCGGGTCTCCGACCCGCAGGGGGTCTCCGACTACAACCGCGCGCTGGGCGGCCGCGCGGCAGAGGAGGACGGGCCGCGATGACCGCTCGCCATGTCTCGGCCGCTGCCCTCACCGCGATCGCATCGCCGGTCGAACGTCCTCAACCGCAGCACTGTCCCGAGGAGCAGTACGTCGAGCATCTCCGCAGCCAGGGCCTGCACCCGCAGTATCTGAGCGCGAAGCTGCGCCACTACCACGCCTTCAAGGAGCGCTGGCCGGTGCTGGCCGACTGGTTCGACGCGCCCTTGGTGGAGCGCGTCGGACGGCTGCCGGGTGAGCCGCACCATCAGCCGACTCATCCACTGTCGTTTCGTGCCCGCTCGTATTTGATCTACCTGGTCGAGGAGGCCGTGGCGCTCGGCTTCCATCGCGCATCGGCACGGCAGGCGATGACCTGGACGCTCGCCCGCATCGGTCTGCGGACCGGCGCGTTGCACGCCGACGGAGTCAGCGAGGAGCACGTCAACGAGGCGCTGGAGGCCGTCCGTATGTTCAGCGAACGCGCGGGCGCCTACGACGACGGGCGTACCGAGGCACGAGTCCTCTACGCAGAACTGCGTAGACGCTGCCATCCGCTGCCGGAGGCCGCGCCCGCCTCGACGGCGCGACGATCGATTCCGTGAAACCCCTCCCAGGCGCTCGCGCTCGTCACCGGAGCCTCGGCCGGCATAGGCCGAGTCACCGCGCTGCACACGCTGCGGGCGCCCGTCATTCGACCGAAAGGATCCTCAATGTCCGTCCTGTTTGTGCTTGCCGCACAGGCGGCCTCGCCAGTCTGTACGACGCCGGCAGAATGCGCCGGCCAGGGTGTCGATACTTTCCTCGGGACCCCTGAGCGAATCTGGGCCAGTATGGCCGCACTGGTGGCGCTGGGCGGCGTGGTCATCGGCTGGCTGGCGCTGCGCTCCGTCCGTCGTATCGGCAACGGCGGGAGGGGAGCCATCGTGGCCCTGGTGGTGGGGCTGACCGGCGGGCTCAACGGCGCGGTGAAGCTGGCTGTCGCCGACGGTGGTCTCGGCACCGGCAACGGAGTATTCGGGGGGGCCTTGGCCCTGGTGCTTGGGCTGGTCGGTGCGGTCCTCGGCGGGCTGGCTCTGGCCCGCTCCCGCCGCACCGAGCTGAGCGGCTGACCGCAGCGAATACAAGCGCGCGCTCGAGGCCCTGATGGCCGTACACACCTCGATCATCGCACGGCGGCCGCTTCTCGTGATCTTGTACGTATGTACGTACAGGAAGACAGCTCTACATCAACAAGTGCGGCTGCCCTACTAGTCCGACACCTACACCAAGGCCGCGGTCAACGTCTGCCGAAAGGTGAACGCCGCGGCCGCTGCAGCAGGAGGCTGACGTGTTACACGTGATCGGCGCGGGCTTCCCGCGTTCCGGAACCAGATCGATGAAGGCCGCGCTGGAAAGGCTGGGATTCGGTCCCTGCTACCACATGGCCGAAATCGGGAGCAATCCCGACCACGTCGACCGGTGGCTGCCCGCCGCCTCCGGCCTGCCGCTGGACTGGGATAGCGTGCTCGACGGCTACCGATCCACCCAGGACTGGCCGGCCAGTTTCTTCTGGCGCGAGCAGGCGGAGGTCTACCCGGACGCGAAGGTCGTCCTGACCGTCCGCGATCCGCATCGCTGGTATGTCAGCATGCAGGCTCTGATCGCCATCCGCCGGGATGTGCCGCCGGATCTGCCTGAAGCGGGGGCCGCGGTATTCAGGACGATGGAGAGGCTCCGCCCGGTTCTCGATCTCATCGGAGAGTCCACCTTCGGCGATACCTGGGACTTCCAGCGGGGCATGCCCGACGAAGAGATCGCGGTAGCGGCGTTCCACCGTCACGTGGCCGTTGTCCAGAAGAGCCTGCCCGCGGATCGCCTCCTGGTGTTCGACGTCCGCGAGGGCTGGGAGCCGCTCTGCCGGTTCCTGGGCGTCGACGCTCCCGCCGGCGAGCCGTTCCCGCGCCTCAACGACTCCGAGACCATGCAGCGCGCGCTGCAACAACTGTTGACCGATGGCAGCATCGACTCGGCTTTCATTTCCGACACGCACGACTGAACGGCACCTCCGCGCCTTTCCGCAGAAAGGGATCCTCATGTCCGTCCGTCACTTGCTAGCCACCGCCGCAGCCGCCCTGCTCGGAATTTTGGGGCTCGCCACACCGGCAGCCGCGCACGTTTTGGTCCAGCCCGTCGGTGCTTACACCTTGACCGCCGGGCGTCTTTGGTCCGCGGTGGCCGCGCTGCTGGGGCTGGCCGGCGTCGTCATCGGCGGGCTGGCTCTGGCCCGCTCCGCCGGTCGTATCGGCACCGGCAATGGGCGAAGGGGAGCCATCGTGGCCTTGGCGGCGGGGCTGGTCGGCGTGGTCATCGGCGGGCTGGTCGTGGCCGCCGCCGAAGGTGGTCCCGGCACCGGCTACGGAATAGTCGGGGGCTACGTGGCCCTGGTGGTCGGGCCGATCGCCATGGTCCTCGGCGGGCTGGCTCTGGCCCGCTCCCGCCACACCGCCTGACCCAGCCCCGGCGCCGGGCCAGTGCCCGTGTCGTTCTCCAACGGCACCGCCTGGTTCGTACTTGATCCCAGACGTGCCGTATCAGGAGGTCCGCCATAGCGGTTCGGCAGCGCGAACGACGATGCCATGCCAGGAGACGGGATCATGGGCTGCCGAAGCGGCTCAGGAGCTGGTCGGCGGCGGCGAAGTCGCGGACCACGTCCGCGGCCGTGCGCTGGTGGCGCACCAATCCGACGGTCTGGCCCGCGTACTGGTAGGCCGTGTTGAGGTCGCGGCGGGCGGCCTCCAGCTCGGCGCGCGGGAACTGCGCGCGGCCGGGGTAGCGGTCACTCTCGTGGTGCACGAGCACAAGCGGCTCAGCCGCGGCCTCGATCTGGCCGCCCTCGCCGAGCAGCTGCGCGCCGCCGGCATCGGGCTGGAGTTCCTCACCGGAGAGCTGCAGGGCTCCCATGATCCCTCGAGCGTGGTGTTCACCGTGCTTGCGGCCCTGTCCGGGATGGAACGCGAGGACATCCGCGACCGCACCCTGGAGGGCCACGACTCCTCCCGCGCCCGCGGCAAGGCCATCGGCGGCGCCGCCGTCACCGACGAGAACATGCTGTCCATAGCTCTGCACCTGCGCGGTCAGAACCTCAGCCTGCGCGACATCGCCGCCCGGCTCGTCATCACCAGCGGCGCGAAAAAGGGCCGTCACCCCTCGGCCGCGACCGTCCTGCGTATGCTGCGCGACCACGACCAGCAGACCGCGATCTGACCGGCCGGGCCCGTCAAGGCCCGGGGGACGGGGTGTCGGTAAGACTGCTGTCACCCGGTACACGGGATTGCGTTAGTGCAGCTCAGATCCCTTGTTTTGGCGCTGGCGAACGGGTGCACGTCGCTATGCCGCTCACAGCCCCAAATTGATCATGTGCGTTGCGACGCCCCTCTCGAATGCGGAGTGGTGCGTAAATCGGCACCGAGGCCGGCGCCGCGGTGGGATGTATCTGACCAAGCTTGTTGTCTTCGGCGCCGCCGCCGTGCCGACCTCCACCAGCACCGCCATCGGCTTGGCTCTGGCCCCGGCCAGCGCCGCTGGCGCCTGGGCGGGCAGGAAGATCGTCGATGGATTACCCGCCCACGTGTTCGTGCTCGTGGTCGAGGCCAGGTTGATGTTGATCGTGTCCGGACTGCTGCTGGGCCATCACCGGAGGCTGAGCCCTTCGGCGCATGAGGGGGTCCTTCAATTTGCTGCCTCCGGGTTTGGCGGCCTGCGCCGAGGCTGACGGTCGCCTTGTCCATTGCTGGTAGGGCGACATCCTGGACCGGAACTTTCCCCCGTCGGCGTAGCCACGTGCTCGGGTTGGCCACGGGACGGGATGAGCAGCGGACGCCGTTGTAACGTCCGGTAGTCGTTGTGGCGGTGTGTGATTCGCAGAAATACTCAGTTCTGCGAGAGCACAGTGCCGCCCGTTCGATGTCTGGTTTGTCCCCGATCATCGTTCTCAAAACCTCTCGCAAAACATGTCTCTCAGAATGGTCCTTGCGATAGGTTTTGCGACATGGCTGAGTTCGTTGATGCCGCTGCCGCTGTCGAACAGTTCGACTGTCCCATGTGTGAGGCGCCCGCGGGGAGCGCCTGCCGGACCCGAGGAGGCAGGGTCGCTTCCAAGTACCACACGCCCCGCTTCATGCTGGTGCCCCAGCTCCGGGCCGAACTAGAGGTGCGTACCCCGGCCGAGCGCGCCCCGGGCCGCGCCTGGCAGGCGGGTCCCGCGATCGAGGCCGCGCTGCCGGCAGCCGCGGCCAGGCCGACTCGGGTCGGCTACGCCCGATGCAGCACCGCCCAGCAGGAGCTGCAGAGCCAGCTCGACGCTCTCCGCGAGGAGGGCTGCGACCCGATCTTCTCCGAGAAGATCAGCACCCGTATCAAGGTGCGGCCGGAGTTCATCAAGGCGATGGAATACGCGCGCACCATCAAGAAGGCCGTCCCGCACCAGCGGGTTATCTTCACCGTGCACGAGATGAAACGCCTGGGCCGCGGTGCCGCCGAACTGCTGACCATCGCCGAGGAACTGCGCCACCACGACATCGAACTCGAACTGCTGACCGGCCCGCTGCAGGGCATCTACAACCCTTCCGGGCACGGCGCGGCGTTGTTCGCGTTCTTCGCTGGGATGGCGGAGTCCGAACGCGAGTACATCCGCGAAAAGTCGCTGGAAGGCCAGGCGTCTGCCCGCGAGCGCGGCCGGCACGGCGGGCGGCCGAAGGTGTTCGACGACGACATGATCGCCTACGCGCGGACGTTGCGCGAGCGCGGCGTGGCCGTGCCCGACATCGCCCGCAAGCTGGTCATCCCCACCGGCAAGAACAAGGGACGGCGCCCGTCGGTGGCCAGCGTCTACCGCATCCTGGCCGACAGCGCATCCAATCAGGACACTGCCGACGCCGCCGGTCTCGGCTGACGTGCGTGCGGATCAGGCGCCGCCGATGGCGGGAGGGTCAGCATCGACGCTGTGGCCAGGACTAATGGCTGCTTTCGCTGTTCTACGGCGGCGGGCGGTGTATTGGATCGACGGTGTGGTGTCAGGAGAAGAGGCGGTTGGGGTGTATGCCGTCCACCAGCCCGGTGTCCGGGGGGTGGATGCTGTAGCCGAGCATCTGGCGGGTCCGGTTGCTGAGCTGGCGGGCCACCTGCCTGCCGGGGGAGAGGGTGAATGCCTCCCGGGTGCGTAGCCACGGCTCGCAGTACTGCGCGGTGACGGTTAAGGACGGCGCGGCCGATTGCGGGGGCCGGCCGTGCCAGAGGGTGCCGAGGAGCAGGGTGCAGGAGCCAGGCGGCGGGGCGAGGGGCGCGCCCGGCGTGGCGGGGTGACGGGAGGCCCAGCGGTGGCTGCCCGGCCACACCGTCACCGTGGTGCCCGGGTCGAGGGCCCAGAGGGCGGCGATGGACAGGGCGGGGCGGGGGCGGGCGAGCGGGTAGCGCTGGTCGTCGTAGCTCGCGGGACGGGCGGGCGCGCCGGGGGCGACCTCGACGACTTCCAGCTGGGAGAGCAGGTAGTTGGGCAGGAGCAGCCGGTCGAGCAGGGCGAGCACGCGGGGGTGGTCGATGAGGGGGTCGGTGGCCCGGGTGTTGTGCAGCACCCCGTACAGGCGGCGGATGTGGCGCGACCTGTAGGGGTCGCGGCCCGCGGGGCCGAGGAGCGGGGTGAGTTCGGCGCGGATATGGCTGCGGGCGGCTGGGGTGAGCAGGTCGGGCATGAGGAGGTAGCCGTCACGGTGGAGTGCGGACATGGCTCCCGCGGTGGCCGACGTCCTGCCCCTGCTGGTCATGGCGTGCCGTCTTGGGTCGCGCCGAGCGCGGCGGTGCTGAACTCCCAGATCTCTTGCAGCACTGCGGCCCGGTCGGGGCGGGGATCCTGGTCGAGGACGATGGCCAGCACGGAGCGCATGCCGCCGACGACGGCCGCGGACATGAGCTCGGCGTCGCGCCCGCTGGTGATGAGGCCTTCGGCCTGGCCGGCGGCCACGTGCTTGGCCCCGAGGGCGATGACCTGCCGGGCGCAGCGGGCTTCCATGGCGGCGACCTGGGCGTCACCGACCATCCGGCCGAGCACGACGGGGGCGAGCGGCTCGTCGTAGACCCAGTCGATCCACCGGGTGAGCTGGGCCCGCCAGCGCTCGAGCCACGTGTGGCCGGCGAAGTGGCCGAGCACGGTCTCGTCCAGCAGCCGGTCGTAGAAGTCGGCGAGCAGCGCGGTCATCAAGCCGCTGCGGGTGCCGAAGTAGCGGTAGGGCAGGCCGACGCTGAGCTCGGCGCGGCGTGCGACCGCGGCGACCTCGATGTCGCCGGTCTCGATGAGTTCGGCGGCTGCGGCGTCGAGGATGCGGCGGTGGGTGGCGGCGCCGCGTTCGGTCAATGACTCCATATCACCATGTTAGTTGAGTTCAACTCAACCTCCCATGCCTTCCGGTGTCGCCAGGGCGATGATCAGCCATGGCTGCACGCTTAACAGCGGAGCCCGGGCCGCGTCGGCTGATCCTGCGCGGAAGTTGACGTGGGTTGTTCCGTGAGCGCGATCAGCTCTGTGGAGTCGTCGGTGCGTGCTTCCCTCTGTCAGGTCCCCATGTGACGGGGCGGCCAGGCGGTATTCACTCGGGGGACCGGCCCAGCCCGGCGTCGCGGGCGCGGATGATGGCCTCGGCGCGGTCGGCGACCTGGAGTTTGGTGAAGATGCTGGAGATGTGGTTGGCCACGGTCTTGGGGGAGATGCCCAGGCGGCGGCTTATCTCGCCGTTGGGGCGGCCGGCGGCGATCAGGTCGAGCACGTCCCGCTCCCGATCGGTCAGCTGGGGAAAGGGGACATCGGCCGGGGGCGGGGCGGAGAAGAAGCCGAGCACCCGTTGTGCGATGCCGGGCCCGAAGATCGCCTCACCGGCGGCCACGGCCCGGATGGCCCGGACGATCTCGTCTTGTTCGGCGCCTTTGAGCAGGTAGCCGCGGGCTCCGGCGCGCATGGCGGCGAAGACCGAGTCGTCGTCGTGGTACATCGTCAGCATGAGCACCGCGACCTGGGGGGCGTCGCGGGTGATCTGCCTGGTGGCCGTGATGCCGTCCAGATCGGGCATCTGGATGTCCATGACGAGTACGTCCGGGTGGTGGGTGACGGCCTGGCGCACGGCCTCGTGGCCGCCTGCGGCGTCGCCGATCACGGTGAGCCCGTCGATGGAGCCGAGCAGCGCGCGCAGGCCGCTGCGCACGATGGGGTGGTCGTCGGCCAGCAGGACAGTGATCATGATGCTCCCAGCGGCAGGATGGCCACGACCTGGCCGCCGTCAGGGCTGGGGCCTGCTGTGCAGGATCCGCCGAGTTCGGCGGCGCGTTCGCGCATGGAGGACAATCCCACTCCCGGTTTCCACTCCTGCGGCGAGTCGCCGTTGTCGCTGATGCGCAGATGTAATTGGGCGTCGGCGTCGATCCGCACGTGGATGCGGCTGGCGTCGGAGTGGCGTACGGCGTTGGTCATCGCCTCGGTGGCGATGCGGAAGGCCGCCGCCTCGACCGCGGCCGGAAGCGAGGGCAGGGTGTCGGGAGCGGCTATGTGGACGGCGATGCCGTCGCGTCGCAGGTGGGCGGCGCGTTGTCGGATCGCCCCGACCAGGCCGAGGTCGTCCAGGGCGGGCGGGCGCAGGTCGTAGACCAGCCGACGGATGTCGTTGATCGCCTGGGCGGTCTCGGCACGCAGTTCCGCGACCAGGTCCCGGGCCGCATCGGGGTCGGTGCTGATCAGGTTGCGGGTGGCGTCGGCCTTGAACGTCACCCCGGTGAGCACGGGGCCAAGCCCGTCGTGCAGGTCGCGGCGCAGCCGCCGCCGCTCTTCCTCCCTGGCCACGACGATCGCCTCGCGGGAGTGCTGCACCTGCTGCGACAGGGCGAGGGCGTGCACGGCGACCGAGAGCGGCGCGGCGAGCAACTCCAGGATGGCATGGTCGGCGCCGCTGAGGCGGTTCTCCCCGTAGCGCAGACCCACCACCAGCTCGCCGACATCCTGCTTGCCGTAGCGCAGGGGGTACGTGTGCAGGTGTTGCGGAGGACGGCCGGATACGACCACCTCCGCGACGGTGTGCAGCGCCGCGTACGGGATCCGCAGCGCTTCGCGCACCGCCTCCAGCACCCCGGGCAGCCCGGCGTCCAGGCGTTCGCCCACCCGCCAGACGGCTCGCATCGGGTCGGCGCGGTCGCCGTACAGGATCCGGTCGACGACACGCTGCAGGCGGACCCGCACCGGGTTGAATCCGACCGCGATCAGCACCGTGGCCGCGACCGAACTGCCCAGCCCCACCTGCCGCCGCATCACGGTGTCCAGCACCGCGACAAAGGCCATGTAGGTGCCGACGACGCCAGTCGTCAAGAGCGCGTACAGCACCGTACGGGACAAGACCAGCCGAATATCCAGCAGCTGATGACGCAAGATCGCCACCATGATCGCCGCCGGGATGAGCGGTACGGCCAGCAGAATCAGGACCGGCCCGGACTCGAAGACGCCCCAGAGGGCCAGGACCACCACGACGACCAACACGGCCTGCACCAGCCACAACAGCTGGCGGCGGCGCGCGTCATCCCCTCGCCGGTAGCGGACGGCCAACGCGACCAGGCCGATCACGACAGTGATGACCACGCGCACTTCGCTGACAACCCACAGCGGCGCCAGCTCGGCATGGCCGGGCAGGACCAGATATCCCCTCAGCCCGGTGCCCATCCCTTCGGGGTCGGCGCCCATCTCCAGCACGAACAGCGGAGCGGTGGCCACGGTGGCCCACATCAGCCGGCGCAGTGTCGGCCCGCCCGCTCGGCCGTCGGGGAACAGCTGCAGGATCAGCGGCAGGCACAGCCCGATCGACCACGGCCAGGCATAGGCGCCCACCGTCACGAGCACCCGTAACCCGGCGGTGGGCCAGCCGGTGTCTTGGCCGTACTGCATCAGCGGGACGACGACCGCCGACGTCGCGTGGCCGAGGCCATCGGCGATCAGCAGCCAGCCGATCGGATTGCCCCGCCGATGCCAGGCGATGAGCAGGCCGCACACCGAGAACGCCAAGCCCATCGCGGCGTTCGTCACGACGAAGGAGTCCAAAGCCTCCGCCACGCCCCTGCCGAGGATCACACTGCCGATCACGGCCGTGGCCACTTCCGCGGCCGCCACGCTGAACAGCGCCACGGCCGCCGCGCGACCGGCTCGGGCCCGCGTGCGGTCGGCCTCAATTGCGGGTGTGGTGGTCACCATCACATGATGAGCTCTCCGATCCTGGCGTGTCCTGGGGGCAGGCACCCGGACCGGCTGGGAAAAATTCCCGGCCGACGACCCCGGCACACCCTGGCTGAGGGCAACGGGCCACGCACACGCTGGTGGCCATCCGATCCCCCTGTCAAGGAGAGCCATGACCGCCACCGTCACGCCCGCGACGACCGCCGCCGCCCCATCGCGGGCCCGGCGCCTGAGCCTCGGCCTACTCGTCGCGATCGGGCCGCTCAGCATCGCGGCCATACGCGCGACCCTGCCGTACGGCACCACCGACACCTCGGCGGAGGTGCTCGCCAAGATCGCAGCCCACCAGGACGCCGAGTCGGCGGTCCTGTGGCTGTCTCTGCTCGCCACGTTCACCCTGGTGCCGGGCACGATCGCGCTCGGCCTGCAGGCGGCCAGACGTAGCCGCCTGCTCGGCACGGCAGCGCTGGTGATATCGGTGGCCGGCTTCTCCGGACTGCCCGCGATCGTGGCCATCGACCAGGCGGCGCTCTCGGCGGCGGCCGCAGGCGCGCCTGCCGACGTCACCGCCCGCCTGCTCGACCATCTGCTCAACGAGCCCACTGTCGCCGTCGCCACCATGATCTTCGTGATCGGCCACATCGTGGGCGTGGTACTGCTGGGGATCGCCCTGTGGCGCGGCGGCATCCTGCCCGGCTGGGCGGGGTTCATCCTGTCGACCTCACAGCCACTGCACCTGGTCTTCGCGGTGATCGCGCCCAACCAACTCCTCGACGGATCTGCCTGGCTGTTGACCGCGACCGGCTTCGCCCTCGCCGCCGTATCCGCGCCACGCACCCCCACAACACCCTGACCCAGGAGAGACCGGACGAGCTTCCACGCACCGATAGCGTTCCCCTGGCGGGCCCAGGTGCTCGGTAGCGCGCTGTCCGGCCTGATGATTGTCCGCGACCTCGACGTCATGTTCGACGCCTCGGACGACGTCTGGCCGGCTTGGCCACCCTGGTCGGCCGCGTCGAGGTGCTTGCTGTGGACTTCCGCGATGAACGAGGCGAGCGCCGTCCGACCTCGCGACTCACCGACGAGCGTTTCTACGCCGTCCTGCTCGTCAACGAGGTGTGGAAGGTCGACCTGACGTTCTGGCTGCATGTCGTCGAGCGGCCGCACGTCCCCGACGCACTGCGGTTGCGTGCGGCAACCGATGACCAACGCGCGACGATACTGCGGCTGAAGCACGAGTGCCCGGACTACCCCGACACGATCGGTGGTTCGGACATCTACACCGCGGTGCTGGAGCGCGGCGTTCGAACGGTCAAGGAGCTACTATCTGTGGTCCGTCCGGAGTTACGGTGATGCCATGGATGCTGGCGGCGCCGAGCCGTACGGACTGGTGCTGCGTCGCCTGCGCGAGCGCGCGGGTCTCACCCAGGAGCAGCTGGCCGAACGCGCCGGGATCAGCGCGAACGCGGTGAGCGCGCTGGAGCGCGGCATCCGGCAGCGGCCCTACCGCCACACCAGGGACGCGCTCGCGACCGCGCTCGGGATCACGGCCGCCGAGCGGGAGGCGTGGGAGCAGAGCCTCGCGATGGCCGTGGCCCGGCCGCGGCTCCCGGCTGCCTCCTCTCCCCTCCTCGGCCGCGAGTCGCAGATCGACACGGTGCTCCACCGGCTGTCGACGGAGCGAATGGTGACGCTGACCGGCCCGGGTGGCGTCGGCAAGACGCGGCTCGCGCTCGCCGTGGCCGAGCGGGTCGCGGAGCGGTTCGCCGACGGGGTGGTCTTCGTTCCGCTGGCCGCGCTGCAGGAGAGCGCGGATGTGCTGCCCGCGATCGCGTACGCGTTCGGCCTGCGCGAGCTCGGTCCCCGTGACGTCCGGGACGTGCTGGCCAGCCACCTGCGGGCCAGGCGCGCGCTGCTCGTCCTCGACAACGTCGAGCACATGCTGGACGCGGCCGCGGAGGTAGCCGCACTGATGATCGCAGCTCCCGCGGTCGTGATCCTGGCCACCAGCCGCGCTCCCCTGCGCATCCGCGGCGAGCACGTCCATCCCGTTCCCCTGCTCACGGCCGAGGAGAGCGCCAACCTGTTCGCCGCGCGAGTCACCCAGGCCAGCGGGCAACCCGTCGCCGGTGACCCGGGCGTCGTGGCCGAGCTGTGCGCTCGCCTGGACCACCTGCCGCTGGCCATCGAACTGGTGGCCGCCCGCACTCGGCTGCTCACCCCGGCGCAGCTTCTCGCGCACCTCGACGCGCTCGTCCTCGGTACGGCCAGCGGCCCGAGAGACGTCCCCGCGCACCAGCGGACGCTGCGCGACACTGTGCTGTGGAGCTGCAACCTCCTCAACGAGGAGTCGCGCACACTGCTGCGCCAGCTCGCCGTCTTCTCCGGAGGCTGGACGCTGCCCGCGGCGATGGCCGTGGGCGAGATCATCGAGACCGAGGCGCTCGACCTGCACGCCACGCTGCTGGACAACAGCCTCATCGTGCGCGATACGGCCGGCGACCAGCCCCGGTTCGCGATGCTGGAGACGATCCGGGCCGTCGTCCTGGAGCATCTGGCCACCTCGGGCGAGCGGCACGCCAGGTACTTCTGCGGCCTGCTGGCGGGCATCGGGCCGTCTGTGTGGGGACCCGGGGCCGCCGACACCCTGGATGAGCTGGAATCCGACCACGACAACCTGCGCGCGGCCATGCGGCACCTGCTCGCGGCAGGTGCGCTGCCCGAGGTCGCCGCCGCCTTGGCCGGGTCCTGGCTCTTCTGGGTGATTCGGGGACACTTGCACGATCCGCTGCGCTGGGCGATCGCCGCGCTCGGCTCCGAGACGGAGTTGGCGCCGGTGGTCCGTGCCAGGCTGCAGTACGTCGCCGGATGGTCGCTTCTCCCGCGAGGACGGCACGACGAGGCTGCTGACCGGTTCGAGGCCGCCGCCGGCTCCGTCGCCGAGGCAGAGCGGGCGTGGATCTTGTTGTCCTGGGCGCACGCCGAGGTGTATCGCGGCCGGTGGGAGCGTGCCGCCGAGCTGCTCGCGTCGGCGTCGGAGGCGTTGGACGGGCATGACGAGGAGGTGCACGCACTGTCGTGCGTGGTGATCGGGCACGCGCACGTGGCCATCGCCGGCGGTTCCATGGCAGAGGCCGACGAGCTGCTGGCCGCGCACCTGCCGGACATCGAGGCCCGCGGCGCGCGGTGGCCGCTGGCCGTCGCGCTCGGCATCCATGGCCGGGTCGCCGCCGTCCTCGGCGGCCATGAGCGGGCGGCGGGCCTGCTCGACCGTTCGGTGCGAATCTTCGGCGAGTTGCAGGACACCTGGGGCATGGCTCACCAGCTCACCCATCTCGCGGACGCCGCCGCGCTCCAGGGCGACCACATCCGGGCGGCGCTGCTGTACGGCGCTGTCGACGAGCTTGTCCACGAGGTGGGCGCTCAGGTGTTCCACGTGTGGCAGGAGCTGAGCGATCGCTGCCAGGCGCGTGTCATGTCCGCGCTCGGGGCCGACCGCTGCACGCAGCTGCGCCGCCGCGGGCGGTTGCTCACCGTGGCCCAGGTCGTCGAGCTGGCGACGGGGTCACGGGATGCTCACACACTGGCGGGTGTGTGAGCGGTGTCCGTGGTGCTCGCCTTCGCCACGGCTGAGGCTGGTCCCTGTTCGAGCAGCCCAATGCGAAGGAGCGACACCATGTCGTACTCCAATCTGGAGATCATGCGAGGACTCTATGCGGCGTTCGCCGTCAGGGACTTGGAGACCATCAGCGCCGCCATCCACCCCGAGTTCGTGATGCGGCAGAGCGAGCTGCTGCCCTGGGGTGGGCGCCGCCAGGGGCCCGAGGGCTTCCTGGCCTTTCTCGGCACGCTGCTCAGCCACCTCGACCCCGCGCTCGACATCGAGGCCCTGTACGACGCGGGCGATCACGTCGTACAGGTCGGCCACTCCCACGGCACGGTGATCGCGGACGGCACGCCGTATCGCGTGCCGGAGGTGCACATCTGGCAACTCCGGGACGGCCTGATCACGGCCTACCAGGTCTACGTCGACGTCCCGGCCATGCTCGACGCCTTGAACGACGGGACCTCATCAAGGTCGTGAAATGCCGGTGCAGCAGCCAGGCAACATCGCGAGCCCAGGCTGGCTGGAAGGGCTTGGCGGCACCACTGTCGCTGGCCGGCACCTCAGCTGCCGTTGGAGAGATCGAGCGACGGCACGACACGATCCCGGCGAAACCGTTGACAACCTTAATACCATTTAGAAAACTGAATGGCATGAAGGATACGTCGGGAGTCCCGCCCGATCGCCGGCAGCGGCGGCGGGCCGAAACGATCGCCGAGATCCTGGCGATCGCCGAGGAGCAGATGGCCGCCGACGGAGTAGCGGCACTCAACCTGGCCCAGGTCGCCCGGCGGATGGGGCTGACGCCGGCGGCGTTGTATCAGTACTTCGCCGCCAAGAACGCCATCTACGAGGCGTTGTTCGCCCTGGGAATGGCCGAGCTGGAGCCGGTGCTGGTGGCGGCCGAGAAACGGGCGCAGACCGATCCGGTGGCGGCGATGACCACCTGTCAGCAGGACATCCTGCGCTGGTGCATGAATCGGCCGGTGCTGGCGCAGATCATCTTCCTGCGCCCGGTGCCGGGTTTCGAGCCATCAGAGCAGACCTGGGCCTTCGCGCTGAGCCAGTTCCAGCGGCTGCGTGAGATCCTGCGCATGGCAGGTGCGGCAGGTCAGGTCCGTCCCGAGGGCGCCACCGACGACGCGATGGAGATCCTCGTCTGCCTGGCCTCAGGGGTGCTGACCCGGCAGCTGGCCAACGAGCCCGACGCGCCGGTCGACGGCGGCCGGATCGCCCGGTTGCTGCCGACCGTCCTGGACATGTTCTTCACCTACTACGCCCCCCGCGACACCTGACAGGGTGGCGGCACGGAGTGCCGCCCCAGGAAGGAACGTTCCATGCACCCTGTGCCCGCCTTAGAGGAGCGGTAGCCATGGCCCGCCCCCACCACGAGAGCGTCCATCTCCACATCAAGGCCGCGCCGCAGGCGATCTGGAGCCTGATCGCCGACATCACCCGCATGGGCGAATGGAGCCCGATCTGCCGGCGCTGCGCGTGGCTCGCTCCAGTCACCGGGCCGGTGGCCGGAGCCCGGTTCGTCGGCCACAACCGCATCGGCGGCCTGCGCTGGTCACGTGAGTGCGAGGTGCTGGTCAGCGAGCCCGGCGCCGAGTTTACCTTCCGCTCCTTCGTCGGCGGCCGCCCCTCGACGCTGTGGCGCTACCTGCTGGTCCCGGACGGCGCCGCAGGCACCAGAGTGACCGAGGAGTACACCGTGACGAGCGACTCCTCCAGCCCTCGCTGGGTCACGGCGCTCGAGAGCATCCCGGCGATACGCGAGCGCAATCGGGCCGCCATGCGCAACGGCATGATCGAGACCCTGCAACGCATCAAGGCAGCCGCCGAGGCCGGCGCACCGGCCCAGCGCTAGCCACCCCGGCAACCGTCGATCGCCAACGACACGGCGCGGCTGCCGCTGCCCGCGCCCCTGCTGACACCTCGTGACCTCCCCGCCACCTCATGACCTCCGCACGACCGATCGGCAACACGGGCAGCTATCAACCGCATACGTTAAGAAAGAGGACGCCCATGTCTGCGCCGGAGACGCACCCCCGTACCGAGCCTGACCTGTCGGCGTTCCTGCTGGCTCATGCCGGGTTCCGGGTCGAGTTCGGCCGCCTGGCCGAGGTCATCGACAACGCGCGCGACGCCCGCCACGCCGAGCTGATCGAGGACCAGATCGAGTTCGTCCTGTCCTACCTGCACCATCACCACACCGATGAGGACACCTGGGTCTGGCCCCTGCTACGCGCCCGCGCCCCGCACTCGGAGCAGACGCTGGCCGCACTGGAACGGCAACACCAGCAGATCGACCCCGACCTGGCCCTGGCCGGCGACCGCGCCCAGCCGCCGGCGCAGCGCGAGGCCGCGTTGCGCCGGCTGCACACCGCGCTGGCCCACCACCTGGACGAGGAGGAACGCGACGCGGTCCCGCTGATCCGCTCCCAGCTCACCGCCGAGGAATGGCACGCCCATGGCCTGCAGGTGGTCCGCGCATACGACCGCCAGCGGGTGCCCCTGCTGTTCGGCTGGGCCTGCGCCGCCGGGCCACCCGAACTGGTCCGCCAAGCACTCACCGACTTCCCCACCCCGATCCGCCTGCTCTTTCGGCTGCGCTGGTGGCCCGCCTACCGCCGCCGCCACACCCGCCTGTACGCAAGCCCGCCCCGCCGCGACCCCGACCGCGCCTGACCACCAACCATCAGGCCGCACGGCGGGTACAGGCGAGGCACCTCGCACCTATCCCTCCATCGCCGCTCCTGGGCACGGGCTCCCAGATGGGCCGGGAAATCCTCCCGGCCGTCCAGCCGTACGCCCTCTCCCGATCGGGAGCCACGCCACCGCACGCTGATGGCATACCGACAGGCCGAACCATCGGCCGCGACCACCACAAGGAGAAGATCATGAAACGCGTCGCCCTCGGCGTGGCCGCACTCGCCGCCGCGCTCACCGTGGCCTGCCCAGCCGTCGCAGCCTCCCCGGCCAGCGCCGCGCCGGCCAGCGCGTCCACCGGCGTCAAGTGGACCAGCTTCGACTGGGACCACGCCATGACGACGGGCGCCTGCCGGATCAGCAAGGGCGCCAAATGGACCCTGTACTCCAACGGACAGGCCCACTTCGACGCCAGGGTGTCCAGCGCCGAGGGCGACGACGCGTGGCTGATGTGGGCCTCCCTCCTGGACAACCAGGGGGCCGTGCTCGGCGAGATCCGAGTGTCCGGCAGCAGAAGCACCAAGTTCGTCCAGAACCTGCCCAGAGCGTACTGGCTCTACCGGTGGCAGGCCGACGGGCAGTTCGACGCCCGCCTGTACGACCAGGTCGACTCGATCGTGCTGAGCAAGCACTGCTGACCGATCGGCGCCGGTCGTCCTCGGCCTCGCGCCGAGCCTGGGCGCGGGCCCTGCTCCGGAAGGGGCGCGGGATCGTCCATGCGATCTGGGGGTGATGTGAGCAACCGCGGTGCCTGCCGTTTCTGTTGGCCCGACCCAGCAGACCAACCTCGGCTCCACCTGCGTGCATGCCACTCAGCCGGATCGTCGGAACTAACGCACCGTTGACTATTTGGAGAGCACAGATGAACACCATCGCACGGGCGGCGGCCGGGGCCGCCGCCGTCGCGGCCATCCTGGCGGCCGCGGCCCCCGCGGCCGCCGCACCCACCTCCTCCAACCAGGTGTCCTGGGGGCCACTGTCCTCGCCCGGTAAGGGGGCCAGAGCCGTCGGGACGATCCACGCGGCCGGTGAGGACTACGCGGTGATCCCGGCGGCGGCTCAGCTCACGGTGTCGGGAACAGTCACCGACCGGATCCGGGCGGGGTCGGTGTGCGGGTGGGCGGTGTTCAACATCGCCACCGTCAACACGGCGGGCAACCGGGTGAACTGGACCCGCCACCCCGTCCGCACCTGCGCCTACCGGACGCCGAAGCGGTTCTCCTTCACCTACCACCGGGTGTACCAGGTCGAGCTGAAGGTATGCGCGGGAGCCCGGACGAAGGAACCGTCGATCCAGTGCACCGCGGGCAACCCCGCCTGGACCGATCTCTACACCTCCCCGCACTAGAGCAATGGCCAAACCGTTCAGCCGCCGCACCTCGCTGCTCGTGGTCGCGGGCATCGTCGCGGCCGCACTGGGCCTGCCGTATCTGGGGCAGATGGTGTTCGAACCGTGGGCGCGGTCGCCGAGCGGCGCCCCCACGCTGACCGGGTACTGGGCCGGCACCGTCACCTTCCCCGGCAAGGGGCGGGTACGGGTGGCGATGGAGCTGTACGCACCGATCCACGCACGACGCTGCGGCAACTGCCCCGAGGTCAAGGGCGACCTGAAGGTGTGCGCGTCCGGCCATCCTGTCGGCTACGAGGTCTGGGGCCACGTGAGCGACCGCCGAGCCAGCAGTTTCTCGCTACTCGGCCGGACGTCGGGAGCGTCACTGGGTGGGCTGGAAGGGTGGTGGCAGGGCGGCGACACGCTCACCGTCTCCCTCACCGACCAGGCCCCTGGGCGCTGGCAACTGCACCGCGCTACCGAATCGATCTTCACCGACGCTTGCTGACCGCTTCACCCGGGAGGAGCTCGTGTTCCGTTCGCTCATCGCCGTGATCACAGGGCTGGCCTCGATCGCGATCTCGCCGGCCGCGGCAGCCGCGCGCGGGTGCGACCGGTCGCTGGAGGCGCCCGCGGGCAGCCTGATCGGCCGCTTCTGGCGCTCCAGCGGCGGCCCGCACAGCGTGTACGGCTGCCCGACCACCAAGGAATACGGCTATGCCGACAAGCCGGGCTCCTGGCAGCGCTTCGCCAACGGCACGATCGGGTGGTCGCCGGACCTGGGCGGCGGTGCCCTGGTCCGCGTCTTCAGCGACGGGGACCTGGTCCTGAAGTGGAGCGGCCTGGCCCGCGACTGGGACTTCTTCAACGTCCGCTGGAGCAGGGACGGCGGCCGGACCACCCAGGTCAAGGTGCGCAGGTCCACGCCGTGGAGCGGCCAGTTCGTGCTGGCCCCGTTCGTCTCCGGCGGCGTCGGCACCACCACCGGGGGCGAGGAGCAGGTCCCGTTCGCCTTCATCGTCCAGGGCTGCGGCAGGACCACCTTCGGCTCCGAGTGCGGGCCCTGGAGCACCCCCGCCTCCATCCGCGTCGCCCACTGACCACATCCCCCTGGCGGCACCCAGATCACCGCCGTCCACCCCGCAGGCCATCCGCTCGGTGCGATGGTGTCGCACTCGATCCGATCAAGGAGAACAAACCCATGACAAGCAACCGCGCCCGACTCACCATCACTGCCACCGCCGCCGTTGCCGCGAGTATCCTCACCTTGGCCGCTGCGCCCTTAAGCGCTGCCGCGAACGCGTCGACCACCGCCGCCGCAGAGTGCGGCACCGCGGCACAGTACTACGACAAGGTCCCCGTGAGCGGCACAGGATCGCTCGCCAAGCAGTACAACTTCAGGCTGAGCCAGGCGGTGCACTGTCTCATCGACGCCGAACGCGCCAAGGCCGGGCTACCGCCGCTCACCCGGGTCGGCAAACTGGACGCGGCGTCGGCCGATCATGCGCGTGCCGCCGTGTCGCTGAAGTGGTGGAAGCCGGGGGCCGACTCGCACCGCAACCCGCAGACCGGTTCAACGCCATCGAGCAGGATCAGGGGTGCGGACTACTGCCCGAACCCCCGTTCCTGGGCCGTCGCCGAGACCACCTACAACGGTTGGGGCGGCGCAGGCACCCCGAGGGCAGCCGTCCACTGGTGGGTGTACGTCAGCAAGGCCGGCCACCGCGAGATCATCCTGAGCAAGTCGCTGACCGACGTCGGCACGCTCGGGGTCGTGGCAGGAGCCGCGGACCCGGCCGGCGCGGGCGCAAGCAAGGCGGGAACCTACGTCGCAACGTTCGGGCGCTGCCGGCAATAGCACAGGCGTACCGCCGCTCTGGCCTACAGAACCACGTGAACGTTCAGTTGCACCTTTCGTCTAGGTATCGGCAGGGAGGACGCGATGGGGGCGGACACAGCTCAGGCGGACACGCGGATGATGGGCATCGTGCACCGCGCGCTGCAGCGCGATCTGGAACGCACCCGAGCGGTGCTGACAGCCGAGCCGTATCCGCGGGGGCGCCGGCGACGGGCGCTCGGCGAGCATGTCGGGTGGATGATGGATTTCCTGCACGAGCATCACCAGGGTGAGGACGACAGGCTCTGGCCACTGGTACGCGAGCGCAACCCCGCCGCCGCCCCGCTGCTCGACTCCCTGGAGGCCGACCACCGGCAGATCGCCCCGGCGATCAAGGCACTGACAGCGGTCGGCCAGCGCTACGCCGGCACGACGACGGACCAGGAGCGCACCGCACTGGTGGCGGCATTGGACGCGCTCACCCAGGTACTCGTACCCCACCTCGACCGCGAAGTGGCCGAGGGCATGCCGCTCGTGGCAGCCAGCATCACCCACGCCGACTGGCGCGCCTGGGACCAGGCCTACAACATCAAACCCAAATCGCTGGCCAGGCTCGGCATGCAGGGGCACTGGCTGCTGGACGGCATCGATCCCGAGGGCTACCAGATCGTCGTGCACCAGGTCCCCCCGGAGCCGCGGTTCATCCTGCTACGCGGCTTCGCCCGCAGGTCCCGCCGCCAGGCCGCCACCCGGTGGCAACCGGAGGAGTCGGTGCAGCAGGCCAAGACATGACAGCGGAGCAGCCGCCACCGTACGAGCACCATCGATACCGGTCACCCCAGCGCGAGCAGCAAGCCGCGCGCACCCGCGCCAGCGTGCTGACCGCGGCCGCCCAACTGCTCTCCGATGCGGGTGGGCGGCAACGGGCACGCGTGATGTCGCCGCGCCGCCCGGCCTAGCGTTTCCCGTCGAGATAGCCGGATGAGACCTGGAGGAAATCGCCATGAGCAAGAAAGTGATCACTGCGATCGCCGGGCCGAGCTTGACTGCCGGTTTGCTGGGATTGGCCGGCGTACCGGCTGGTGCCCAGGCCGGCACGGCCAGCGAGGCTGCTACCGCTGCGATGGCCGCGCCGAAGCCACCGAGGCCGCCGAAGGGCGCCATAGTAGGGGGCGAATGTCCATCGCAGGTGAGCAGGGAAACAGGAGCAGCCGCGAAAATTGGCCTTCGCAGGTGCGCGGCGGTCCTCACCGTGGGACTGGTCGCCGTTCCGTCATCCGCGGTGCTCGGGACTGCCCAGACGGCCTCAGCGCAGGTGGGATGCGCCTACACCATCGCCGGGTCCGCCGACTGGGATGGCGATGGCAACAAGGACATCATTGCCCGGCAGAACACCACCGGTGACCTGTGGCTCTACCCCGGTGAGAGAAAGCCAGGTCCCAGCAGCAAGCCCCGGGTGCGGATCGGGACCGGCTGGAACGGCTACACGTTCGCTGGAGTCTCGACCTGGGACGGCGACGAGGTTCTGGACATCGTTGCCCGGCAGAACGCCACCGGTGACCTGTGGCTCTACCCGGGCACGGGCAAGCCCGGGCCGGCTTTCCAGCCTCGTGTGAAGATTGGAAACGGCTGGAACGGCTACACCTTCGCCGGGATCACCAACTGGCGCCGCTACGAACCCCGTGACCGGGACATCATCGCGCGCGACGACACGACCGGTGACCTGTGGCTCTACCCCGGTGAGAGAAAGCGTGGACCCAGCAGCAAGCCCCGGGTGCGGATCGGGACCGGCTGGAACGGTTACCGCATCCTCGCCTCCGGATGGTTCCCCGGACCCGACCCGGGCTGGGACGGCGACTCAAGTGCAGATCTGCTCGCCGTCGACGATTCCACCGGCATCCTCTGGCTGTACCCCGGTGACTCAGGCAGCGGCCCCAGCCACCATCCTCGCGTCCAGATCGGCCATGGCTGGAACAACTACACTCTGGTGGCCACCAGGTGGTGGGCCGACAACAGCCACAACCCCGATGCCACAGACCTGCTGGCCATCGAGAATTCCACCGGCATCCTGTGGGACTACCCCGGTAATGGAGACCGGAGTCCCCTCAGCCGTCCCCGTATCCAGATCGGCCACGGCTGGTGCTGAGCTGCGGGGTGGCCGGGGCGTTATCGCCTTTGCCTCTCACACCCCCTTCGGCAGCCTCCACCACGGGGCTTGGGACCGATCGTTCGGCCGGCTCCCTCCGGCCCGGGCCAGCGCGTCCTCGCCCGGGCCTCCAAGGTGGTGAGAATGGTTGGTGGTTGGCTGCGGGTGGCGACACCGGCCGAGCCACTCGCTGCGGTGGATGGCAACTGGTCTATTCCGTCAGGCCGGCGGACGAGTAGGAGCCCCAGCGATCATCTCCATGATCTGCCCTCCGGCTCAGTCCGGGTCGACTTCAGCGATTGGGAGGAAAACGTCCTGAAACGTACCTGGCCCAGGTCTGCCAGTGGGACAGCAAGCTGGGCGGCAAGAAGTACTGCGGCAAGTGGAACTACGCCTTCCGGTTCCAGGCGGGTCACGCCGTACCAGCGCTGTCCATCCGGTCACCCTTCAGCGCGAGCAAGCCGCGCACACCCGCGCCACCGTGCTGACCGAGGCCGCCCAACTGTCCACCGATGCGGGCACGCGTGATGTCACCGCGCCGCCCGGCCAAGCGTTTCCCGCCGAGATAGCCGGATGAGTCCTTAATGCCCTTGGAGGACGCTGCTTCGGCGTGAAAAGGGGGGCCTGCTCCGCCGTCCTCCGGATTGTTGCCAGCGGGGGTGCTGTGATCGGTGAGACTGAGGGTGGGCGTGGCCGCTCACTGACGTCGTAACCTCTTGGCGGGCTTGGACCCCGTGGATGAGTCTGACGCCGGGAGCCATACC
>NZ_JBICRM010000039.1:0-97344 GCF_043197025.1 Nonomuraea marmarensis
TGCCAGCTTCGGCACGGTTACCGAGCCGTCCTCCGGCACCCGCGGTGACATGCTCGAACGGCTGCGCCTGCGCACCCTTTCGTTCTTCGCTCACCTCAGTCCCGACGAGCTGGAGGCCGGCTTCCGCTGCCTGGAGCAGGCTGTTGCCGCAGATCCCGGCGCACCAGCGCCTGTGTTTTCTGAGCCGCTGCTCACGCTCGAACGGTGCTAGTAATGCCAACGTTGACCTGCGTTGACCTGCGTTGCGACGAACTACCCCAGACGATGCTTGATCATGCCGACACGCTCAGCGGGCTGCTGGGCAGGGAGGTGCCCGCGTCAGGCGGTGCGACAATCTCGGTCACTAGCGTGACCGGCTAAAGCCGGCCTGGAGCCGGGCCCACCGCCATCTCTTCGAGTAATCCCTCGATCTCAGGGGCCCGTCACTATCAACCACGTCCAAGCCAGAGTGTGGAGAACGGTTGACGCTGTAACCGTACTTTGCAGCTGTACCAGATCGAAAAGGCCACTTCCCGATCACGGGTAGTGGCCTTTGACCTGCTGTGGAGCCTAGGAGATTCGAACTCCTGACTTCCTGCTTGCAAATCAAATCAAACACTCGTTCTCATATGGCCGCCGACACCATCCACCAGGGACCAGGCATCCACGAGAGTCCGCTTACGTCCGTCCGCCGCGATTGTCACCCACTTAGTCACCCAGTCGCCCCCCGTCTGTCGAGAGCGCCTGAGAGCGTCAGGACTGAGACCGCGCACGAGGCTGCACGATCGTCATCTGACAAGACCCGCCTGATTCCTCCAGCTTGACGCATGCCGATATGGGTATATGATCGCTGCCATGGCACGAGCAGCGACGACGTCGGACGTCTTCAACGCGATCGCCGAGCCGCAGCGCCGGGAGATCCTGGTGCTGCTGCGGGCGGGTGAGCGGCCGGTGACCGAGTTGGCCCAGGAGCTGGGGATGACCCAGCCGGGAGCGTCCAAACACCTGCGGGTGCTCCGGGAGGTCGGGCTGGTGCGGGACCGCAAGGCAGGCAAGCAGCGCCTGTACGGCCTTGACGCCCGCGGGCTGCGACCGGTCCACGAGTGGACCGGCGGGTTCGAGCGGTTCTGGAACGAGAGCTTCGACCGGCTGGACGCGTACGTGCAGGACCTCAAGCAGGCAAGGCAGGAGGAGTGACCGATGGCAGCAACAGGACGGGACACGCCAGCGCAGTCAGCGACGGCCGACCGCGAGATCGTGATCTCCCGGGTCATCAGTGCCCCACGGGAGCTGGTGTTCGAGGCGTTCACCGAAGTCCGGCACCTGTCGCGATGGTGGGGTCCGGAGGGGTTCACCACCACCACGCGGGCGTTCGAGTTCCGCGTCGGCGGGGAGTGGGACTTCGTGATGCACGGACCGGACGGGACGGACTACCAGGAGTGGATCTCCTGGACCGAGATCGCCCCGCCGGAGCGGATCGCGCTGCTGCACGGTGAGTCCCGCGGCGACCCGAACGCCTTCGAGTCGGTCCTCACATTCGCGCCCGACGGCGCGGCGACCCAGATCGAGATGCGCACGGTGTTCCCCACCAAGGAGCTGCACGACGAGGCGGTCGAGAAGTACCACGCGATCGAGGGCGGCCGGCAGACCCTGAGCAACCTGGCTGCCTACGTCACCGAGATCGTTCGGAAGGGAGTTGAGGACTGATGGCCGGAAAGGTGTTCTTCAGCGTGTCCATGTCGCTGGACGGGTTCATCGCGCCCGGGTCCCTCAGGGACTTGATGGGGCAGCAGTGGATGGAACTGCATGCGTGGATCTTCCCGCAGCGGTTCTTCCGGGAGAACCTGAAGCTCGGCGAGGGCGGCGAGGAGGGGCGCGACAACGACATCGCGCGGGAGACGTTCGAGCGCACCGGCGCGAGCGTGATGGGCAAGCGCATGTTCGACGCCGGCGAGCAGATGTGGCCGGAGGAGGCGCCGTTCCACACGCCGGTCTTCGTCGTGACGCACGAGAAGCGTGACCCCTGGGAGCGGCCGGGTGGGACCACCTTCCACTTCGTCAACGACGGCATCGAGACCGCGCTCGACCAGGCCCGCGAGGCCGCCGGCGACCGAGACGTCCGCATCGCGGGCGGCGGCGCAACGATCCTGGAGTACGTGAACGCCGGCCTGATCGACGAGTTCTCGATCGCGCTGTCACCCGTGCTGTTCGGCTCCGGAATCCGCCTGTTCGAGGGCGTGGACGCGGGCCGCGTGGCCCTGGAGCCGGTCCGCGCGGAGCCGACGCAGCGGGCGACCCACCTGACCTACAAAGTCCGGGAGCGGTAACTGTCTCGACCTCAGCGCTCCCCCGCCGAGGTCAGCAGCGCGGTGAGATCCTCGACGCTCTGAGCGTCAGGAAGGGCGAGCGTTCGGGGCCGCGATCTCGGCCGCGCGCTCCTCCGGGAGCGACCTCACGGCGTTGTCGTGGAACTTCCTCGCCAGCTCAGGCTTCGCCAGCGAGTCACCAAGGGCCCCGGCTCCCGCGCCGCCGTGTCGCGATGGCGTCCAAGCTCATCGAATCAGCACAGACCCGGTGGCGGGCCGTCAACGCACCACCTCGTCGCGCTGATCCGTGCCGGCGCGGTACTCAAGAACGGCAAGCTCATCGAACGACCCGACGAATCAGAGGGTGTTGATCAGCAAGTCGCGTGACACGCCGATCCACGATAGTCACGCAGTTTGTCACTCACCCTCGCCTCACAGTGATCAGCGAGGGAGAGTCTTCCCTGGTGGAGCAGGAGATTCGAACTCCTGACTTCCTGCTTGCAAACGGGAGCCAGTTACCCCGTGGAGAGGTCTTCGTCCTGGTCAGGCGGCAGGTACGGGCTGATGGCACGTGATCACGTAAGCCGATGTTGCTGTACCTGCTGCTGTACACAGCCCCCCGGCCGACGGCCCACCCTGTCATTCCGAGGACGCGTGAACTGCTACCGCAGGACTTCTCGGCGTCTCGCCCACATCTCAGGCAATGGCTGCGATGTCCCCATCGTCGAAGTAGATCGACTGATGGAGCTGACCGCCGAGAGCAGTGGCGTACCGGGCGAGAATGTCCTGCCCGGAGATCTTGCCTTGCTCGATCTGCGAAACGCGGCCCTTGGTGACCCCCATGCGCTGTGCGATGTCCTGCTGGGTCATCCCCCGACTACGGCGGATCTCGGCAAGCCGGTGTCCTTGCACCTTGGCGAGGAGTTCCTGCTTGCCCGCCTCCACGGCTTCCTCGCCGCCGGCACGTTCGACGTGCTCAGCACGGATGTCCTTCCAGCGCGCATATCCCGTCACGATCCGCCCTCCTCCGCCTGACGTTCCTTCATGTAGATCTCGTAGCGCTGTTCGGCGAGCGGGATGGCCTGCCTGTACCAGGCGTTCCACCGCCCGGCCTTATCACCCGCGACCAGCAGGATGCTGGACCGCCACGGATCGAAGGCAAACAAGATCCGCACCGTCCCCGGCCGCAGCTCCTTCAAGTTCTGCAGACGTGAAGCGGTGATCGTATCGACCAGCGGCCGCCCCAGACCTGGCCCTCCTTCGGCAAGCAGGTCGATCGCTTGCACGACACGCTTATGCGTTGCGTCGTCGAGTTGCTCGATCCATTCGCGCACCTCGTCGACGATGTAGACGTCCCACTCGTCGGCCACGTACCGCAGTATAGCGAATGGTATACCTCTCTAACCGGAAATCAGCGCACCGGGGCTCCCGTCCTGCGCCGCACGACAGCTCATCGGCTGCTTCAGCACGCTCCCCGTCAGCGTGCGGGCAAGATTCTTAATAGACGCGCCTCGACCTGCGTGTTGGACGCTCCGTGAATACCCGTGAGTGACCGATGTTGGCCCTCTTGCTGGCCCGTTGATGGCCCGACGGTCTGTCCACCCGGCAAGGACCTACCCGCCAACAGGCACGTAGGCCCGGGAACTTCTCATGCTGTGCGACGGCGCGGAGCCGAAGGTGCTGCTTGTACTACCGTCGAGCCCATGCACGCTACCATTGATCTTGCTCATCGCATGGCATGCCTGCCTCTAGGCAATTCGGACTCTGTGTGAGCTGACGTGAAGCTCCGCGACTTGGACGCGATGAGCGTCCTTGTCGTGCTTGGAGTACGCAAATGTCGCTCGTCACCCCTTGGATCCCTCACGGTCCTCTTGGTGCTTCTCCCGATCCCCGTCGCCGCCTTCGTGGCGGTCTTCTCCGACCGGAAGCACCGTCACGCAATGGTGGTTCTTCGTCTGCTCGTCCGGGCGCTCACGGAGATCGTCCGTCGTAAGCAGACGCCGTAGTCACTCAGTTAGTCACGCACCCTCGCCAACGATCTTCGGCGAGGGTGCGTTTTGGCTGGTGGAGCCTAGGAGATTCGAACTCCTGACTTCCTGCTTGCAAAGCAGGCGCTCTGCCAACTGAGCTAAGGCCCCTTCGACGAAGATAGCTTACCGGGCGGACGAAGCCACCTGCGTCGTCCCAAGGTCGTCGCTCAGCACCAAGCTCGGAAAATCCGCGATCGAGTCCAAGATGTGGGTCGCTCCGCCCTTCAGCAGTCGTTCCCTGCTGTGGACGCCCGTCATCACCCCCGCCACGATCGAGGCCCCGGCTCGTTTGCCGCACAGCATGTCGCTTTCCGAGTCCCCTATGACCGCCACCTGGCGTACGTCCTCCACCTCCAACCGGAGCACGGCGTGGAGCACCATGTCCGGCCAGGGGCGGCCGCGGCCGCCGGCGTCTTCTGGGGAGATGGCGAGGTCGATCTTGTCGTGCCAGCCGAGCATGCTCAGGACGCGGCTCAGGGTGGCTCGGCTGAAGCCGGTGATCAGGGCCAGCTTGATGCCGGTGCCGCGGAGTTTGTCGAGGACCTCCAGGACTCCGGGCATGGGTGTGAGACCTGCCCGGTCC
This sequence comes from Nonomuraea marmarensis, assembly GCF_043197025.1. Lineage (NCBI taxonomy): Bacteria > Bacillati > Actinomycetota > Actinomycetes > Streptosporangiales > Streptosporangiaceae > Nonomuraea > Nonomuraea marmarensis. The sequence continues at coordinate 4,899 of NZ_JBICRM010000039.1, forward strand.
AGCGCGCCCTCATAGGAGCGCTCGAACGTCAGGTTCGCCGCCTGCGCCTGGGCCTCGTTTCCGGGGAAGATCCCGCGGAAGACATCGATCTTGGGGCAGCCCCGGGACCGGTGCACGTGAACCATGGCACGCGCGTACGCTCCGGTCCCGGGCACTATGCCCTGAGTCGCGATCGCCTCGGCGAAGGCGCGCTCGACCATGGCGATGTCACGGACTGTGGTGCCCGCCAGGTCCAGGCACGCCAGCTTGATGGGGACGACGTCACTCATCGCCTCGCCGGTCGGTTAGTTCTCGCTGCCGGTCGCCTCGGTCCAGAGATCGAGCTCTGCGCGGTCGGCCTGCACCTTACGCCAGATCAGCAACCCCCCAAGGGCGATCAGCGCCAGAACGAGCAGCTTCTTCACGGTGTGACCCCACTTCTTCGACGGCCTCACCTGCCGGGGTGAGACCCAACGGTTGACAAGCAGCCTAGCAAGGGATGGCTGCGGTCCCTGTGTTGCGCACGGACCAGATGTGTGGAATGTGCGAAGAACGAGTGTTCAGCCCCAGGTGGGGGCCGTTATGCCCGTTCTCATCTTGGACAACATCCCGATCATGCCAAATTTCCCGTCCCGACGCGCAGAGTGGGTTGAAGCGGCTTTGGTGGGTGGTCGGGGGTGCTGGGGCGGGCGCGGGGTCAGGCTGCTGATCGCGGCAATCGGCATGTCTCGGGCCTGCATCACCGCAATGATGTCGGCTATGTCCGGCGCACGCCCGGAGGAGGAAGGGATGCGCAAGTCCGCCGTACGAGAGGAGATCGTTCTGAGCTCCGCCGGCTACACCGTCAAAGGCATGACCTGCGGCCACTGCGTGAGCTCGGTGAAGGAGGGCCGCCCATGAACACCGCCGCCAAACTCGGTACGTACGCCCTGGGCCTGGCCGTCGTCTTCGGCGGCGCCTTGGGCATCGGCCGGGTCGTGGGTCCAACAGGCAACACGGCCGACATGACCGATGCGACACAAGACCACACCCCCATGGCCCCCCATGGCGACGAGCACGGTACGCGGCAAGCGAACAGCGACACCCCTGGGGGATTACAGGTGTCGCAGAACGGCTACACGCTCAACCCGATCACCTCGATCAGGACCGGCGAGCCCACGGACTTCAAGTTCACCGTGACCGGTCCCGACGGCAAGCCGGTGACCGATTACCAGGTCGAGCACGACAAGAAGTTGCACTTCATCGTCGTATCCCGCGATCTGGGGAACTTTCAGCACGTACATCCAGATATGAGCCCCGAAGGCACCTGGTCGGTCAAGCTGACGCTGCCGGAGGCAGGCCCGTACCGTGCCTTCGCTGACTTCGCGCCCACGGGGGGCGAGAAGCTCACGCTCGGCGCGGATCTGCAGGCCGCGGGCGACTATCAGCCCGAGCCCCTCCCCCACGTCAGCCGTACGGCGGCCGTCGACGACTACACCGTGAACCTCGCGGGAGACCTGGTCCCCGGCCGGTCGAGCAAGCTCACCCTCACGGTCAACAAGGACGGCGAGCCGGTCACCGACCTGCAGCCCTACCTGGGTGCCTACGGCCACCTGGTCGCACTTCGCGCCGGTGACCTCGCCTACCTGCACGTGCACCCGGAGGACGGCGACAAGGCGGGACCGGAGATCACCTTCTACGCCGAGGTGCCCAGCGGCGGCGACTACCGGCTGTTCCTCGACTTCCAGCACGACGGCAAGGTTCGTACGGCGAGCTTCACCGCCACGGCCACCCTCTCCGACGGGCACGCGCCCTCCGCCACCCACGACCACAGCCACTGACGATATTTCACGACTTGTAAGACTTCGGCGTCATCCGGGTGGCGGCCCCATCCGGTCCCAGGCGTTGATGGCGGCCACGGCCACCAGGAACGCGGCCAGCTCCTGCGCGTAGCCAAGCGCCTGTCCGACTGGCACGGCGAGGTGCCGGCGCTCGTCCTGGGCTACGGCGCGATCGCCACAGACGCCATCCCCGAGGGACTGCGGCGGCTAAGGATGTCGACGGCTCCAGAACCGGCGCGCCCGCTCCCCTGACATCTCGGGATCGTCGGGCGGCGACGGCTGCTGCACGATCACGACGGTGGTCCGCGCGTGCCGGGCGCAGTACATGCTGGTGGAGGGCAGGAAGACGCGGCTGAGCAGGCCGCGCCGTCCCCTGCCGAGCACCAGCAGGTCGCCCTCGCGGGCCAGGTCGACGAGGTGGTAGCCGGGGTCGCCGACCCGGCCGACCGCCACCGTCGTGAGGTCGTCGGGCACGCCGCCCGCCACGTCGTCGAACACGCCGGCGATCACCTCGGTGCAGCGCGCCTCCTCGCCCAGCCTGACGGCGTGCTGGACGGGCAGCGCCTCGGGGAAGGGATGGACGGGCGCGCGGCTGACATGCACGGCCACCAGAGCCATCCGGTGCAGCCTGGCCGCGCCGATGGCCCAGGCGAGCGCCCAGCGCGAGGCCGGGGACTCGTCCACCCCCACGATCAGCCTCGCACCGCCGGGCAGTTCCTGTTCCACGGTGCCTCCTGCTTAAGAAGTACGACCATAGTGCGCCACCCCGCTGGTTACCGGGAGGTGGCACTTTGCGAACTCTGGAGTCCGCCGCAAACCCGGGCGTAGCATGCGGGGGTGGAACGCGGGTGGGTGCGACCCCGTCCCGCCCTCGACCGGCGGCTCGACGGGGCCCTTACGCACAGGCTCACCTCGCTCGTAGCCGCCACCGGCTACGGGAAGTCGACCGCGCTGGCCGGTTGGAGCCAGGCCGTCGGCGCGGTGCTGCACCGGCTCGGGCCCGCCGACCGCGACCTTCCGACGCTGGCTGGAGCGGTGGCGGCGGCGCTGTCGAGCCAGGTGCCCGGGTTGCCCGCCGACCTGGTCACGGCGGCGCAGGCCCCGCTCGGTCCCGACGCCGACGAGTTGTCCAGGGCCGCGGCGCTGGCGGGCGCGCTGGCCGAGGCGCTGGCCAGGCGGCTGCGGCGGGCGCTGGCGCTGGTGTTCGACGGCATCGACGCCATCGCGACCGCCCCCGGCTCGGCACGTTACGTGGAGACGCTGGTCAGGGCCGCCCCCAGGCAGTTGCACCTGGTCACGGCCTCGCGGGCGCCGCTGCCGTTCCCGACCGCCCGGCTGCGCCAGGACCACGAGGTGCTCGACCTCGACGCGACCGACCTCGCGCTCACCCCGGCCGAGACCGCCGCCTGGGCGCTCGACCGGCTGGGCGACGCCGGCACGGCCATCGCCGCCACGCTGCACGACGCCTGCGGCGGCTGGCCGGCCGCCGTGCAGGCCGCGCTGGAGGCACTGGCCCGGGAGGACCCCGCCACCTGGCCGCGTACGGCCGCCGGGCTGGCCGCCAACTCCGCCACGCTGGAACGCCTCACGCTGGACGCGTTCAAGGACCTGCCCGCGAGCATGCGCGAGTTGCTGCGAGCCGCCACCGTGCTGCCCGTGCTGACCGGCGGACTGGCCGCGACGCTCGGCGCGCCGCCCGACACGCTCGACTCGCTGACCAGCCGCGGCCTCTTCCTCGAAGCCGCTCAGGACGGCCACCGCCTGACCAGGACCAGCGGGCATGTCCTGGCCAGGCACGCCCCGCTCGACCGGCACGAGGCCCACGACGTGGCGGCGGTCGCGTCCCGCTGGTACGTCGAGCACGACCAGCCGGAGCTGGCCTTACGCGCGGCCGTCGCGACCGCGCACCCGGGGCTCGCGGTCTCCCTCCTCGACTCGTACGGCCTGCGCCTGGCCGAACGCGGTGACGTGGTCGCCGCGCTGGAGCTGTTACCCGAGGCCGCCAGGCGCTTGCCCCCGATGCTCAAGCTGGCCGGCATCGCCGAGCAGAACCGCGGCCACTGGAACCACGCCCGTGACCTGCTCGCCCAGGCCGCCGAGGGCCCGGCGTTCGACGCGTTCGTGGCCAGGCGGCTCGGCTTCATCGACCACCTGCGCGGCGACCTCGACGCGGCCATGACCACGTACGAACGGGGACACCAGTACGGCCTGCCGCCCGCCGACGCCGCCATGTGCGCCGCGTCGAAGGCGTCCGTGCTCTGGCTGAAGGGCGACCGGGCAGGCTGCGCCGAGCTCGCCGACAAGGCCCTGGAGCAGGCCAGGAGCCTCGGCGACCCGGGAGCGCTGGCGATGGCCCACACGGTGCTGGCCATGCTCGCCTCCCTCGACGGCGACCGCCGCGCGAACGACGCCCACTACCTGCGCGCCCTGGAGTACGCCGAGCGGGCCGGCGACGCCGTCCAGCTCATCCGCATCCACGCCAACCGGGCCTCCCGCTACCTGGACGAGGGCTCCTACGCCGACGCGCTGGCCGAGACGGACCTCGCCGGCCGGCTGTCCGACCTGGTGTCGTTCGCCCCCTACGCCGCCCTGAACGTCTCCAACCGCGCCAAGGCCCTGATCGGTCTCGGCCGCCTGGAGGAGGCCGCCACCGAGGCCGCCGACGCGGTGGCCAGGTGGGAGGCGATGGGCTCCAGCCTGGTCGGCACCGGACTGAACAGGCTCGCCGAGATCCACGTGCTGCGCGGCGACCGCAGGACGGCGGCCGCGATCTACCGGCGGGTCATCGCGGAACTGGCGCCGTCGGGCGAGGTGCAGTCGTTGTCCAACGCGCTCAACGCGCTCGCCGAGCTGCTCGCCGACGAGGACCCCGACGAGGCCGCACGGGTCGCCGAGCAGGCGCTCAAGCACGCCGAAGGCATCGCGGGGGTGGCCGCCAGGGTCGTCGGCGCCCGGGTGGCGCTGGCGGCCGGGCGGCGCGACGACGCCACGGCATTGCTCGACGAGACCGAGCCCGTGGCGGTGAGCCGCAGGGACCACGCCGCGCAGGCCGCCATCGTCGAGCTGCGCGCCGCGCTCGACGCCGACGTCCGGCTGGCCGATGAGGCGGTACGCAGGTGGACGATGCTCGGCGACCCGATCGGGCAGGCCGGGGCCGAGCTGACCAGGGCCGCCATGGCCGATCCCGAGGCCGGTGGCGCCGCGGCCACGAGAGTGCGGGAGCGGATGCACGCGATCGGCTGCCGGGCGCTCGACGCCAGGATCGACGCGCTGATCGCCCGCTCCGCGCCGGCGCCGGGGGCGAAGGTGGTCGTCGAGACGATGGGAACGTTCCGGCTGTTGCGCGGGACCGTGCCCGTCTCGCGTACGGACTGGCAGTCGCGCAAGGCCCGTGACCTGCTGAAGATCCTTATCAGCCGGCGCGGGAGCGGGATCAGCAGGGAACGGCTGGTCGAGATCCTCTGGCCGGAGCATGAGGACGAGGCGGTCGGGTTGCGGCGGCTGAACGTCATGGTGTCCACGCTGCGCGCCGTGCTCGACCCGGGGCACGAACGGCCGGCCGACGAGATCGTGGTCTCCGACGAGGGCGCGTTGCGGGTGGACCTGTCCCACGTCGACGTCGATGTCGAGAAATTTCTGGATCTGGTGGCTGAGGCCGTACGGCTCGATCAAGCAGGTCGTACGGCCGAGGCGCTGGAGCGGTGGGCGGCGGCCGAGAGCGGGTACGGCGGGGAGTTCTGCGAGGAGGACCCGTACGCGGACTGGGCCGTGGGACTGCGCGAGCAGGCCCGGCTGGCGTACGTGCAGGCGGCGGCCAGGCTCGCCACGGCGCGGGCCGAAGAGCGGCGCTACGACGAGGCCGCCCGCTACTGGCTGCGGCTGCTGGAGCGCGACCGCTACGACGAGCGCGCCCTCCTCGGCCTGGTGCGGGTGCTGGACCTGGCGGGCCGCCGCGGCGACGCGCGCAGGCGCTATCACCTCTACACGGAACGCATGCGTGAGCTGGAGGTCGAGCCCGCCCCCTATCCCACCTGAACCAGACCTGAACCGCCTGACGAGATTGTTGACAGATGAGGATGGTCCCCCCCATGAGGGCGGTCCCCAGATGAGGACGGTCATCGTACGACTGGTCGAACCCGAGCAAGCCGGCGGCCAGCTCCGCGGGCTGCTCGAAGAGGTGGGGGGCGAGCCGGTGCCGTTCAACGGCACCGATGCCGTCATCGACCTGTTACTGGACGCAGCCGGGCTGAAGCGCGATCCGACCTGAACCTCGCACGAACCTCCGTCGCCACGATAGGCGACAGAGGGGAGGCACGATGGGCGAGCACAGGAGTGGATGGCCGTTCGTCGGGCGACGGGGGCCGCTCAGGACTGTACGCCAGGCGCTGCGGTCGGGAGCGGGCATCATGATCGCCGGTGAGGCGGGGGTGGGTAAGAGCAGGCTGGCCACGCAGGCGCTGGCCGGGCTGGACGGTTACGCGGTGGTGCGCGCGCTGGGCACGGAGACGGCGTCGGTGATCCCGTTCGGCGCGTTCGCGCACGTACTGACGGGGCCGCCGGAGGGCGGGGAGAACCTGCTGCGCTGGGCCGCGCGCCACCTGCGCGACAGCGCGCGGCGGGCCGAGCCGCTGGTGAGCGTGGACGACGCGCACCGGCTCGACCCGGCCTCGGCGGCGCTGGTGCACTACCTGGCGGAGAACGGGATGGCCAGGGTGCTGGTGACGGTACGGTCGGGCGAGCCGCTGCCGGCTCCCGTGGCCGCGCTGTGGAAGGACGAGCTGCTCGACCGGATCGAGCTGGCGCCGTTGACCGGGGACGAGGTCGGGCAGGTGCTCGCGGGGGCGCTCGGGGGCGAGGTGGCGGCGGAGACCGTACGGCATCTGGTCAGGGTCAGCGGCGGGAACGTGCTCTACCTGCGCGAGCTCGTGCACGCCGGCCGCACCGTCGGCTGCCTGGCCGAGCGGGACGGGCAGTGGCGCTGGCGGGGCGAGTTGTCCATGACGACCCGGCTGCGCGAGCTGGTCGGGGCCCGGATCGGGCATCTCGACCAGGACGAGCGGGAGGTGCTGGAACTGGTGGCGTTCGGGGAGCCGCTGGGGACGGAGTCGCTCGTGTCACTGACCTCGGCCCAGGTGGTCGAGCGGGTCGAGGCGCGCGGGCTGATCGTGGCCGTGAGCGAGCCACTCGGCTCAGTTGAGAAGCTGAGCGAGGGCGAGGGGAGGCGGGAGCACGTGCGGCTCGGTCACCCGCTCTACGGCGAGGTGGTACGCGGCGACTGCGGCACGTTGCGGACCCGGCGGCGGCTGCGCATGCTGGCCGAGGCGCTGGAGGCCAGCGGGCTGCGGCGGCGCGAGGACGGGCTGCGGGCGGCCGTGTGGCGCCTGGACAGCGGCTCGGTCACCGACCCGGAGATGCTGGCGGCGGCCGCGAGACTGGCCTGGGGCAGGCAGGATCCGCGGCTGGCGGCCCGGCTGGCCAGGGCCGCGATCGACGCGGGGGCGGGCGTGGCCGCGGTCGCGCTGCTCGGCGAGGTGCTCATGGTGCTCGGCGCCGCGGATTCGGCCCTGACGGCGCTGCGGCTGGCGGCGCGGGACGCGGTCACCGAGAGCGAGCGCGCCCAGTACGCCTACAGCCTGGGGGTCAACCTGGCGTGGGCGGGTGCGGACGCCGAGGCGTGCCGGGTGCTCGACGTGGCCGCGGAGACGCTGACCGATCCCGCCTGGCGGCAGGAGGCGTACGTCTACCGGGCCGTGACCGACTGTTTCGCCGGGCGGCTGGCCGGGGCGGCGCAGTCGCTGGCCCGAGCCCGCGCGTGCGAGCCCATGACGGTGCGCGGCGCGGCACATGCGGCGTCGCTGGAGGCCTGGGTCGAGGCGTACTGGGGGCGTACCGAGCGCAGCCTCGCCGTCGCCGAGCGGACGATGGCGAGCGTGGAGAGCTGGAAGGACGAGGCGCCGCACGCGTTCCCGACGTTCCTGGACGCGCTCTGTGCGGCGCAGGCGTTCTCGGGGCGGCTGGAAGCGGCCGCGCGTACTGCGGAGCAGGGCATGGAGCTGCCCGCGGCCGAATTGTCGGTGTCGGGGTTCGGGGCCTACCGGGCGCTGGTCAGCAGGTTGCGCGGCGACGCCGAGGGGGCGGTGCGCTGGTGCAGGGACGACATGGCCAGGCTGCCCGCTCGCGAGCCGTACCTGGGGCGGTGTGTGGCGGAGCAGGCGCACGCCCTCGCGTTGCTGGGCAGGACGGCGCAGGCTCGGGACGCGCTGGCCGAGGCCGAGGAGCTGGCGTCCCGGTGGGCGTTCACCCGCCAGCACGTGCTGCAGGCCGCGGTCTGGGTGGCGGCGGCGGGCGGCGACCTGGACGAGGCGGTGCGCCTGTGCTGGTCGGCGGTGGAACACGCGGAGCGGCACGAGCTGCGCGGCAACCTCATGTTCGCCCTGCACGACCTGGTACGGCTCGGGGGTCCGGCCTCGGATCGGCTCTCCATGCTGGCGGAACGGATGGAGGGGCCGCTGGTGGCGCTGCTCGCCAGACACGCGCGCGCTGTGGGGAATCCGGACGAGCTGCGGGCGGTGGCGGGCGAGTTCGAGCGGATGGGGATGATCCTTTACGCAGCCGAGGCCACCGCACAGGAGGCGGCCGCGTACCGGGACTCCGGGCGCGGCACGCTGGCCAGGGGCGCGCAGACCAGGGCGTGGGCGCTGGCCAAGCGCTGCCCGGGCGTTTCGACGCCGGCGCTGGTCGAGCTGGCCACGCCGGAGCTCACGCCACGGCAGCGGGAGATCGTCCAGCTCGCCGCGGCCGGCCTGACCAACAGGGAGATCGCCAACCGGCTGACGCTGTCCACGCGTACCGCGGCGAACCACCTGCAGGCCGCGTACGAGAAGCTCGGCGTGAACGACCGCACGCAGGTGGGCCGCCTGCTCGCCGCGCTCTAAACGAGGTCCATCAGGCCGTCGTACAGGATCCTCCGCTCGTCCTCAGAGAGGATCCGGTACGGCGCCGCGGCCCGCACGTTCGTCTCCGCCTCGATCCTGGCGCGCAGTGGGCCGTCCTTCATCCCGACGATCTCGGCCACGGACAGCCCCGCTTCCCGCCAGGCCACGGCGTGCGCGTCGGCGCGGTGGTATCGGAGCGCGGCGATCCTGTTGAACAGCAGCAGCCCCGGCGGCCCCTCCTCCGGCTCGTACGGGGGCGCCATCAGCTCCAGGGCACCACCCGGCACACGTTCGGCCCGGTCGAGCACCCTGCCCACCAGGCCCGCGAGCTCCGGCAGGTCGTAGCCCGCCCAGACCCGCTCGGCCGCGGCGGCATGGAGGTCGTACAGACCGTGGATGAATTTCAGCCCTTTGTCCGTGAGTCGCAGCACCCCGTCGCCATCCTCGGTCAGCGTGCCTTCGCGCAGGTGCTCCTGGAGGCCGAGCTCGGCGTCGCCGTACCGGTAGATCGTGCCCAGCTCCGGCCGGGTCAGCGAGCGCAAGGGAAGCACGAACCGCAGATCGACCAGGAACCCAGGGGTCACGCCCGAGGTCTCGGCCAGTTCGATGGCCGACCTGCGAGCGGCGGCGTGCACGTTGACGTGGGCCGCGTCGATGACCGGGGCGATCGCCGCCGCATATCCGGACAGCTCCTGAAATTTCGGCATCGGCCGTCATTATGCCGCCAATCCCCTCTGTACAGGTGGGCCAGGAGCCACCCACAGCCCGTTGCCCAGGCCAGCGTCCGGCGCTCGGTTAGCCATATCGGCCGCCGGCTGTGGGTTGCAGGGCGGCGGTGAGGTCGTCGGCCAGTGGCGGGATGTCGTGCGGGTGTAGGGGGGACACGGTGAGGCGCAGGGCGGGGGGTGTGGCGATGCGGTTGCGGGCGCCGGGGGCGGCGGCCCAGCCGCGGGCCAGCAGACGGGTGATCGCGGTGGCCTCGTCCGCGACGGGGACCCATACGTTGAGGCCGGTGCGGCCGTACGCGGGGATGCCGCGCGCGGCCAGCGCCGCCACCAACCCGTTCCTGCGCAGCCCGTACGACGAGGCCACCGCCACCGTGTCAACCGCCTCCGTACGCCAGAGGTGGGCGACGGCACGTTGCAGCAGGTGACTGACCCAGCCCGCGGCCAGTCGCTGGCGGCCGCGCAGTCGTTCCAGCGTGACCTGGTCGCCGGTGATCAGCGCGAGCCGGAGGTCAGGGCCGAACGCCTTGGCCGTCGAGCGGGCGAGGATCCAGCGCTCCGTGACGCCCGCCAGCAGGTGCAAGGGGAGGTCCACCAGGCCCGACCCGTGATCGTCCTCGATGAGCAACACCCCGGGGTACGCGGCCAGCAACCCGCGCAGCTCCCCCGCGCGTTCGGCGGAGACGGCGGCCCCGGTCGGGTTCTGCACGCGGGCCGTGACCACCACGGCCCGCACGCCCGCCCGCAGGGCCCGCGCAAGTTCGTCCGGCAGCGGCCCGTCGGCGTCGAGCCGCATGGGCACGGGACGCAATCCCAGCACGCCGACCAGGTCGAGCAGTGCCGCCCAGCCCGGATCCTCCACGGCGATCGCGTCGCCGGGGCGTAGGTGGGCGGTCAGCACACGTTCGACCGCGTCGAGGGTGCCCGAGGTGATCGCCAGCGGTCCGGGCGGGATGCCGTCCGCGCGCAGGCGTTCCCTGGCCAGGGCCAGGAACTCCTCGTCGTCACCCGTCCCGTACATGGTCGGCCGCTCTTCGTACGCCCGCGCCGCCGCGGCGAGCGCCTCGTGCAGGGGCGGCAGCAGGGCCGGGTCGGGGTTGCCCTGGGACAGGTCGCGTACGCCCGGGGGCACCTCGATCCGGATCTCCTCGCGCGACGTGCTGGCCGGGCGCGGCCTGACCCGGGTGCCGCGCCGCCCGGCGGTCTCCACGACGCCACGCTCCCGAAGCAGCCGGTACGCGGCCGCCGCCGTGTTGGGACTGACCCCCGCCCCGGCAGCCACTTCACGGACCGGGGGCAGCATCGTGCCTGGTGGCAGCCGCCCGGCCGACACGGCGACCTCCACCCCGGCCGCTATCTCGCTGGCCGTCCCGCCGGTTATCAGGTATTTTTCTGACACAAATCATATTATGTACTAATACAAAGAGGTTCGAGTGCTCATTCATCCTTGGGACGCGGCCCGCGACAGTGACGAATGGCGGGCCTGGCTGCGTACACGTGACTTCGGGCAGCTCACCGCGAACGGCGTGGACGGCGGCCCGCCGGTCGTGGTGCCGACGCATTTCCTGTTCGACGGGGACCGGGAGGTCGTGCTGCATCTGGCCAGGCCCAACCCGATCTGGGCGGCACTGGAGGCCAACCCGGTGGCCGTGGTGAGCGTGCACGACGACTACGCCTACATCCCGTCGGGGTGGCGTTCGGACTCCCCCGAGGACGGCGTGCCGACCAGCTACTACGCCTCGGTGCAGCTCACGTGCCGGGCTCGGATCGTGGACGGCAAGGAGGGCAAGGTGGAGATCCTGCGCCGCCAGCTGGCCCACCACCAGCCGGATGGCGGGCATGGCGAGGTGGCCGCCGACGCGGGGCCGTACCACAAGAGGTTGTCGGCGATCAGAGGGCTGCGGCTGGAGGTGGTGGGGGTGCGGGCCAAGTTCAAGTACGACGACCAGCGGCCGGTCGAGTTCCGCGAGCGGATCGCGGACGGGCTCGCCGAGCGGGATCTCCCTGGAGACGCGGCCGCCAGGGCTCAGCAACTCAGGCGCATGGCCCAAAGAGGTTAGGCGCAGGCGCCGAGCATCTCGGCGAGCGCCCTTTTCTCGTTCTCCGTGACGGTCAACCGGTAGTGGTGTTTGACGGTGATCCAGGCGCGAGCATACGTGCACCAGTAGTCCTTGCGCGGTCGCCAGCTGATCGGGCTGCGGCCGCCCTTGTCGAGGTTCGCGGACTCGCTGACGGCGATGAGCTCGGGTCTGATCAGGTCGTTGGCGAAGCTGTAGCGCTGGGCGTCGGTCCAGGCGCGCGCCCCCGACCGCCAGGCATTGGACAGCGGCACGAGGTGGTCCACGTCGATCTCGGCCTCACTGTGCAGGGTCTTGCCGTCGTACCGGCTGTACCAGGTGCCCTGGATCGCGCTGCAGTCCCAGCCGGTGGTGATCTCGGTGGCGTCGCGGTGCAGCACGATCTCGCGCGAGTCGCACATTCCCACCTCCTCGGCCCATTCGGGCATGAAGCGCAGGTGGGAGTAGCCGTCCAGGGAGCCCGCCGGGGCGACGGTCAGCTCCTTCAGCTCGCTGCGGGCGTTCGCTGCCGAGGTGGGCTCGGGGAGGAGCAGCGTGATGAGCATGAGTGACCAGGCAATCACGGAACGCAATGTAGCAGCTACCAAGCGACAGGTAGGCGATGCATGGGCGCGGGTTGCCATATTTTAGTCTAGGCTGAAATTACTGGCTAGAACGGTTAGCGTTAGGATGTTCGCATGACTGCGCAGGACGGACCCGACCGCGAGCAGGTGCTCGACTGGGTCGAGCGGGTGGCGACGTTCGTCTCCGAGGAGTGGGGGCTCGCCCCCATCACCGGCCGCGTTCTGGGCTGGCTCATGGCCTGCGACCCGCCCGAGCAGACCGCGGGCGACATCGCGGCGGCCATCGGCGCGAGCCGCGCGTCGCTGACCACGAACATGCACCTCCTGACGTCCATCCGGTTGATCCGCAGGTTCCGCAAACCCGGGGCGCGGAACGTCTACTACCAGATCGAGGACGACGCCTGGTCCAAGGTCATCCGGCAGAAGCTCGCCGCGTTCGCCGCGTTCGACGAGCTGGCGGCCGATGGCCTGCGGCTGGGCTGGGCCGACGAGAGGCAGACCGCGCGCATCCGCTCGGCCAGGACCTCCATCGCCGCCCTGGCCAAGGTGCTCGACCAGGCCGCCGACTAAACCCCCGAGCGGACGCGGCGACGGCACCGCGACCCTGCTCCGGCTCAGGAGCCGCGACCTCGGCTGACCGGCCACAGGTCACTCGATGTCCGATCGTCACTAGTGGGACCGGTCGGAAGGCGGGAAGAGTAGGGCACATGCTCGCCGACGAAGACGCGTACTCCGTGCTCAGGAGCCGTGACGGCCGCTTCGACGGCCGCTTCTTCGTCGCCGTCGTGACGACCGGCATCTACTGCCGCCCGAGCTGCCCAGCCGCCCTGCCCAAACGCGAGAACGTCCGCTTCTACCCGTCCTCCGCGGCCGCCCTGGAAGCGGGCTTCCGCGCCTGCAAACGTTGCCGCCCGGACACCACCCCGGGTTCCCCGGCGTGGAACGTCCGAGCGGACGTGGTCGGCCGCGCGATGCGGTTGATCGCCGACGGCCTGGTGGACCGCGAAGGAGTCACCGGCCTGGCAGCCCGCCTCGGCTACAGCGAACGCCAGCTCCGCCGCCAGCTCATCGCCGACCTCGGGGCCGGCCCACAGGCACTCGCCCGAGCACAGCGGGCGGCCAACGCCAGAACGCTCCTGGAAACCACCGACCTCCCCGCGAGCGAGATAGCCTTCGCCGCCGGGTTCTCCACGATCCGCCAGTTCAACGACACTCTTCGCAAGGTCTACGGCACCACACCCACCGCCATGCGCGGCACCCGCCGTACTCACCGCCCACCGGGAACACTCCACCTGAACCTCACATACCGCCCACCCCTCGACCTGACGCACCTGTTCACCTTCCTCGCCGCCCGAGCGATCCCCGGCCTGGAGGACGCCACCGACACCTACTACCGCCGTTCCCTGACCCTCCCGCACGGCCTTGGCATCGTCACGCTGAGACCCGCGCAAGCGCACGTCTCCTGCGAGCTGCGGCTAGCGGACCTGAAGGACCTACCAGCAGCGGTACGACGCTGCCGCCACCTCCTCGACCTCGACGCCGACCCCAGGGACATCACCGACCACCTCACCCGCGACCCCCTCCTGACCCCCGCGGTGACGGCCCATTCAGGAAGACGAGTCCCTGGTCACGTGGACCCGGCCGAGATGGCCGTACGCGCGATCCTCAACGAGGAAACGCCCACGGGCCGGGCCCGACTCGCACACCTGATCCAGCGCTACGGCACACCACATCAAGTCCACCCTGGCAACCTCACCCATGCCTTCCCCCGCATAGAGCTCCTGGCAGATGCGGACGTGCCGGCTCCGGTCGCCGCCCTGGCCCGGGCACTGACCGCCGGCACCGTCCACCTGGGCCCAGAGACCGACCGCGACCAGGTGGAACGCGAGCTCCTTGCCCTACCGGGGATAGCAGCGGAAGCGGTGGCACGGGTCCGCATGCGAGCCTTCGGCGACCCCGACGTCTTCCTCCCCACGGACCCCGCCGTACAGGAGGGTCTGCACCGCCTCGGGCTGACGGCGGAGGATGCGCGACGGTGGCGTCCGTGGCGGTCGTACGCGATGCAGCACTTGACCGCATAAGGAACCCGCTACGTGCCGACCTACCTGACCCTCCTCAAAGCCAGGCGTGATTTCCGCCGCCTCTGGCTGGGCGCGTCCATTTCCGTAATGGGCGACAGCATGACCTTCATCGCCCTGTCCTGGCTCGTCCTGGCCCAGCCGAACGGCACCGCCAAGCTCGGCATCCTGGCAGTCTGCTACACCGCCCCCGTGCTGATCGGCGGCCTGGCGGCGGGCCCGCTGCTCGACCGCTTCGACAAACGGGCAGCCCTGATCGCCGACAGCGTCCTGCGCGGGCTCGCGGTCGCGTCCGTCCCGTTCACGGCAGCCGTCGCGACGGTGCCGACCTGGCTCCCCTTCCTGGTCGCGGCCCTGTACGGCCTGCTGAAAATGGTCCCGATGGCCGCCGTCCCCGCCGCCATCCCCGACCTCGTCGCCCCCGAGGAACGCGACGCCGCCAACGCCCTGGAATCCGTCAGCTACTCCTTGTCCGGAATCATCGGATTCACCCTGGCCGCGCCCCTCCTCGGAGCCGTGGGCCCGGCGAACCTGCTGGCCCTGGACGCCGCCACCTACGCCTGCTTCGCGATAGCCGTAACCCTGATCCGCCACCCGCTACGCCCACGCGAGAAGCCGGAATCCCCAACCCCGCCCAGAACGGTCTTCCGCGACAGAATCCTCATCGGCACGACCCTGGCCTTCATGGCCTTCAACATCGCCGAAGGCGCGATGACCATGGTCGTCGCCCCCTGGCTGGCCAAGGAACAACTCCCAGGCAACGGCGCCACCCTGTCTCTCCTCATGGCCGCCCTGTCAGCCGGTGAACTCCTGGGCGGATTCGCAGCCGGAGCCTGGCGCCCCAGAATCGACAGACTGGTCGCCATCGCCATGGTCGAACTGGTAGCGGCGGCAGGTTTCCTGGCGGTCCTGGGCACCCCCAATTGGATCCCGGTGGCCGCAGGTTTCCTGCTCATAGGCACGTTCAGCGCCCCCATGACGGTCTGGGCGCAGTCGCTGCGCATGGAACGTATCCCCCCGTCCCAGCGCGGCCGCGTCTTCAGCGTCTTCCGCACGATGATGCAGGCCACCCCGCCCATTGGCGCCGCCCTGGTCACCCCGATGCTGGTAACCGGCAACCTGACGGGAGCCGTGATCCTGATGACCGCCCTGGCCGCCCTTCCAGCGTTCGCCCTGCTGTTCCTACGAGAGAACCACTTGACGATCTCCGAGGCACCTCAGGACGCCATCATCGCCGTACCGGAAACCCCCGGCGACCGGTGACCCACAACCTGTGGATAACCGCCAGACCCTGTGGATAACGTCGCGATCTCAAAGTCCCGAACCGCACCACCTGCAGTCCAGCGACCTGCACGTCGCACCAGACCGCACGTCCCTCGCAACACAGCGAAACACACACCCGAAGCCCGCCCGAGCAGGCCCTGACGTGGCCATATCACACTTCGGAACCGCCGCGTCACAACATGCCGCGTCCGTATCACAGCTTGATATCAGTAGCCCAGAAAGCATCGCATGGGCGTCCCCAGCCCCTGCACCGGCGTGCCCGCTGCCTGTGGACGGACGGCGACCGCAAGTACTCGCTCACCCATCCGGGTCAGCCCCGTCCGATGAACGGCATCGCCGTCGCCATGACGGTCATGAACTGCACGTTCGCGTCGAGCGGCAGGCCGGCCATGAAGACGATGGCGTCGGCGACGTTCCGGACGTCCATGGTCGGCTCGGGCGCGACGGAGCCGTCGGCCTGCAGGACGCCGCGGGACATGGCCTCGGTCATGTCCGTCGCGGCGTTGCCGACGTCGATCTGCCCGCACGCGATGCCGTACGCCCGCCCTTCGAGCGAGATCGCCTTCGTGAGGCCGGTGATCGCGTGCTTGGTGGCGGTGTACGCGGCGGCGTGCGGGCGCGGCGAGTGCGCGGACAACGATCCGTTGTTGATGATCCGGCCGCCACCCTGCGCCTTCATCTGCCGGAACGCCTCCTGCGCGCACAGGAACGCGCCGGTCAGGTTGGTTTGTACGACGTCGGACCACTGCTCGTGGCCGATCTCGTCGAAGGGCGCGGACGGCCCGAAGATCCCCGCGTTGTTGACGAGCACGTCGACCCGGCCGAAGCGGTCGCGGCTGCGGTCGAACAACTCCCGTACCGATCCGGGCTCCGTCACGTCGCACGGCACGACGAGCGCGTTGCCTCCGGCCGCCTCCGCGGTCTCCTGGAGTGCCCCCGCCCGCCGGCCGGCCAGCACCAACCGGTACCCGGCGCGGTGGAGGGCGAGCGCGGCGTGCCTGCCGATCCCGGAGCCCGCTCCCGTGATCACGACGACGCGGCCGTCCATGGAGGTGTCCTGCACAGTGCTGTCCTTTCCTCGGGCGATGTCACACTCCGGGCGCCGGGACTGCTCTCAGGAACAGACCTATCGCAAGGGAGCAATCGGCATGACCATTCTCGTCACCGGGGCCACCGGAACCGTCGGCCGCCACCTCGTACACCACCTGCTGGTCCGCGATCAGAAAGTGCGCGCGCTGACCCGCGACCCCGCCACCACGAACCTGCCGGAAGGCGTCGAGGTGATCGCCGGCGACCTCACCGACGCCCGCACCCTGAGCGCGGCATTCGACGGCGTCACCGCCGCCCATCTGATCAATTTCGGCGGCGACTACCGGCTGTTGGCGAACGGGCAGCAGATCGTCGACCTGGCCCTGCAGGCCGGGGTACGCAAGGTCACCATCCTGAACGGCTGGCAGGAGGGCACCCTGGAGCCCGCCGTCAGGGCCGGCGCCCTCGAGTGGACCTTCCTGAACCCGGTGCAGTTCATGGCCAACTTCGTGACGGACTGGGGCGAGCCGCTGCGTACCACCGGGGTCGTGCGCGAGCCGTACGGTGACCGCAAGAGCCCGCCCATCCACGAGTCGGACATCGCCGCGGTAGCGGCGGTGGCCCTGACCCAGGACGGCCACCACGGGCAGAGCTACCACCTCACCGGCCCTGAGGTGCTGACCGCCCGCGACATGATCCGCATCATCGGCGAAGCCACCGGCCGCGACCTCCGCTTCGAGGAGCTCACCCCCGACCAGGCCCGGCGGGAGTGGGGAGCACCGGGCCGGCGGCCGAACCTCTCCCTCTTCCGCGCCTTCACCCAGACGCCCGGGGTCAGCGAGGGGGACCTGGTGGAGATCCTCATCCGGATGTACGGCACGCCCAACGACTTCGCCACCACCCTGACCGACAACGTGGAGAAGATCACCGGCCGGCCACCGCACACGTTCGCGGAGTGGGCGGCGGAACACGTGGACCAGTTCAAATAACCGCTGGTCCAGCGCCTGCCTGCGCGGTGGTGAGGCGGAGCGCGCCGGGAAGACTGATGGTGACCTTGAGTCCGCCCGCCGGAGTGGGATCGAGGGCGATACGCCCCCCGTGCGCCTCCACGATCCCCCGAACGATCATCAGCCCCAGCCCTGAGCCGGCGGAGGAGGGCGAGTCGGACCCGTGGAGGAGCTCGGCGGCGCGGCCGGCCGAGATCCCGGGACCGTCGTCCTCCACTTCGATGACCACGCTCGTGGCGCCCTGCTCGGCGCGCAGCACGATCGGGGCGCGACCGTGGAGCACCGCGTTCTCCACCAGGCAGTCGAGGGCCGTCTCCAGCCGCTCCTCGTCACCCGGCACCGGCGTCGGGCTCGCTTCCACGCGGATCGCCTCGTCCGCCACGGGAGCCCAGCGCCGGGCGACCCGTTGCAGCAGAGCGCCGAGGTCCAGGATGCGGGCGTCTCCGCTGGTGTCCTGGTGTGCCCAGGCGAGCGCGGCGAGGCGCCCGCTGATGCGGGAGAGCTTGGCGAGTTCGTCGACGACGACGCCCGCGTCGGCGGCCAGTTCGGGGTCGGTGGTATCCACCTGGAGCATCTCGGCGTACCCGCGCGCGACGGTGAGGGGGGTACGCAGCTCGTGGGTGGCGATCCGGACGAACCGCTCCGTCATCTCATGGGCCACGCGCTCCCGTGAGGCGGCCGATCGGGCCTCCGCCACCGCGGCCGTGCGCCGGCGCACGTGCCAGACCATCACGAGGAAGAGCAAGGACATCAGCGGGATCTCCGCTGTCTCCTCCAACGCGATGACCTCGGAGTGGGCGTGCCGGATGAGGGGAATCCCGGTGACCACGGCCACGCACAGGCACACGGCGTAGGTGGCCGGCAACGGCCACGGCCGTACCCCGTAGACCAGTGCGAGCGAGATCCAGACGAGGTGGAAGGGGATCGTCTCCGCTCCGGGCAGCACCCACATGAGGACGACGTTGAGCGTGGCGAAGACCGCCCAGAGCGGGAGCGCCCAGCGGTCAACCCGCGACAAAGCTGTAGCCCACATTGCGCACCGTTTCGATCGAGTCGGCACCCAGCTTGGTTCGCAGGCGGCGCACGTACACGTCCACGACGTTGCTCGAGGTGTCGAAGGTGAAGCCCCAGACGTTGGCGAGCAGCTCGTCGCGGCCGCACACCTCCCCGGCCCGTCTCATCAGCTGGCTGAGCAGGGCGAATTCGCGATGCGGGAGGTGAATGACGCGGCCCCGGAGGGTGACCGTCCGCCGGTCGAGGTCGAGTGAGAACGCGCCCACCCGAAGCCAGCGGTGGGAGGGGGGGCGGCTGGGGTCCGAGGCACGGAGCCGGACGCGCGCGACGAGTTCGGCGACCGCGAACGGCTTGGCCAGATAGTCGATGGCGCCGGAGGCGAAGCACTCGATCTTGGCGGACACGTCCCCGACCGCGGACAACACCAGGACCCGCTGGCCGGGATGGTGGGCGAGCATCCGGCGTAGCACGTCGAAGCCATTCATTCCGGGCAGCATGAGATCGAGCACGACCAGCGCGAACTCGCCCTCCTGCGCGAGCTGCAAGGCGTCCGTGCCGCCGCCCGTCGTCACGACCGAATGGCCGTCTCTTTCCAGCGCCCGCGAGACGAACCGGCAGATCTTGGGTTCGTCGTCGACGACAAGGATCCGGGGCATGAGGGTGCTCCGCACGAGTAAGCGGCGCCCCACCCGCGACGCCCATCGGTGTCTATGCCCTGTGTGTACCTCCGGCGATCACCCCCGGCAAGGGGCATCCGGTGTCCGAAAGCGGCACCCGGTCTGACCTGGCCGGAGATGACGTCGAGCTGACAGTCGGATGACGGAGTTGTCATCTACGGCACCGGCCGCCAACAGCGCGCGCACCTTGAGGATCTCGCTATGGGAGGGGACGGCCATGCGCGTTCGTCGATTGCTCACCGCGCTGGTGATGGTGGTGGCGGCGGTTCCGGCAGCGGCGGGGCCGGCGCAGGCCCAGGTCACGAGCACGGTCCGGCTCCGTGTCGAGTCCGCGCGTACCGGGGATCCGGTCACCTCCTACAAGTTCCTCGTCACCAAGGACGACACGGGCGATCCCGCCCAGCTTCGCGACGCCGGCTGCATGCCCGGCAATGGGAACGATCCAGCGACGTCCTATCCCAAGACGTGCGACTGGCCCTCCACTCATACGTTCACCGGCGGTGCGGGCGGTGCGGACAACCTGATCACCCAGGGCACGCAGACCGATCTGTCCGAGACGACGGGGCTGGAGCTGCCGGACGGGAAGTACCTGATCTCGGTGGTCGCCGACGGCTTCAAGATCGACGGTGGGTGGGTGACCGTACCCGCGCCCGATCCAGGACTGGTAAAGGTCGGGCTCCAGCCGGATCCGCTGCCACTGGCCCAGCTCAAGGCCCAGGTGTTCGAGGACAACGCCACCAACGGCCAGTTCGACCCCGGCATCGAGCGCGGGCTGGAGGGGTGGGTCGGGCACATCGCCGACGTGCTCGGCGAGGTCACCACCGACTGGTACGGCAACCCGCTCTGCACCCAGTACGACGCCGACCACAATCCGATCGAGGGCACCGGAGGCGAGTGCAAGAGCAACGCCCAGGGTGAACTCGTCATCCCGAACCTGGGCTCCAACCGGTACAGCATGACCATCGTGCCCCCGGACGGCGAGACCTGGATCCAGACCTCGTCCCTCGAAGGCGGTCACGACTGGGACACCTGGGCCGAGGAGGGGCACAAGGGCTTCGACCCCGAGCTGATCGTCAACGGCGCCCCGATCCCCGAGGCCCAGTTCGGCTACGTCAAGCCCACCTCGCTGGACGCCGCACACTCGGGCAACGCGACGATCAAGGGCAGGGTCGTGAGCGTGAAGTCGTACCTGCCGCCCGCGGGTGGTGACACCTTCGAAGGACCGGTGTCCAAACCGTGGATCTCCGTCACGGACCTGCTCGACAACGACACCCTCGTGTACGCCGCCCAGGGGAACGCCGATGGCACCTTCACCGTCCCCGACCTCAAGCCGGGCGACTACCAGGTGGCCTACTGGGACTACGACCAGAACCTGCTGCTCCAGCTCACCAACACCAACGTCGCGGACGGCCAGACGTCGGACCTCGGCGACCTGGCGCTGCCGCACTGGTTCAGCGAGCTGCACGGCTCGGTGTTCTTCGACACCAACAAGAACGGCAAGCGCGACGCGGGCGAGACCGGCCTGCAGGGCCAGCCCGTCGTCCTCAAGTCACGGGACAACTCGATCGTCGACGCGGGCAGCAAGATCGCCACGACCAACGTGCAGGGCAACTGGACGCTCAAGCAGGTCTACCCGTACGGCTACTGGACGGTGCTCGAGGTCTACAACGACCGGTTCTACACCACAGGCGTCACCTACCAGGCGGACAACCAACCGACCGCGACGACCGTCCTGGGCGGCGGCGTCGACATCGCCACGCTCAACCAGGACGGCCTGAACGCGCGGATCGACATCGGCGTGCAACCGTACGCCCGCGGCACCAACGGCGGAATCGTGGGCACGGTCGTCTACAACGAGACCCGTAACGAGCTGGACCCCCACCTGGCCGCCACCGAGGACTACGAGCCCGGCATCCCCGACCTCACGGTCAACCTCTACGAACCCGTGACCGGGCCCGACGGCGAGTACGTCGCCGACGCCGACGGCTCCTACAAACTCGGCCGGCAGGTCGGCACCTACACCAGCGAGACGTTCGAGCGGCCCACCGACTGCCAGGCGCGCAACGCGGGCGGCGCCGCCGTGAACCTGCTGTTCGCTCCCCCGGCCACCGGCGGCTACGAATGCGTCGAGTCGCCTCTCATGGGCAACCAGATCCAGACCGGGTTCGCCACGGTCAACGGCAACTACGGCTTCACGACCGTCTGGCAGTACGACGCCGGCGGCAACCTGATCAAGGACGCGGACGGCGACCCGGTCGAGGCGCCCATGCCCAAGGGCGACTACCTGGTCAAGGTCGAGGTCCCGAAGGACGCGTGGGGCAAGCCGAAGTACAAGGTGACCAGGGAGGAGGACGTCAACGTCTTCGACGGCGACGACTACGAGCCCCAGGTCCCGCCGCCGCCGTGCGCGGGGGCCATGCACCCGGTCGACGTTGCGGGCGTCGGCACCGACGGTCCTGACGCGACCCAGAACGCGACCTTCGCCGAGGCGGGCGGCAGCCCGTACGAGGGTGAACAGCGGCCGCTGTGCGACCTCAAGCTCGTCACGGTCAGCGACATGCGATCCACCGCGCCGGGCTTCCACTTCTTCACCGACGTGCCGCAGCCGGGCCGCCTGTTCGGCGCGGTGGTGGAGGACCTGGCGCTCGGCACCGATCCCAAGGAGTTCTACTACGGCGAGAAGGCCGGCATCCCGAACGCGCCGGTCGGCGTCTACGACTTCACCGGGCGCCTGGTGCACACGATCAACGCGGACCCGAACGGCTTCTTCGAGGTGCTGCTGCCGTCCACGAGGACGTTCAACTGCCCGCTCCCCGCGGGGCCCTGCCCGAACGTCTTCCGGCTGGTCGGCAACGATCCGGGCGCACCCGGCCGGCCGAACCCGAACTACAACCCGGCCTACCGGACGATGGCGTCCCAGTGGCAGATCTGGCCGGGAGTCACCCTGCTCGCCGACGTGGCGCTGCTGCCGACCGGGCCGGTGGTGGAGTTCCCCGGCTCGCAGACCACGCATCCGCCGCGCTGCCTGCTGCCCGACGCGACTCCCGAGCTGTTCGCGGTGTCCACACCGTACGTGAACGGCTCCGGCACGTTCACCGTCAACGGTCAGGGTTTCGGCACGACCGCGGGCAAGGTGTTGCTCGACGGCACCCAGATATCGGTGACGAGCTGGGGCGATCGCACGATTGCGGCATCCGTGCCGGCGGGGGCTCCACCGGGGCCGCACCGGCTGCGGATAGTCCGGTCCGACGGCCGTGAGGCCCGCAACACGCTCACCTTCCACGTTCGGGGTGGGACCTACACGCCCACCGTGATCGAGGTCGGCCCGGGCCGGGCACACACGAAGATCCAGGCAGGTCTCGAGGCCGCGGCCGGCACGGCCCAGGCGCTGCTCGTGGTGTTCCCGAATACGCCGTCGCAGTTCGCACCGCTCGGCGACTACTTCGAGGACGTCGTCGTCCACTCGCCGGTGAAGCTCCAGGGCGTCGGACCGGGCGGAGTGCGCCCGGACGGCAGCTCGGTCGCCGGTTCGATCATCAACGGCCTCGGTTTCACGACCACGAACGCCGTCCAGTGGAGCACGCTGGTCGAAGGGATCAAGGCGTCGCCCGGCTGGAGCGGCAACCAGCAGATCTCCGAGGGCCAGGTCGTGTACGTGCTGGCCAGGGACGGCCAGTTCACCAGCGGCTACAAGGCGGGGATCGACGGCTTCACCATCCAGGGCGGCGACGAGTTCGGCCTGGAGGGCACCTTCCAGACACCCTTCTACCCGGTGCAGGGCGGCGGGATCCACGTCAACGGCTACGCCCGCAACCTGCAGATCACCAACAACGTGATCAGGAGCAACGGCGGCGCGTACGGCGGAGCCATCCGCCTCGGCACCCCGGACATCGGCAGCAACCACAACGACGGCGTCCGCATCGGCTACAACCGGATCCTGCACAACGGCGGCTCCAACCTGGCCGGCGGCGTGGCACTGTTCAACGGCACCAACGGCTATGAGATCGACCACAACGAGATCTGCGGCAACTTCTCCGCCGAGTACGGCGGCGGCATCAGCCACTACGGCCTGTCCGGGGCGACCGGCCCGGCCAACTCGATCCACCACAACCTGATCTGGGCCAACGCCTCCTACGACGAGGGTGGCGGGATCATGCTGGCCGGCGAGGCGCCGCCCGCCGTACCAGATCCACCGGTCTCACCCGGATCGGGGCCGGTCGACATCTACGCCAACACGATCCAGTCCAACCTGGCGGACGACGACGGCGGCGGCCTGCGCCTGCTGCAGGCGGGGAACTGGACGATCAACGTCTACGACGACGTCATCGTCAACAACGTCTCGGCCCACGAAGGCGCCGGGATCGCGCTCGACGACGCCACCAAGGTGCGCGTCTACAACACGACCGTGACGAAGAACATCACCACGTCGACCGCCGCCACCAGCGACGGCAACCCCGTTCCCGCGGGCCTGTCCACCGGCGCCAACAGCACGCAGCTGCAGGCCACGTTGCCGCCGGGCGCACCGGTGTTCAGCGAGCCGCTGTTGTTCAACGACATCTTCCACGACAACAGGGCGGGCACCTGGGATGGCGCCGCCGCCGAGCTCACGGGCCTCGGGCTGCCCGGAGACGCCACTCCGGTCAACGTGTGGGACCTCGGGGCGGGGGACCTCAGCGGCAAGCTGTCGCCGACCAACACCCTGCTGACCAAGGACCATCCCGCGTACGTCAACGCCGCGCCGTCCAACGTGGTCGGCCAGGATCCCAAGGTGCGCCAGCCGTACGACACGATCGTGGATCCGCTGGTGTGGCGGGGTGCTCCCCAGTTCGTGCAGAGCATCATCGTCTCCTTGGACCAGCCCGCGCAGGTCGCCGGCGACTACCACCTGCAGCCGAGGGTGAACGGCTCCCCCGCGCTGGAGGCGGGGACCACCGCGAAGGCGGGAGTCACCGCACCGACGTTCGACATCGACGACCAGCCGCGGCCGGTGGGCCTGTACGACCTCGGCGCCGACGAGGACCCGACGGATGCGCTGGCGCCGCTGATGACCAACCTGGCCGCCCTCCCGGCCACCGGGCCGATCGGCATCAAGGTAGCCGTCGGCGCGCTCGTCACGGACGCGACCACAGGGAACTCGAAGATCGCGGCCGCCGAGTGGTTCGTCGGCGCGGACCCCGGCAAGGGACGCGGCACCGCCATGAAGGCCCTCGACGGCTCGTTCAGCAGCGCCACCGAGCTGATCACCGGCACGGTCGACACCAAGGGCTGGCCGAAGGGCCCACGGACCGTCAACGCCCGCGCCAAGGACGCGAACGGCAACTGGACCGCGGTCAAGACGACGACGATCACGATCAGGTAGGGCGGGATGAACGGATACCAGATCAGCCGGCGCGGCCTCCTCCTGGCCGCCGGGACCGTGGCGGGCGGATGGCTGCTGCGGGACGCGGCGGCCCAGGCGGCCGCACCCCCGACCATCCATCTGGCGGCGACGGACGGGTTCATCTCGCTGCCGGGGAACGTGCCCGGCGTGCATCCCGACCCGCTGGCCCCGGCGCCATTCACCACCTGGGGCATCGGCTTCCGGGACGTGACCGCGCTCACCGCCACGCAGGTGAAGGCGCAGAAGGGCAGGTTCGAGTCGCCCGCCCCGATGTGGTGGGTGAACGAGCTGCAGGACACCCGGGTACAGCTCACCAACCTGGGCCTGGCCCTCCGGCCGGACCTGCTCGACTCGCACACGATCCACTGGCACGGTTTCCGCAACGCCATCCCGCTCTTCGACGGGGTGCCGGAGTTGTCCATCGCGGTGCCGCCCGGCCGGGCGTTCACCTACTTCTACCGGCCGCGTGATCCTGGCACGTACATGTACCACTGCCACTTCGAGGACGTCGAGCACGTCTCGATGGGGATGACCGGGATCGTCTTCGTCCGGCCGAAGCAGAACGCCGGGGCAACAGGGATCCCGGCCGGCAAGTACGTCTACAACGACGGCGACGGGTCGACCGCCTACGACCGCGAGTGGGGCATGCTCCTGACCGAGGCCTGGACCAAGGAGCGCTTCGAGGGGGCGCACATCCAGGAACACGACTGGAGCGAATACGACGCCGACGTCTGGCTGCTCAACGGCCGGTCCTACCCGGACACGCTGGCGCCCAACGGGGGCGGCAACGCCGCCAACGGGGACCTGATAGCACCCGCCGGATACCCAAAGCTGAAATATCAGCCTTTGTCGTCTCTTGTTCGCTGCATGTCCGGCGAGAAGGTGCTCCTGCGCCTGGTCAACCTCGGGTTCCAGCAGCACACCATGACGCTCGCCGGCATCCCGATGCGCGTGGTCGGCAAGGACGCCACCCTCCTGCGCGGCCGGGACGGCACCGACAACTCCTACGTCACCAACGCGATCCATATCGGGCCAGGAGAGAGTGTGGATGCGATCTTCACAGCTCCCCCGGTGACCGACGAGACCGTCTACCTGCTGTACAACCGCGCGTACGCCACGCTCTCGAACCCCGGGCTCGCCGGGCTCGGCGGCCAGGTGACCCAGGTGCGCGTGCTCCCCGCCGGCAGCGGCCTGCCGCCCCAGACCAAGCCCAACACCTGAGGACATCATGCGTGCTCTCAAAGCGGCCCTCGCCGTGGCGCTCCTCGTCGCCCTCACGGTGACTCCGGCTTATGCCCAGCCACCGGAATCCGGCCTCTCCTGTACCGCGGGCCCGTCCTTCGACCTGGCCACGGCCGACGGCTTCGCCGGGTTCCCGGACGGCAACACGGTCTTCATGTGGAGCTACACCGTCAACGGAAGCGGCTTCCAACTGCCCGGGCCCGTGTTGTGCGTCACCGAGGGCGACACGGTCACCATCGCCCTGCACAACACGCTGCCGGAGCCGGTATCGATCCTCATCCCCGGAATCATCGGGATGACCGCCGCCGGCTCGCCCGCGCAGCCCCAGTTCAGCGGCGCCACCCTGACCTCGCTGGTGCCGGCCGCACCGGTCGGCGGCACCGTGACGTACCAGTTCGTCGCGACCACCCCCGGCACCTACCTCTACGCCAGCGGGACCGACCCCGCCAAGCAGGTCCAGATGGGCCTCTACGGCGCGCTGGTGGTGCGGCCCGCCGGCCACACCGACTGGGCGTACGGCACGGCCGCCAGCCGGTTCAACCCGCAGGCGGAGCACGTCGCCCTGCTCTCCGAGATCGACCCCGCCCTGCACGCCGCGGTCGAGAACGCCAAGCCGTACGACGTCACCAAGCTCCACCCGCGCTACTGGATGATCAACGGCCGGAGCTTCCCCGACACCATCGCCCCCAACAACGCCGGTTGGCTGCCGAACCAACCGTACGGAGCGCTGGTCCACATCCAGCCCAAGGACCCGGTCACCAACCCCCACCCCGCTCTCGTGCGCTACCTCAACGTCGGCGACCGCATCCATCCGTTCCACCCGCACGGCAACCACGGCCGGGTGATCGGACGTGACGCCCACGCCCTGGTGAACGGCTCCGACCAGTCTTTCGAGAACTTCCTCGCCGACATCGGGCCCGGCCAGACCTGGGACGTCACCTACGACTGGACCGACGTCGAGCAGTGGAGGCCGGGCACCAACCCGATCCCGGTGCCGCTGCCCCAGCAGCAGAACCTCGTCTACAAGGACGACGCGACCTGGTACGGCGGCAGCCCCTATCTCGGCGTGACCGACAGTCTCCCGGTCGGCGTCACCTCCTACAACGAATGCGGCGAGTACTACCAGATGTGGCACAGCCACGCGCTCAACGAGGCCGCCAACTACGAGGCGGGCTTCGGCGGCATGATGACGCTCGAGCGCATCGACCCACCCGGGGGGTGTTCCTGATGGGAAGCCGCGGTTTCTTGACGGCATGCGGCGCGATCATCGCGGCGACCGCACTGCTCACCCAGCCGGCCGCCGCCGCCCTGCGCGCTCCCACCCGCGCGCACGACTCAGGGGCGGCGGCGGTCCTGCCCCCGTCGCCGTGCACCCTGAGCGGCGGCACGCGGAGCTGCGAATTGTGGGCCAAGACCGGGACGCTCGCGCTGCCCGGCGGGACCACCGTGCCGATCTGGGGCTACGCGGCGACCGCCGCCGACCCGCCGACGCTGCCGGGACCGCTGCTGCTGGCGACCGTGGGCGAGACGGTGAGCATCACGCTGCACAACACGCTCGCCGACGCGACCAGCCTCGGGCTGCCCGAGCAGGAACTGCCTCCCGACACGGCGGGCGCGCCCCCAGGGGGAACCAGGACCTACGAGTTCACCGCGACCCGGCCGGGCACGTTCCGCTATGAGGCCGGGCTGACCGGCGGTGGTCCCCGCCAGGTGGCCATGGGCCTCGCCGGAGCGCTCGTCGTCCGTCCCGTCTCGGGGAACAGCGCGTACGGCACGGCCGCGACCGCCTTCGACGATGAGGCGCTGGTCGTCCTGCAGGGGGTCGATCCCGCGTTCAACGCCGCCCCCGCCACGTATCCGACGGCGAAGTACCGTCCTCGCTACTGGCTGATCAACGGCGCGGCCTACCCGGGTACGGCGGAGATCCCGACCGCGGCGGGCCATCGGTTGCTGCTGAGGTACGTCAACGCCGGACTCGAGGATCATCCGATGTCCCTGGCCGGGGCGTTCCAGCAGGTGGTCGGTGCCGACGGCCGCGCACTCGGGCATCCGTACACCGTCCTCTCCGACACCGTGGTCGCCGGCGGCACGATGGACGCGATCGTCTCCGTTCCGGCGGTCTCGCGAATACCGCTGTTCGAGGCGGCTCGCCACATCGACAACGCCGGGCACACGACCGGCGGGTCGGTCGACTTCGGCGGCATGCTGACGTTCATCACCACGGCGGGGCCGTGATGCGCTGGCCGGCGGTCGCGGCGCTGGCGGTCGCGGCGGGGCTCGTCGTCCTGTTCGCCCTGCCGGACCGTACGGAGCGGCGCGCGGAGATGCCGGCCAGCCACGAGGTCGAGCAGCAGTACGGCGTGCGCTTCACCATGGTGGGCGTCACCGCCGACCACGGCCTCCTCGACGTGCGCTTCATCGTGCTGGATCCGGATCGCGCGACGGACATGTTGTCGGATCCCGCCCGGCTCCCGGACGTCGTGGTGGAGAGCAAGGGCAAGGCGCTGCCGTCGCCCGCGCTGACGCCGATGATCCACGATCCGGTGGCCGGGCGCACGTACTACGTGCTCTACCGCAACTCCGGAGGCGTCGTCCGGGTGGGAGACACCGTGACACTGGCCTTCGACCAGGCGAGCCTGCGGCATGTCCCGGTTCTGTAAGGCGGCGGCGGCCGCCCTCCTGCTGCTCTTCTTCATGGCGGGCCCGGCCGCCGCCCACCCGATCCTGACCGGCTCCGAGCCCGCCGACGGTCAGACGCTCGCGACGGCTCCCGACCGGCTGCTGCTCGAGTTCAGCGAGCCAGTCCTCGTCTCCTCCGTACGGCTGTCGCTGCACCCCTCCGCCGGTGCGACACGTGATCTGACCGCCTCGGCGGAGACCGCGGAGCGTTTCGTGGCTCCCTTACCCCACCTCGGCGACGACGTCTACGAGGTCCGATGGGCGGCGATCTCCAGCGAGGACGGCCATGCCCTGAGCGGGAGCCTGGTGTTCGGCGTCCGACGCGCCGTCGCGGCGGCGGCGCGCGGGGACAGCGGCGGCCCGCAACCGCGGGATTCGGCTCTGGCGCTGGCCCGCGTGGTGGGCGCCTCCCTCGCGGTCGGAGGCTTCCTCGTCGCCGCTCTCCTGGTGCCGCTCGCCCGGCGACGCCGGCCGTCGGGGCCGTGGCCCCTCGTCACCCGCCGCGCCCTGTGGGTCGCCTCGATCGGGGCGGGCATCGGGCTGCTCGCGGTGCTCGCCATCGCCGTCGCCAGTTCGGCCTGGCAGTTCGCCGCCGCTGCGCACGGCAGGCGACTGATCGAGCAACTGGCGCTGCTGCTCACGGCTCTGGTCATCAGCCGTCGCACCCTCGCCACCGACCGCGGCCCGATCACCGCCGGACCGGTCACCGCCGGGCTGGTCGCCGCCGCGCTCGCGGTCGGGGTGGGGGCCCTCGACGGTCACGCCGCCGCCGCCGGAGAGGCGGTCGCGGCGGCCGCGCACGCCGTGGCGGCGGCCGTATGGATCGGCGGGGTGATCGCCCTCGTGGTCGCCGGCCGGCCGCTGCTCGCCGACGGCACCAGCTCCTCGTTCCACCCCACGGCGTCCCGGAAGAGGTCGGCCGGTGCGCTGCTGGGCGCCTACGCGCTGCCCGCCGTGGTTTCGGTCGTGACCCTGGCTGTGACAGGCCCCGTGCTCGCCGGACGCCAGATCGCCACGCCGCACGCCGCCATGGCCACGCCGTACGGGCTCATCCTCGTGACGAAGCTGCTGATCCTGGGTGGCGTGGCCGCCATCGCCATCCACTCCGCCAGGGGACGGTCGGGCGGCCGGCTGCTGATCGTGGAAGCGGTGCTGCTGGGTGGGGTGGCCTGTTGCGCGGCGGTACTGACCGTCACGCCGCCCGCCAGGGGACCGGGCCTGGACCCGGCGCCCGCCGCCGTGCCGCTGCAGCGCAGCGTCCGGCTGGACGACCTGGTGCTGGAGGTGGCCGTACGGCCCGGCACCCCCGGCCGGAACCTGGTCACCGTCGAGATCCACGACACCCGGCGACCGCGGCCCGGCCCGGTGAGCGCGGTGCGGCTGGGTTTGGCGGGCTCCTCCGTCGCGGCGGTGTCCGTGGCCGAGCGGCGATGGCAGGCCGTCGCGGACCTGCCGCCCGCCGGAGGCGTGCCGATCCAGATCGATGTCGCCAGGAACGGTCTGCCGACCACCGGGACGAAGCTGGACTGGACCGTACGCGGGGACGTGCCGCGGGGCCCGCTGGCCGATCAACCCTTGGCTCCGATCACGAACGCCGCGGCATTGGCGTTCGCCGCCGCGGGAGCCGTCCTGGCCCTCGTCTGGAGGAGGAGGCGACACAGTGAGGACCCTGACAATCGCACTGGCCCTGCTGCTGACCCCGCTCGTGCACGCACCGGCGCCTGACCGGGTCGCGGTCATCGTCTATCTCAAGGAACGGGCGGACCTCGGCAGGTTGCCACCAGTGGAACGTCGGCTGCACAGGCAGAGGGTCGTGGAGGAGCTGCACCGGGTCGCGGACCGCACCCAGGCGCCGTTGCTGCGCGTGCTCGAAGCCGAGCGCCGGCGAGGCGCCGTCACCGGCCTCCGCCGCCTGTGGAACGTGAACGCGATCGCGCTGACGACCACCCGGCAACTCGCCGACCTCATCGCCCACCGCCCCGAGGTGGCGTCCGTGGCACCCGACGAGACCGCGTTCGCTCCCGCGGCGGAGATCGAGAACAACCTGACGCAGTCCGGCGCACCCAGGCTCTGGTCGCTGGGCCTGCGCGGCACGGGTGTCGTGGTGGCGAACGTGGACACCGGCGTCGACGTCACCCACCCCGACCTCGCCGCACGATGGCGAGGCGGTTCCGACTCCTGGTACGACCCGTACGGCGAGCACCCGACGCCCGCCGACGTCTCCGGGCACGGTACCTGGACCATGGGTGTCATGGTCGGCGGCGATACGGGCGGCACGGCGATCGGCGTCGCGCCGGACGCCACGTGGATCGCGGCCAAGGCCTTCGACGACGGCGGAACAGCCACGACCTCCGGACTGCACGCCAGCTTCCAGTGGCTGCTCGACCCCGACGGCGACCCGGCGACCGACGACGCCCCCGACGTGGTCAACAACTCGTGGACGTTCTCCGCCAAGGGCTGCAACCTGGCCTTCGAGCCCGACCTGGCGGCGTTGCGCGCGATCGGGGTGCTCCCGGTCTTCTCGGCCGGCAACGGCGGCCCGTACGCGAGCAGTTCCTACAGCCCCGCCAACAACCCGTCCGCCTTCTCGGTCGGGGTGGTCAACGGCAACGACGTGATCCTTTCCATGTCCAGCCGCGGTCCGTCGACGTGCGGCGGCCGCACCGGAGTGTTCCCCAGCCTGGTCGCGTCCGGCAAGGACATCTGGACCAGTGACCTGTACGGCCTGTGGACAACCGCGACGGGAACGTCGATGGCCGCGCCGCACGTGGGCGGCGTCCTGGCGCTCCTGCTCTCGGGCAAGCCAAGCCGCACCGCCGATCAGCAGGCGGCGGCGCTCGTCGCCGGGGCCCACGACCTCGGCGCCGCGGGCCCCGACAACATTTACGGTGGGGGCCGCCTCGACGCACTGGCCGCCTGGAATGCCTTGCCCTGACTACTTGCGGCATGCACGAGGTGCACGGTCTCCGGGCGCCAGGGGTGAGGGCCGCGAGCGGGAGTGGCTACAGGCGTGACAGGGCGCGTTCGGAGCCGTGGACGAAGGACGGGAGGAGTTCGACGCCCCAGCCGGGGGCGGTGGGGGCCGGTACGGTGCCGTTGGTCACCTGCGGCATCGGCTCGTAGACGTCCCGGGTCCACGGGGTGGTCTCGATGCTCCACTCCTGGGGGTGGACGCAGGCGGGCATCGCCGCGGCGAGGTGCAGGCTGAACACGCGCAGCAGCGAGTCGTTAGCGCAGTGGGGAGTGCACGGGATGCCGGCCGCCTCGGCGAGGACAGCCACCTTTCGGGCCCGGGAAACGCCTCCGATGTAGCCGATGTCGGGCTGCACGATGTCGACCGATCGGGTGGCGATCATGCGGTTGAACTGCGGATCACTGTGCTCGTGTCAATCGTTATCGATAACGTTTTACATGCGGTACGATCCTTGCTGTGAACAATGGCCGCGTGACCATCCGCGACGTCGCCGCGCAAGCCGGCGTCTCGGTGGCGACGGTGTCCAAGGTGCTCAACGACCGCTACGGCGTGGCGGCGGCCACCGTCGATCGGGTCCGCGAGGTCATCGCCGAGCTGGGTTACGAGTCCAGCCTTGTCGCGCGGAGCCTGCGCAACCAGCGTACGAACGTGATCGGGATCCTCGTCTGGGACATCGAGCCGTTCAGCGCCGAGCTGCTCAAAGGCGCCGCCCGCGCGATCAGGGGCACCGACTACGAGCTGGTGGTCTACGCGGGCGGCGGTAAGGGCTCGGGCCGGCTCGGCTGGGAGCGCCGCTACCTGTCACGCCTGTCCGGCACGCTGATCGACGGGGCGGTGCTGGTCACGCCCACGGTCCTCGACGTCGACAGCGGCTCCCCCGTCGTCGCCGTCGACCCGCACAGCGGGCGCGAGGCCGTGCCGACGGTCGACGCAGACAACCTGCAGGGCGGCCGGCTCGCCACCGAGCACCTCATCGGCCTCGGCCACCGGCGGATCGGGTTCCTCGGCCGGCCGCCCCGCGACCTGGAGTCCGGTCCCCTGCGCGAGGCGGGCTACCGGTCCGCGCTGGCCGACGCCGGCATCCCGGTCGACCCCCTGCTCGTACAGGCCGCCGGCTACGACGAGAGCGACGTGCGCAACGCGGTCCGCGACCTGCTCGACCTGCCTGAGCGGCCCACCGCGATCTTCGCCGCCAACGACGTGACGGCCATCGCCACCATGGAGGTCGCCGTGGAGCTGGGCCTCCGGGTGCCCGGCGACCTCTCGGTCATCGGCTTCGACAACGTCCCCGAGAGCATGATGACCGAACCGGCCCTCACCACCATCGAGCAGCCGATCCAGCTCATGGGCCGCCTCGCGGTCGAGATGCTGCTGGACATGCTGGCCGGCCGCGGGCCGGCCCAGCGGCACGTGCGCCTGCCCACTCGCCTGATCGCCCGCGCCTCGTGCGCCCCCCACCTGCCGAAGCGAGCGGAAAACGCCCGCCTGCCCGCCCAGCCCCGGTCGTAGGGTCGCCCCGTTCCGGCTACAGCCGGGCAGGGGCCCGGTTATTCGAAGGTGATGACGCGGCGACCGCCGCCGGACCCGCTGCCCATGGCCTCCAGCGTCGCCGGGGCCTGGTCGAGGGTGATCGGCGTGACCTTGGGCAGGATGTGGTGCTGTGCTGAGAAGGCCAGCGTGTCGCGCAGGTCGTGGGGTGATCCGGACGGCGAGGCCATGACCCGCAGCCGGTTGAGCACCATCGGCTGGGCGGCGAGGGTGAGCGGCGTGTTGTCGTAGCCGCAGAGCACCAGCGTGCCGTCCGGGGCGAGCCCGGTGAGAACGGCGGCGGCGGCCTCGTTGGACGGGGCGGCGTTCAGGATGATGTCCGCACCGCCGTCCCATGCCTTGAGCGCGGCGGCAGGGTCGGTGTCGCGGCTGGCCACGAACAGCTCCGCGCCGAGTTCCTTGGCGCTCGCCGCGCCGCCGGCCGACCGGCCGATCACCGCGACCCGCGCGCCCATGGCCACGGCGTACTGGATGGCGAGCGCGCCGACGCCGC
This sequence comes from Nonomuraea marmarensis, assembly GCF_043197025.1. NCBI lineage: Bacteria > Bacillati > Actinomycetota > Actinomycetes > Streptosporangiales > Streptosporangiaceae > Nonomuraea > Nonomuraea marmarensis. The sequence goes on from NZ_JBICRM010000039.1 coordinate 38,404, forward strand.
CGCTGCCGATGATCGCCACCCGGGAGCTAGGGGTGGCGCCGGCCCGCCGCAGGCCGTTGAACGCGGTCAGGCCCGCGCACATCAGCGGCGCCGCGGCCACCGGGTCCAGCCCGGCCGGCAGCGGGGTCACGTATCCGCCTTTGAACAGGGCGTATTCGGCGTACCCGCCGTCGGTGACGATGCCGGTGATGCGCTTGGACGGGCAGAGGATCTGGTCGCCGGACACGCAGTAGTCGCAGTGGCCGCACGAGTCGTACAGGAACTGGGCCCCGACGGGGTCGCCCACGGACAGGCCGGGCACGCCGCTGCCGAGCGCGGCGACCGTGCCGGTGATCTCGTGTCCGGGGACGACCGGGAAGCGGGCGAACGGGAAGTGCCCGCGCACCAGGTTCAGGTCCGTGAAGCACACGCCGCAGGCGGTGATCTTCACCAGGACCTCACCCGGGCCCGGCTCCGGGATCTGGCGTTCTATCAGGGACAGCGGGGCGTTCACCCCGGTGGCGAGTGCTGCGCGCATAACGGTTTCCTCCTTGGCGGAACTCGAGCGGAGGTGCTCACCTCAGGGATGACGCCCCCGCACCGCCTCTTTCAGAGTGCCCGGACCAGGCCCGCGTAGCCTGGGGTGGTCAACCCCAGCTTCGGCGGAGCCCGAACGCCGGGCCCGGCGTGTCACGCCATACTTCGGCGGGGTCGAGGGCGTGCAGCGCCGGCACGACACCGGGGTCGTCGGGGACGAACCAGAGCAGCCGCTGGACGGCGTCGGCCGTGACGATGTTGTTGCAGGTGACCTTGAGGGTGCCGAGAGCCGGGTTGACGACCCGCTTGTACTCTTCGTGACGCACCTTGACCTCCCGCGCCCGCCACAGCTGGGCGAACTCGGCGCTGGAGGTCAGCAGGTGGCGGATCAGTCCGGCGCTGGTCCGGTCGGCGGGACCGTGGCGGGCGACCGCGGCGCGCAGGTCGGAGACGAGCAGCCGGGAGTGGTAGTCGTGGTCCTCCGGCGGGTAGAGATCGCGGGTGGCCGGGACGGTGAACCAGTGGTAGAGGAAGCTGGCCCGGATCCCGGTCAGCCCCGACTGCGGCCCGACCAGGACCTGTGCGGCGTGGTTCTGCACCACCACCTCGTGCATGTCGGTGATCACCATGGCGGGGGTGTCCTCCAGGCGCTGCATGAGCTGGCGCAGCGCGGCCTGCATCTGGACCGGCTCCGCGCCGAGCGGCGCCGGATACCCCGCCAGATGGAACAGGTGGTCGGTCTCGTCCGGGTCCAGGCGCAGGGCACGGGCCAGCGCGTGCAGGACCGGCTCTGACGGGCACTGCCCGCGGCCCTGTTCCAGCTCGGTGCAGTAGTCGGCGGACATGTTCGCCAGGTACGCCACCTCGTCCCGGCGCAGGCCGGGCACCCGTCGCCTGGTGCCGGGCGGCAGGCCGACGGCCTCCGGGCTCAGCCGGTCCCTGCGCGACTTCAGGAACGACCCCAGTTCGTCGAGGTCCACAGCGTCCTCCCCGTTGCTCCTGGTCCCTCTGCCAACTCTAGGTGCTACCACGTGCGAGATAGCGGAACCACCGGACACGAGAGGTGCGCTCGGGAAGTAACCCCCGGCGACCTGGCATTATCAGCGGTGACGTAGATTTGGTAGCGATGATATTCGGCAACGCTGATCACGAACCACGGGAGCGTCGGCAGCCGGAGGATCCCTTCGCGCGCAGCGTGCTGGCCGAGCTCTCGCTTCCGGGTGAGCGGCTACTGTGCAGCGGCGAACTGGGCTGGCGGACGATGCTCGCCCGTACCTACGTCGATCCCCCGTGCGCGGAGCAGTTCACCACCGCGCAGTCGGGCGACCTGCTGGTCGTGCTGATCACCGGCGGCGCGTACACCATCGAGAGCCGCAAGGGCCGCTGCTGGGGGCGCGCGAACTACCGTCCCGGCTCCGTGGGGGTGACCGCGCCCGGCAACGTGAGCGTGTTGCGCTGGCGGACCACGTCCGGGCAGCGGCTGGAGTCGTTGCACATGCATTTGGGCGCGGACCTGCTCAAGCAGACCTCCGACGCGCTCGGCGAGAAGGGCTCGTGGCAGCGGCGGCTGCCGGACTCTCTGCTGCTCGATGACCCCCTCGTCACGGCGGCGGGCCAGGCGGTCGGGCGGGCGCTGCAGGGACGCGCACCGACCCTGTACGCCGACTCGATCGCGCAGTTGATCGCCACACACCTGCTGTACGGCTCGGAGCCGGAGATCGCGGCCGAGATCCGCCCTGCCGCGCTCGGCGAGTCCACGCTGCGGCTCGTCACCGCGTACATGCACGAGCACCTGCACGAGGACGTGAGTCTCGATGACCTCGCCGCCGTGGCGAACATCAGCAAGTACCACCTCCTGCGTGCGTTCGCCAAGGCGACCGGGTTCACGCCGCACCGCTACCTCGTGCGCCTGCGGATGAGCCGGGCCGCCGACCTGCTCCGGGATACCGCCCAGCCGGTGCTGCACATCTCCATGGCCTGCGGCTACCGCAGCCACGGACAGTTCACGGCCGCCTTCCGGCGTCGCTTCGGCGCGTCCCCCAGGGAGTTCCGCCGCCAGTTCCAGGAGTGATCGCGGTGGGCGGCGGCGGCCTGGCCACACATCGCAATCGTGGGCCAATATTCGGCAATTCCGGGACGGTATGGGCCGGCCGCGCTCGACATCCTGGAATGCGTGCATCGCTTGCCGTCCACACCGTTCGTCCCTGCCACGAATACGGTCGCCGTCGCCTCATGATCGGCACCGACCTCAGTGCGGCCCCTGGGCGGCGCGGCTACCGGCGGACACCTCCGCTGCCCGCGCGCCCGGTGCTGAGCGCGCCGGGAGTGGCCGCCGCAGAGCCCGCGCCCGGGCGGGCACACCCGTTGCTAAGTGCCGGGCTGACCTTCGTCGTACCGCTGTTCTTCCTGCTCGCCTTCGGAGCCGGTGGCGCGGAGACGTCGCTGCGCGTGCTCGCGCCACTGACGACGTTCGCGCTGCCCGCGATCGCGATGATCGCGTTCTGGTGGGAGGACTGGCCCGGCAGTTCCCTGCGCGCGGGCTGGGCCGGGCTCACCGACACGCTGCTCATCGCGGTGGCCGCCGTGGTACTCACCATCGCCGGGCAGGCCGTGGTGGCGAGCGCCGACGTGCGAGCCCTCTTCGACCCCGACCCGGGGGCCGGCCACGTGGCGACGTTCCCGCACACGATGCCGCTGGCCGCAGGGGCGTTCACGGCGATGCTGCAGCTCACGATGGTGTCGGAGGGCTGGCCGCTGCGCGGGCTCGGCCGGGTGCGGTCAGGCGTCGCGGCCCTGGTGGTGAGCTGGACGGCCGGCGTACTGGCCTATCTGGCCCTGGTCGGCGTGCACGACGAGCCGACGGCCATGCCGGGCGGCCTGCGCGACCTCGGCGGGCCCGTCTCGCCCGGGGCGTACGGAGCCTGGCTGACCGCGGTGGGGGTCTGGCAGCTCGTGTTCTTCCTCGCGCTGCGGGGCTGGCCGTTCTCCACGATCCGCCGGCGCGGCCCCCGCCTGCTGGCGGGCAACGCCGTGGTGATCGCCTGCGGCTGGACGACGTACCTGATCCTGCGCCACACGCTGGGCTGGACGCCCAACCGGGTCCTGGCGGTCTGCGGCTGTGTCGTCGCCGCCGTCCTGGTCGTGGCGATGCTGTTCGAGGCCTGGCCGTGGATCCGGCTGCTGTCCCCACTGCCCGGCCGGACCTGCGTGCTGATCTCGGCGCTGGCCGTCGCGGGGCTGCTGTACGGCGGGCTGTCGGCGTACGCACGGCAGGTGGAGTGGGTGCACGCGGCCCCCGACGACTGGGTCGGCTACGCGGCGCTGAACGCGCTCGGCATGAGCGTGATCCTGCACGTGGCGGTCTGGAAACGCTGGCCCCTGGCCACAGGAACGAGAGGAAGGAGACCGCAATGACCGAGCAGGTGTCCGCGGCGGTTCAGAGGCTGCTCGACGCCGCGAACGACGGCGACATCGACGCCTTCCTGGCCGGGTTCACCACCGGCGGCGTGGTGGACGACTGGGGCAGAGACTTCCGCGGCGCGGACCGGATCCGGGCCTGGAGCGACGCCGAGTTCATCGGCAAGCAGGTGGCCCTCGACGTGGGCGCCGTGCAGCGGCGGGGCGGCGAGACGGTGGTCACCGCGCAGGTCGGCGGCAACGGGTTCAACGGCCCGAGCCACTTCGCCTTCCTCGTCGACGGCGACCTCGTCTCCCGCATGACCATCCGCGCCTAGACGCGTTCGATATCAAGGAAGAGAACCATGGATGTGGAAATCGTGTTGCGGGTGGACGGGAACGAGCACCGGCTCGCCGTCGACACTCGCACGACGCTGCTGGACGCCCTGCGCGAGCGGCTCGGGAACACCAGCCCCAAGAAGGGCTGTGACCACGGGCAGTGCGGCGCCTGCACCGTCCTGCTCGACGGGCGTCGCGTGACGAGCTGCCTGGTGCTGGCGGTCGCGAGCGAGGGCGCGGAGATCGTCACGGCGGAAGGGCTCGCCGACGGCGACGAACTGCACCCGGTGCAGCGCGCCTTCGTCACGCACGACGCCTTCCAGTGCGGCTACTGCACTCCCGGCCAGGTCGTCTCGGCCGTGGGCATGCTGCGCGAGGCGGAGGCCGGCTGGCCGAGCGTCGTGACCGAGGACCTGGACGCCGAGGAGGTCACGCTCGACGACAGGGAGATCGCGGAGCGGATGAGCGGCAACCTGTGCCGGTGCGCCGCGTACGCCAACATCGTGCCCGCCATCGCGGAGGTGGCGCGGTCATGAAGCCCTTCCGCTACCAGCGCGCCGACGACGTGGCGACCGCCGTCGCCACCGTCGCCGGGGAACTGGGCGCGTCCTTCCTCGCGGGTGGGACGAACCTGGTGGACCTGATGAAGATGGAGGTGGCCACCCCCGACGTGCTGATCGACGTCCGCCACCTGGTCTCCGACCGGATCGAGGAGTTGCCGGACGGCGGCCTGCGGATCGGCGCGGGCATGCTCAACAGCGAGCTCGCCGCCGACCGGCGGATCAGGCACCGCTACCCGATGCTCTCCCAGGCGATCCTGGCCGGCGCCTCCTACCAGCTGCGCAACCTCGCCACCACCGGCGGGAACTTCCTGCAGCGCACCCGTTGCGTGTACTTCCGCGACGTCACCACTCCGTGCAACAAGCGCGAGCCGGGATCGGGCTGCTCCGCACGCGGCGGCCACGAGCGCGACCTGGCGATCCTCGGCGCCTCCGAGGCGTGCGCGGCCACCCACCCATCCGACATGGCCGTGGCCATGGCCGCGCTCGACGCGGTGGTCCGCACGCGCGGACCGGCCGGGGAGCGGACGATCCCGGTGACCGAGTTGCACCGGCTCCCTGGCGACGCGCCCGAGCGCGACACCGTGCTCGAACGCGGGGAGCTGATCACGGCCGTCGACCTGCCGCCCCTTCCGATCGCGGCCGCTTCCCGCTACCGCAAGGTACGCGACCGCGCGTCGTACGCGTTCGCGCTGGTCTCGGTGGCCGCCGCGGTCGAGGTCGGCGACGGCCTGATCCGCGACGTGCGCCTGGCCCTCGGCGGCGTGGCGCACAAGCCCTGGCGAGCGCTCACCGCCGAGCGGGCGCTGCGCGGCGCGCCCGCGACCGAGGAGAGCTTCCGCGCTGCCGCCGAGGCCGAGCTGGCCGCGGCCCAGCCGCTGCCGGGCAACGCCTTCAAGGTCCCGCTCGCCCGCAACACCATCGTCAGCATGCTTCGCGCCCTCACCCGGGAGACACGATGACCGTCACCAGTGCCGTGGGCGCTCCGCTCGACCGCGTGGACGGCCCCCTCAAGGTCCGGGGCGCCGCGACGTACGCGGGTGAGTGGCCGGTGGAGAACCCCGCCCACCTGTATCCGCTGCAGGCGACGATCGCCGCCGGGCGCGTCACCGCCGTCAACACCAGCGCCGCGATGGCCCAGCCCGGCGTGCTGGCCGTGCTCACCCACCTGAACGCCCCCAAGCTGGCCTGGGCCACCGACCCGGAGGTGGCGGTCCTGCAGTCCGACGAGGTCGCCTTCCGCGGCCAGATCGTCGGCGCCGTGATCGCCGAGACCCCGGAGATCGCCCGGCACGCCGCCAGCCTGGTCCGGCTGACATACGAGCAGCGGCCGCACGACACCGACCTGCGGGCCGACCGCGACGACCTGCACAAGCCGCAACACGCCGCCATCTTCGGCTCGATGCCCGGGGACCTCCAGGACGGCTCCCCCGCCGACAGCGCCGCCGGCGACGTCGGCGCCGGGCTCGCCGGCGCGGCCGTCACCGTGGACGCGACGTACACGACGGCGATGAACCACCACAACCCGCTGGAGCCGCACACCAGCATCGCGATCTGGACCGACGACGAGATCACGCTCTACTGCTCCACCCAGGGTGTGCACCTGACCCGGAGCCTGCTGGCCGGGGCGTTCGGGGTCGACGCGGCGCGGATCCGCGCCATCTCACCGCACGTCGGCGGCGCGTTCGGGTCGAAGGTGTATCCGGTCACATGGGCCACCCTCGCCCTGATGGGCGCGCAGCTCGTGCCGGGGCGGCCGGTGAAGTTCCCGCTCACCCGGCAGCAGATGTTCTCCCTGGTCGGCTATCGTCCCGCCACGATCCAGCGGGTCCGGCTCGGCGCCGACTCCGGTGGCCGGCTCACCGCGATCGCGCACGACGTCATCCAGCAGACCGCCAGGGTCAAGGAGTACGCCGAGCAGACGGTGGGCGCCACCCGGACGATGTACGCCGCGCCCAACCGGAGCACGACGACCCGGGTGACCGCCCTGGACGTGCCAGTGCCCACCATCATGCGCGGGCCCGGCGAGGCCACGGGCATGTTCGCGCTGGAGTCGGCCATGGACGAGCTGGCGTACGCCGCCGGGCTCGACCCGGTCGAGTTCCGCATCCGCAACGAACCCGAGGTCCACCCCGAGTCCGGCCTGCCGTTCTCCAGCCGGCACCTGGTGACCTGCCTGCGCGAGGGCGCCCGGCGGTTCGGCTGGCCGGAACGCGATCCGGCCCCGCTGTCGCGGCGGGAGAACGGGTGGCTGGCCGGGACAGGCGTGGCCGCCTCGATCTACCCCTCGGCCCGACTCCCCGGGAACGCCGCGACGATCCACGTGGACGCCGACGGCCGCTACACCGTGGAGATCGGCGCCGCCGACATCGGCACCGGCACCTGGACGGCGCTCACCCAGATCGCCGCCGAGGCGCTCGGCGTCGCAGTAGAGGACGTGAACCTGCGGATCGGCGACACCACGCTCCCGATCGCATCCAGCGCGGGTTTCTCGTCGGGTATCAACTGCTGGGGTACGACCATCTACGCGGCGGCGGCGGAACTGCGCGCCCGCCTGGAGTCCGAGCACGGCGGCACGGTGCCGGCCGAGGGGATCGAGGTCAGCGCCGAGATGCCCGACAACCCGTACATGGCGCAGTTCGCGATGTACAGCTTCGGGGCCCAGTTCGCCGAGGTCCGGGTGCACGAGGACACCGGCGAGATCCGGGTGCCGCGCCTGCTCGGCGTGTTCGACGCGGGACGGATCATCAACCCGAAGACGGCCCGTTCGCAGCTCATCGGCGGAATGACCCAGGGCCTGTCGATGGCGCTGCACGAGGCGAGCGTGATCGACCCACGCTTCGGGCACGTGGTCAACAACGACCTGGGCACCTACCACTTCGCGGCCAACGCCGACGTCGGCTCCATCGAGGTGCACTACCTGGAGGAGCGCGACCCGTACACCAACCCGATGGGCTCCAAGGGCATAGGCGAGGTCTGCATCGTCGGCACGGCCGCGGCCATCGCCAACGCGGCCTACCACGCCACCGGCATCCGCGTCCGCGACCTCCCGATCACCCTCGACAAGCTCCTTCGCTGATCTCGGAGACACCCCACTGGAAACGCTTGGGCAGGCATGCGCAACAGCATTTAGCGCGCGAAAACCGTACAGTCCCGCGCTCTGCGAAACGCTACGCGATGACGTTCGCCGAGCAGGTGGCCGGGTTGTATTGGCACCCTTCAGGGTTTTCGGGCGATACCGCCGAACATGAGGCGCTGGCCCACGGTCAGCTCTTCGGGGACGGCCGCCTCCGGACGCCACAAGGGCAGCGGCACGACACCCGGCTCCACCAGCTCGAACCCATGGAAGAAGGAGGTGATCTCCGCAACGGTGCGGAACCTGCCGGTGCCGAGGAGCGCGAGGTACTTCTTCTCCGCGTCGCGGGATTCCTGGCTCGAGGCGCAGAAGTGGGTGATGAAGAGGTAGCTGCCGGACGGGACCGCGGCCATGTATGCCTCGACGATGCCCCGTGGGTCCTCGTCGTCATGCAGATGGTGCAGGATGCCGACCAGCATCACGCCGACTGGACGGCCACGGTCGATGAGCCGCTTGACGGCCTCGTCACCGAGAATCGCCGCCGGGTCGCGCAGGTCTGAGGTGACCACCGCGGTGCGTTCGTTCTCCGCCAGCAGAGCCCGGCCGTGGGCCAGCACCATGGGGTCGTTGTCGACGTAGACCACCCGTGACTCCGGGTTCGCGCGCTGCGCGACCTGGTGGGTGTTCTCCACGGTCGGCAGCCCCGAGCCGAGGTCGAGGAACTGCGTGATGCCCTGGTCGATAAGGAACCGGACGCCGCGGCCCAGCATCTGGCGGTTGTAGGTCGCCACGTCGTAGATCTCCGGAATGACCTTGGCGATCTCCGCGACGAAGGCACGATCGACCTCGAAGTTGTCCTTGCCGCGCAGGACGACGTCGTAGGCCCTGGCGATGCTGGGCCTGGTCGTGTCGATCGCGCTGTTCCACTCGGCTGGCTTCTCGGCCACGGGTGCCCTTCCTCGCGGAGTCGATTAAAAGGATCATAGTGCCGTCAGCCGATCACCTGGTCTTGGGCGACGACTCCTGTTGCGGTATCCGCTGTCAGAATCGAGCTCTCTGCAGGGCCTCGTGGTACAGACGAGGCAATCAGCGCAACGATCGATCACATCTCGAGGATTCGATCCGTGCAGCCCTTCGACGTCGTGTTCCGACCGCTTGAGGCCGGCGACCCGCAGGAGGCCAGCGGCTACCGGACAGGGCGGCATGGGTCTGGTCTATCTGGACACCTGAGTCCGGTGGGTCTTTGTGTGTCGTTGTGCACGCTGGTGATGATGTGTGCCTTTGTACGCAGAACGGAAGATCGCCGCTGCCTAGATTGAGTGTCGTCCGGAGCGATCAGGCACCCGAAACGGGATCGCCCCGGACGGTGGAAACGAGATTCCCAGCACTCTCATATCAAGGGACAGGTCATGTTGAAGCTTCGCAACGTTCTCGCCGGCACGGTTCTGGCCGGTGCTCTGGCGGCCGGTGTGGCGGCCGCCCCGGCCCAGGCCGCCACCGCGACCACCACCACGACGGCCAACGCGAGCACGGCGGCTCAGACGCAGTACACCAAGCACTGGTTCGAGGGCTACTCCGGCTACAGCCGGGGCGAGTCCCGCGGCCACCGCTCCTACTACAAGGGCTACTACTACTTCTCCAACGGCCGCTACTACTTCGACATCGACGTCTGGGACCGCGACCGCGACCGCGAGAACACCTACGTGGACTTCTGGTACCACGACGACCGCGGCTGGCACCAGGGCCGCCGATTCACCACCGGCGGGCACAACGAGTACCGATTCAACTACAGCGCCCGCGGCGGCTTCGACGGCTTCAAGCTCCACATCGGCGAGGGCAAGTCGGGTCACTTCGACTGGGGCACCTACTACAACCGCTCCTGGTGACCTCAGACTTCTCCCTCTGACCACGAGGAGGCATCGGCCGGCACGCTGGCCGTGGCGGCGCTGACGCGTACTCGAAACTGTTGTAGATCCCGACCTGCAGCAAGAAGACCCCGCACCCCTCTTTGGGGGGCGGGGTCTTCTTGTGGTGAAGTCGGACCATGTGCCCGGGATCGATACCCGCGATCCCGGGCGCCACCGACTCCCCGGATGTAGGCCGGATCAGGCACGGGGTGCGCTCGCGAACGTGGTCGCTAAGTGGGCAGGGATCGTCCGAGGTCGACGATGAAGCGCGCGAGTCCGGCCCGCTTGCGGAAGAGCTCGTGCAGTTCGGGGGTGGGCTCCTGGCCCAGCCGGTCGAAGGGGATCGCGTTCCAGGCGCTGCGCAGCACGAGCGAGGCGACGTAGCCGAAGGAGATCTCGCCGGGGCTCGCCAGGCCGGCCACCGAGGCGGCGTACGCCGTCTCAATCGCCTCGTGTACGGCGGGCAGGTCCTCGGGGGCCAGCTCGCCGGTGTGGGCCCGGCCGATCAGCAGCTGGCCGAGGTCGAAGCCCACGGCCGCCGGGTACGGCCAGCTCCAGTCGATGGCCACGAACTCCGCCGAGCCGTCGGCGGGGACCAGCAGGTTCCCGGGGCTGGCGTCACCGTGGACGAGGGTGTGCGGGAGCCGGTCCAGGGCCTGCACCAGCGGGTCGATCCGGTCGGCGAGCGCCAGCAGGTCGGCCCGGAGCAGCGGGTCGGCGTTCCGATCGACCAGCGGGTGTCGCCACGTCTCAGGATCCCGCAAGATCGGCAAGAACAGATTGGCGACCGGGGCCGACAGGTAGTAACGAAGGCCCAGGTTGAGCGGCTGACGCGCCCCCGCCACCGGGTGTGCGGCGGCCAGCTCGCCGAGCAGGCGGGCAGCCGAGCGGTAGCGGTCCAGGTCCCACCCGCCGGGCGCGACCGTGACGTCCTCCAGCCACATGACCAGCCGGTCGTCGCCCAGGTCGGCCAGCCGATACATCCGCGGCATCCGCAGCCCCCCGGGCAGCGCGCGGCCGGCCAGGTAGACGTCCACGTCGGCCCGCCAGGGGAAGTGCGCGACCAGTTGGTCCCGCACCTGCTCGGGAATCGTCTCGTATCCGGCCCAGTGCCGGATCGAGTGAACGGACTTGACGAAGAACGACCAGGTCACGCCGCTGGTCGTGGTGCCGTGCACGCGGTGGAGCGAGGCCGTCGACAACATCCCGGGCCCGTGGTCGAGCAGTTCGACCCGGTGGTCGCCGATCTCGGCCAGCGGGTCGCCGAGGCTCTCGCGAACGAGGTCGGTCAGGTCGCCGGTCAATGTCGTGATCATGGGCTCAGCATGCCCGGTCGGGAAATGCCCTCGCATGAGCATGGTCTACTCAAATACGCTCTTCGTCGTGACACTAGGCTCCTGGCCGTTCACCGGGCGTGCGGCGCAACTCGCGCAGATCAGATCGGCTTCCAGGGGCGTAGTCGTCGCCGGTCCGCCGGGGACGGGCAAGAGCCGCCTGGTGGCGCAGGCCGTACACGATCTTGACGGGGTCGCGTGGGTGCGCGCCACCGCGGCCGCCGCGGAGCTCCCGCTGGGCGCCTTCGCTCCGCTGCTCCCCGCAACGCCGCCCGCGGGCAACCCGCTGGGCTGGGCGGCCGCCGCGTTACGCGCGCCCGTGCTGGTCGTGGACGACGTCCACCTGCTCGACGCGGCCTCGGCCGTACTCGTCCACCACCTCGCGACGCGCGGAACCCGGGTGATCGCGACGCTCCGCAGCCGGACGCCGGTGCCCGACGCGGTGCTCGCGCTGTGGAAGGACGACCTGGTGCCGTTGCTGGAGCTCGAGCCGTTCACGCTGGAGGAGACCATGGCCGTCCTGCGGGCGGCCCTGGGCGGCCAGGTAGAGTCCGCGACCGCGGCCCGGCTGTGGCACGCCAGTCAGGGCAACGTGCTCTACCTGCGCGAGCTCGTGCTGTCCGGAATGCTCACCGACGACCGCGGGCTGTGGCGCTGGCGCGGGCCGCTGACGATCACGCCCACGCTGCGCGAGACGATCGCGGGCCGCATCGGCGAGCTGACCGCGCGGGAGCGGGAGGTGCTCGAGCTCCTGGCGTACGGCGAGCCGCTCGGCGCGGACCTGCTGGTCGCGCTCGGCTCCTTCGACGCCGTCCACCGCCTGGAGGACCGGCAGCTCGTGACGGTTCAACCGGACGGCCGGCGGCTCCAGGTCCGGCTCGCACACCCCCTGCACGGCGAGGTCATCAGGGACGGCTGCGGGGTGCTGCGCGCGCGCTCGCTGATGCGCGGGCTGGCCCAGGCGGTCGCCGAGGCCGGGCTGCGGCGGCGCGAGGACGTGCTCAGGGTGGCCGTATGGCGGCTGGATGCCGGCATGACCGGCGACCCCGGGCTGCTCCTGGCCGGCTGCGAGCGCGCGAGGGTCGTCCGGGACCTGGAGCTGGCCGTACGGCTCGGGCGCGCGGCCGTGGCCGCCGGCGGCGGGACGCCCGCGCTCGCCGCGCTGGCCACGGTGCTGTTCTACACCGACCGGTACGGCGAGGCCGAGCAGATGTTCGCGACCGTCTGGGAAGCGGAGCTGGACGAGCTCGCCCGGACCGATCTCGGCATCCAGCGGGCGCTGAACCTGACCGTCGGGCTCGGGGACGTCGAGAAGGCGCTGGCCGTACTGGCGGAGACCACCCGGCTCGTCAGCGCGGTCGAGATGCGGCAGGCCACGTACATCATGCGGGCCGTCGTGGCCACGATCGCCGGCGACCTCGCGGTTGCCGATGAGCTGCTCGCGCGGGCGCGCCGCCTGGGGCCGCTCAGCCCGCACGGCGAGCGCGCGATCAGTGGCGCCGACGCGGCCCTCATGGTGGCGCGCGGCCGCCCCACGGGCTGCCTGGCCCTCGTAGCGAAGATCCGCGCCGGGCTGGACAGGGAACCGGACGCCATGGGCAGCCTCAACGCCGCGCTGATCGAGCAGGCCACCACGGCCGCGCTGCTGCTCGGCGACCTGGACACCGCCGAGCGGCTCGCCGGGGAAGGGTACGGGCTGGACGGCCAGTTCGGCACCTGGACCCGGGCGATCCTGCAGTTCGGCACGCTCAAGGCCCACGTTCGGCGGCTGCGCGGACGACTCGGCGACGCCCTGGCTGGAGCCCGAGACACCGTGGCCCGGCTACCTGCCCCCAGCACCTTGGCGGGATCCTGCCTCGGCGAGCTGGCGCACGCGCACGCGCTCCTCGGCGACCTCGACGCCGCGGAGCAGGCGCTGGCACAGGCGGAGGCCACCGGCCTGCCGATCGGTCCCGCCGCCGTCGTGCCCCTGCGCTTCGCCCGAGCCTGGACCATGGCAGGACGCGGCAACGTGGCGGGGGCCGTCGAGCTCTGCCTCGAGATCGCCAAGAGCGCGTTTTCCTGCGACCTGTCGTTCGCGCTGCACGACGTCGTCCGGCTCGGCCATCCCGAGCTGGTCGCCGCGCGGCTCGCCGAGGTCGACGTGGAGGGCCCGCTGGTGGCGCTGTTCGCGCGCCACGCCGCCGCCCGGGACGGCGCCGAGCTGGACGCGGTCTCTGAGGGCTTCGAACGGCTCGGCCTGCTGCTGTACGCGGCCGAGGCGGCAGCCCAGGCGGCCGCGCGCTACCGGGACGAGGGCTTGCACCGCGGCGCGCGGGCCGCCGAGACCCGAGCCTGGGGGCTCGCCCAGCACTGCCAGGGGGCCCGCACGGTCGCGCTGATGGACCTCGACGTCCCCGAGCTGACCCCCAGGCAGCGCGAGATCGCGATGCTGGCAGCCCAGGGGCTGACCAACCGCGAGATCGCCGAGCGACTCGTCGTCTCCGTACGCACCGTCGCCAACACCTTGTACGCCGTTTACGACAAGATCGGCGTCAACGACCGCACCGCCCTGGCCACCTTCCTGAACCGGCCGGCGTCGCCCGCGGCCACCAGACCACCGCCGCCGATCTTTTGAGTGCCGATGCGACCTGCGCATACTCGTGGATCGCGTACCGGGTAATCCTGGGTACATCACCCCCTCCCTTCCTGACGCGTGCGTTCGTAACGTGTAAAGCATGAGGGCTGAGATGGCGCCTCCGGAAGCGAAAGCCTCTTGCGGCTGCCGGACGTGAATCGTGCCCGCGGTCCGGTGCCGCCTGCCAGGCCGCCCCAGGGGCCGGGGCGGCCTGGCAAGCGGGCTCACCACCGTTCCCAGTGCAGGACCTCCTTGCGCGGGATGCGGGGAGCGGGCTTGAAGTCGGTGCCGAGGGTGAAGGCCAGCGGGATGAACGCCGCCAGCATGACCTCCTCGTACGGCACGCCGAGCACCTTGGCCAGCTCGCGTTCGAGCGGTCCCTGCGCGGTGGTCCACACCGTGCCCAGGCCGCGCGCCCTGGCGGCCAGCATGAAACTCCACACGGCCGGAAGGATCGATCCCCACGCCCCCGCCTGCACGGCCACCGGGGCGCGGTCGGTGCGTCCCTCCACGCCCGGGATGACGAACGCAGGCACCCGGTGGATGTTGTCGGCCAGGTGCCGCAGGCCGTCGAAGACCCGCTCGGTGGAGTCGGAATGGTAGTTCATCCGCCGCACGTCGCGTTCGGTCAGCGGCTGCCCGGAGGCCAGCGGCAGGGCGCGCAGGAAGATGTCGGCCACGGCCCGCCGCTGCTCGGGCTCGGTCACGACCATGAAGTGCCAGCGCTGCCGGTTGCGCCCGGTCGGTGCCTGCACGGCCAGGTCCACGCACTCCTCGATCAGCTCGCGCGGCACCGGGCGGGTGAGATCAAGGCGCTTGCGCACGGCGCGGGTCGTGCTCAGCAGTTCGTCGGGTGTGAGATCCAGCGTCATGATGTGTGTGTCTCCTTCAGGCGGTGGGGGCGGGTACGGGTGCGAGGCGGCGGGGGCGCAGGCCGAAGGCAGCGACGAGGGCGCCGAGCAGGGAGAAGCCGCCCGCCATCAGGAAGGCGATCCGGTATCCGGCCAGCGTGGAGCCGCCGAGCGTCATCATCGCCGCCAGCACCGCCACGCCGATTCCGGCGCCGATCTGGACGGCGGAGGTGACCAGTCCCGAGGCCAGCCCCTGCCGCTCGTCGGGCAGGCCGGCGACGGCGGCGATGTTGAGGCTGGGGAAGGCCAGCCCGTTGCCGATGCCGTGGACGACCAGCGCGGGCAACAGCATCGTGACGTAGTCGCCGGTGGCCCCGGCCCGCAGGAACAACAGGATGCCCGCGCCCTGGACCAGCATCCCGGCGGCGGCCACCCGCCCCAGGCCCCACCGGCTGATCAGCCTGCCGGCCAGGTTGGCGGCGATGACGATGGCCAGGCCCATCGGGACGATCCCGAGCCCGGTAGCCAGCGCGGTGTAGCCGAGCACCTGCTGCAGATACAGGACGGCGACGAACTGCCAGCCGATCGTCGCACACGCCCAGGCCAGCGCCGCGAGATTGGCCGCGGCCACGGTGCCGGACCTGAACACCTCCAGCGGGACGAGCGGCGCGGACCGCCGGCGCTCGATGACGATGAAGGCGCCCAGCAGCAGCGCGGCCACGACACCGGCCGGCCAGTTCCTCTCCGTCAGCGCGAACACCGCCATCAGCACGCCGCCGGTGACCGCGACCGCGCCGGCGCCGTCGAACCCCTCACGCGCCCCGGGCGGCCGAACGCCGCGTGGCAGCACCAGCGGCGCTGCGGCCAGCACGAGCAGGGCGATCGGGACCGGCAGGAAGAACACCAGCCGCCAGCTGATCTCGGTCAGCAAGCCGGAGGCGATCAGCCCGGCGGTGTATCCGGTCGCCCCGGCCAGCGAGTAGACCCCCAGCGCCCGGTTGCGCTGCGGTCCCTCGGCGAAGGTGGTGGTGATGAGCGACAGCGCCGCCGGGGCGGTGAGCGCGGCCGCCACCCCCTTGATCACCCGGGTGGCCACCAGCGGCCATCCGGCCGACAGGAGCCCGCCGACCAGGCTCGCCGCCGCGAACACCGCCAGCGATAGCACGAACACCCGGCGGCGGCCGAACAGGTCGGCGATGCGGCCGCCGAGCAGCAGGAAGCCGCCATAGGCGACCGCGTAGCCGGACATCAGCCACTGCAGGGTGCTCTCCGGCAGCGACAGATCACGCCCGATGGCGGGCAGCGCGACACCCATCAACGACAGGTCCATCGAGTCCAGGAACACCGCGGCGCACAGCAACACCAGGGCCGCCTGTTGGCGGCCGTCGGTTCGGGTCACGATCACTCTCCATCTGCATGCAAACAATTGGCGGACAGACGATTTGAACCGTATTCCTGCAAATCATCTGCTGTCAAACAGTCTGCGTGGAGATGGACCTGCGGTAGGCTGACGGTTGGACGCAAGAGGAGAGTGATGGCGACAACGACCAGAACGACGGACCGCGGGACGGCCTACTTTCCGCAACTCGCAGCCGAGCGGCTGGACATCGCGCTGTGCCGGGCCTCGGCCGCCGTAGCCCGCGCCGCCGACGTGCACGCCGCCGGAGAAGGGCTCGGAGTCGGGGCACCACCTCGTGCTCCAGATGCTCGACGCCGTCGGCCCCTGCTCCCAGCAGACGCTCAGCGAGGAACTCCGGATCGACCGCAGCGTCATGGTCGGCATCTGCGACGACCTGGAGCAGGCGGGCCACGTTCATAGGGAGCGCAACCCCCGCGACCGGCGCTCCTACGCCGTCACCATCACCGACCCAGGCCGCCGGCGGCTCGCCGAGGCCCAGGCATCAATCCCGGCCTTCCTCGAGGACACCTTCAACGCCCTCACCCTCGACGAGCGCGGCCAACTGAGCGCAATCCTCGCCAAACTCCTGCAGGCCAGCGCCGGTGGCCCTCGCTGAGAGCCCATGCCTGTCGCCCATTCGCAGGATGTGGGCCCGTCCAATCTGTTGCTATCGCCGGCTCTCAACCAGCAAGCGTTCTCCTCCGCGCTGGACGATCCCGTAGTTCCGAGATCGCGCCAAGCGATCCTCCACAGGAGGCCGGATCCGCTTCCGATATTACGAAGCGCGGCCCGGGGGCCCGCCCCACTGCGCTGCCCGCCGATCTCGCGGCCGTCCTGGACGATTACACCGCGGGGCTCACCGACGCCCCGCTGTCGGCCGAATCCCGCCGCACCTACCTTTCCCGGGTGCGCATGTACCTGGTCTGGCTCCACACGCACACGCCCCGGCCCTTCTCCGGGGACCCGCTCAGCGATGCCCATGCCCGCAACGGTGCAGTACGCGACTACGGCGCTGGCTGCCGCGCGACGGCCCGGTCAAGCGCAGCGTCGTCTACGCCAACTCCGCGCTCACAGCCCTGGACGACTTCTACATTCGCCGCGGCCCAGGCAAAGCCGTCGTCGAACGCGACGAGGCCGCCGCCCTCAACCTGCTCACCACCGACCGCTGACCAGGACAATCCTGGCACCCATGTCACCTCAAGATCGACTCAGGTCGTGTCCTGCGGTGCCGCTAGTGGCATCGTGACGAAGGCGCCACAGCCGCCAAGCTGTTCGCCTTCATCGCCTGGGCCGCCGGCGACCTTGGCCGGATTCGCGATGCGGAAGCCCACGCCCGTACCGCCCTTATCCTGGCCGATCAGGCTGAAATCCCAGCAGCCCGAGCTCTGGCGTTGTGCGCCCAGTCCAAGACGGCCTTCTGGGATCGTCATCAGCGCCAGGCCGCCGCTCTGGCCCGGCAGGGTTTCGAGTGCTCGCCCGACGACACCATGAAGGTGTTCCTCGCCCTGCAAGAGGCCGACGCCTGGCAGGAACTGGGGGATGTCCCCCGCGCCCTGCAGACACTCCGCGACGCCGAGCGCGCCCGCGCGGCCATCAGCCGCCCCGACGATTTGGGCGTCCTGTTCTCCTGCGGTACAGCGCGCCAATGCAACTACACGATGACGGTCCACCTACGCGCCGCAGACGCCGGCAAGGCCATCGCCGTCGCCGAGCTGGCCCTGGACGCTTACCGGCAAGGAGAGGAACAGGCGTACGGCACCTGGGCGCAGATCCACATCGGCCTAGCCCACGCCCACCTCATCGCCCGGCAACTCGAAGCAGCCCAAGCCGCCCTCACCGCCAGCTCCCCCATCCGATCATGGACGAGTTACCCCGATTGCCGGGCCGCATGATGGACCACTAACATCAACTGCGTTGCCGTCAGCCGCTCAGCCAGATGACGTCGGCAACCAGGACTATTGCGTCTCCGTAAAGATTCTCTCCCGCTGTCTGACCATCGTCCGGCGGGGTGAGGCGGAGGCCGCGCTCTCGATGAGGCATCCGGTCACGCCCATCGCGCCGCCAGTCATACACCCCCCCACAGCCGGTCGCCTGCACTCAGCCAGGCGGCGAGAGGATCGATGATGGAACCGAAGATCGCGAGTTTCGAATACCAGCGCGTCACCGTCGCCGACGGCGTTACGCTGAAGGTCGCCGTGGGCGGCTGGGGCAGCCCGATCGTGCTGCTGCACGGCTTCCCGCAGACGCATCTGATCTGGCGGCACGTCGCCGTGGATCTGGCCGTCGACCACACCGTCATATGCCCTGATCTACGCGGATACGGCGACAGCGACAAGCCGATCGACACCGACGGACGCACCTATTCCAAACGCACCATGGCCGCCGACATTGTCGCCCTCGCACACGCCCTCGGCCATGAGCGCTTCGCGCTGGCCGGACATGACCGAGGCGCCCTGGTCGCCTTCCGTGCCGGACTCGATCACCCCGACGTGATCACCCACCTCGCCTGCTTGGACGTCCTACCGACCCTGGATGTCTGGGAGACACTGCGGGGCAGCGCTGCCATCCGCGGCTTCCACCTGTTCCTGATGGCCCAGCCGCCCGGACTGCCCGAACAGATGATCTCCGCCACCTCAGACGCCTTCTTCGGCCACTTCCTGAACATCTGGACCCGCGATCCGGACGCGGTCCCCGCCCACATTCGCGCCGCCTACCTGGAGGCCTCCCGTCGGGCGATCCCCTCGATCGTCGCCGACTACCGAGCCTCAGCCACCACCGACGTCGAACACGACCAAGCGGACCAGCAGGCCGGGAACCAGCTGCAAATGCCGATAACAGTCCTGCACCAGGACCTGGGACCGGAGTTCGCGCGCCTCGCCGCCAACGCCTGGCAGGCATGGGCTCCGCAAGCGGAGCTCGCCACCCTGGACTGCGGACACCTTATGGCCGAGGAAGCACCCGGCGAGACCGCCAAAGCACTACGCACCCTCCTCACCAGGTAACAGACCTGTCACCGCCCAAACGGGTCCGTGAGATCGTGGCTAAGCAGAACGGCAAGGATCCCCCGTCAAACAGGCTTGATCGCACAGCCTACGGTCTCTGAAAGCACGTTCTGTTCTTCCTGATCTCCCAGTCGGCGACGGGTCGCCGGGACTATTACCCGACCAACGTTGTGTGACAGGCCACTAGCTACTTGCCCCTGAAAACTGCTGAGCCTTGATCAACCGGCTGTGGATGTCGGCGAAGCGTGGATGCGGTGGGCCGGGCTTGGCCCATGGGCCCGGGTCACCCGCTGATGACCGTCATCCGCTGGAGGTTGTAGGCGAAGATCGCGAGTCCTGTCCAGGTTCGTGCGCCCGCGTGTTGGCGAAGGCGGCGCCTACCAGGCCGAATTCAAGAACCTGGGCAACCTCCCGATCCCCGTCCAGACCGCCCTGGACAAGGCCGCCAAGCTCGAGGACGACGTGGCCAAGGTCCGCGCGGACAACAGACGCCTCAAGAACCTCCTGGACACCTACGCCGCACTGATCCGCGATCTCACCGACGAACTCGGCCAGACCCGCCAGCAGTGCGATGAAGCCCTCGGCGAACTCGACCGGCTCCATGACGGCGTGCAGGTCCTGGCCGACCACCGGCGCGTCCGCTCGGACAAGGGAACCTTCACCTGCGGGGTTTGGGGCTGTCGAAACCTGTCGCACTGTCATGCGCCGAACATCTTGACCGCTTCGCGACCGGGAGCCACCACGCCCGCCGCGGCACCCAGGGCGACACCGCCGACGACCAGCGCCGCACCTACCGTGACGACCGCCCGAGTTACGCGCTTCCTCATGACCTGTCTCCCTTCGACTGCCTGGCGAGGGTCCTCGCCACGCCACCTACTCTCATCTCCCTGGGTGGTGGCGGGCTGGACCGGCTACGGCCGCATCCGCAACGTGAGGGGGGCCAAGGCGTGCCCGGCCCACAACTCACGGGAGGTCTCCTCCGGATACGCCGTTATGCCCGGCTCGGTGTCGATGACCCAGGTATGCCTGTTTTGCGGCTCGTACGCCGGCCAGCCCGGATCCCCGGTCGTGGCGAAGGCGATCCATGCCGCGCGGACCCGGGCCGACAGCTCGGCCGCTGCTGGTGGCGGCTCCTGTCCGAGCAGCAGTCCTGCCGCTCCAGCGGTCAGGTTGCCGAACGTCAGTGGCAGGCCGAGCCCGTGACAGGCGCCGAGGGCATCGCCGCCCATGCCGGGGGCCGGCCAGGTCAGCTCGTACAGGTGGGCCCGGCCGCGCCTTTGGTGGGTCTCGGCCAGCTGGACGGAAGGCATCCGGAACATCCAGTCGGAGTGCACCAGCTCGTACAGCCGCTCTTCGTCGGCCCCGGGGTAGGCGGCCCGGTAGGCCTCCGGGTCCGGGGCGAGCTCCCGCAGCGCGGTGGCCGCCCGTTCGGCGGTGATCTGGCCGGTGTCGCCCCTGATGGCCATGAACAGCCGATACTCGTCGCGGGTGTGCCCCACGATCAGTTCCACATCGCGCGCCGCCCCGTCCGCCAGTGACCGCCACGGCACCGCGGGCAGCACCTCGCCGTCCACGACCGGCGCGAACGGCGTCTGGACGTACGCGGCCCGGCCCCACTGCGGGCAGCCGCCCATCTTGTCTGCCAGCGCGTCCCCGGCGTCGATCAGCCGCTCCGGCGACAGGCGGGCGAGTTCGCCCGCGAGCGGGGCCAGGCCCAGCTCACCGGCTAGAGCGGCGGCGATGTCGGCGGCCAGCTCAACGGAGAAGAACAGGCCCGGCACGCTCTGCGCGATCGCCCTGCGGAACAGACCGGCGGCTTGGGGCATCGCCATCAGCGCCGCGATGGTCCCGGCTCCGGCGGACTCCCCGAAAACGGTGACCCGGTCCGGATCTCCGCCGAAAGCCGCGATGTTGTCGTGCACCCAGCGGAGGGCGGCCACCTGGTCCAGTAACCCGCGGTTGGCCGGTGCTCCCTGGAAGTGTCCGAAGCCCTCGGCGGAGACCCGGTAGTTGAAGGTGACCACGATGACGCCGTCCCGGGCGAGCACGCGGCCGTCGAAGACCGGGTCGCCGGACCACCCGTACATGTAACCTCCGCCATGGATCCACACCATCACCGGCAGCCGGGCGGCGCCCAGGTCGGGGGACCAGACATTGACGGTCAACCAGTCGCCGTCCGCGCTGTCCGCGCCGGACGCGCCCAGCAGCCTGGACTGCGGCGGCGGCGGACCGAACGCGCCGGCCTCGCGCACCCCGTCCCACGGCTCGGCCGGCACCGGTGCGGCCAGTCGCAGGGCGCCCACCGGCGGGCGCGCGAATGGCACGCCGCGGAAGACGGTCACGCCGTCCTCCATCCGCCCGCGCAGCTTTCCCGTGCTCACCCGGACCTCCGGGTCTGCGGATCCGATGGCGCTCATGGCACACTCCTCTTCCAGGGGTGCCGGCTCCCATGGCCAGGCGCGGCCATCTTCGCCCAAACCGCGGGCTCGCCGCACCTCGATATCGAGCGGGCCGGAGTAGCGGAAGGTCTCCAGACCCATACGCCACGTCATCCATCTTTGTTAGAGGTTGTTAAGCGTGTGTCGTGTGAGCTCGACCTGATGGGCCTCGATCAGCCGCGCTACGTGGTCGTCAACGGCCCGCCCGAGGGCAGCCACCTGAACGAGGTGATGGCCACACGTGCGGGCGTGTGCGTCGGTCACTTCTACACGTGAGGGGGACGATTGCTGTTCGAAGAGATACCGAGTGAAGCGCATGGAACGCCCGTG
Organism: Nonomuraea marmarensis; assembly: GCF_043197025.1. Lineage (NCBI taxonomy): Bacteria > Bacillati > Actinomycetota > Actinomycetes > Streptosporangiales > Streptosporangiaceae > Nonomuraea > Nonomuraea marmarensis. Next base: position 60,169 of record NZ_JBICRM010000039.1, read on the forward strand.
AACGAAGTCGGGGCGAACTGTATCGACCGAAGTTCGATGACCGGCCGTTGGGTGTGTGCGTGCGCGTCGGCACCTGCGAGGCCGTGCCGAGGATGATCAGCTCCCGCATCCGCCCATCGTAGCCGCGCGTCTTGACAGGCAGCCATCCGGCTGCCTAAATTAAAGGCAGCCGAAAGGCTGCATATCGACAGGCGGCAACCTGGGTACGAGGGCGGGCATGGACGAGGTGTTCAAGGCACTGGCCGATCCGAGCCGGCGCGCGCTGCTCGACTCGCTCAACGCCCGCAACGGGCAGACGCTGCGCGAGCTGTGCGCCGGACTCGACATGGCCAGGCAGTCCGTCAGCAAGCACCTCGCGGTGTTGGAGGAGGCCGGGCTCGTCGCCACCGTGCGGCGGGGCCGGGAGAAGCTGCACTACCTCAACGCCGCGCCCGTGCACGAGATCGCCCACCGGTGGATCAGCCGCTACGACCGGGCCAGGGTCCAAGCCCTGGCGGACCTGAAACTCGCCCTGGAGGAGACCCCGATGGACGCGCCGACCTTCGTCTACACCACCTACATCCGCACCACCCCGCAGAAGCTCTGGCAGGCGCTGACCGAGCCCGCCTTCACCCGCCGCTACTGGGCCACGGAGTTCACTACGGACTGGTCCGTCGGCTCGCCGATGACCTGGGACAACCACGGCGTGCTGATCAGCGACCCGGAGCAGGTCGTGCTGGAGGCCGAACCCTACAGTCGGCTCTCCTACACCTGGCACGCCATCACCCCGGAGCTCGCCAAGCGCTTCGGCTGGGACGAGGAACTGCTCGCCCGGCTGTCCGGCGAGGCCCGCTCGAAGGTCACCTTCACGATTGAGGAGGCCGCGCAGGTCGTGAAGCTCACCGTCGTGCACGACGGCTTCGAGCCCGGATCGAGCCTGGCCGAGATGGTCAGCTACGGCTGGCCGAACGTGGTGGCGAGCCTGAAGTCGCTGCTGGAGACCGGCGAACCGCTGCCGGACGATGCGTGACCTCCCCGATCAGGGCTCGACGACGTCGCGAGGTGCCGCCGGGCCGGCCCGCCTAGGCGACCGCCCAGAGGAAGGCGAGCAGCCCGAAGAGCCCCGCGGTCGCGCCGAGCGCCATCCAGAAGCCCCCGTGCCTGCGGTACGCGCGCACGGAGTTGCGCCGGTGCGCCTCCTCGAGGCCGCGCGCCACCCGGGCCATATGTGTTAGAGGTTCTAAGGCAGAAACGCCCGCGCCTTTGCTTCTGCCACCAGCAAAGCGTCTGCAGACTCCTCGCCTCGTTCGTCGCGTAGCGAGGAGTCTGAGTCCTCGTTCCTCTCCCTGCCGCTCAGTTCTGCCGTTCCTGGAGCTCGGCGACCACCGCGGCCGAGCGCACACTCTGGCCAGCCTGGGCTACATCCACCACCAACTCGGCCGGCACCAGCGGGCGGTACGCCGCTACCACAGCTCCCTCGGCCTGTTCAGGGAGATCGGCGACCAGTACAACGAAGCCGAGACGCTCATCCGGCTCGGCGAGGCCCTCCACGCCGGCGGGGACGCCGACGCGAGCCAGGACATCTGGCGGCAAGCCCTGGCGATCGTCACCGAGATCGACTTCCCCCACGCCGACCGGCTGCTGGCCCGACTGGGCCGTGACAAGGCCGGCGGCGCCGGAGCAAGATGATCTTTTTTGGCACGTGAGGCACGTTGGCTGGTCCTTAAGGTACGTTGCATCAAACGTGTGTCCAGCGGCCGGCATTCTTGCCGAAGCCTGGTTAGCCGTCCGCCGATACCGCTCCGGCTCTGCGGCGGTCGTGATTCCGGCTGGCGGCGCTCGCCTCCGCGTCCCGATGCGAGACCCGGAGGTTGGTTGCAGGGTGAGCGCGGCAGCGGGACGTTGGCGGCAACCGCATACTCGTCGGCGTCAAGGCTGTTCGGTGCCCCGTTATCCCCCGACAACCGCTGTGCTAGGCCGGTCTGAGCTGCCGATCCTTGGCAATCAGCGAGATTCTACGGCTTCGAGAAGGATCTTCAGCAGGTCCTGCGGTGCGTCCCGCATGAGGTTGTGCCCGCCTTCCAGCGCGTACGTCTTCCACGCGGGGTCCTCGCGCAGCCGCTGGTAGACGGGCGTGAAGGGGGACTCGCCGTCCCAGCCCGCCGCGTACACGTAGACCCGGCGTCGGACCCGCGCTGGATCGCCGGTGAGGCGCAGGGGCTGGAGGAGCGAGGCGAGCGGGTGGGGTGTGGCCCGGCCGTCGAAGAACGGCAGGGGCCGCACCGCGTACCCGGTCTCCATCACGTCCGTGTACCACTGCCGCTCCCGCTCGGAGACCAGGCTCCAGCAGGAGTCGCCGTCACCCGGTACCACGGCGTCCAGGTACACCAGAGCGGCCACGCGGCCGGGCATGCGGTCGGCGACGCCCGTGATCACCATTCCGCCGTAGCTGTGGCCGACCAGTACGGCGTCGTGGATGTTCTCGGACGCCAGGACCCCGGTCACGTCCTGGAGGTGCGTGTCGAGGTTCACTCCGCCGTGCAGCAGGTGACCGCGTTCGCTGAGCCCGGTCAGCGTCAGCGGGTAGGCGCGGTGCCCGTGGTCGCGGAGTTGTTCGGTGAGCTCGTCGAAACACCAGCCGCCGTGGCACATGCCGGGAATCAGAACGAAAGTTGCCATAACCGTGTTCCTTATCGTTGGTGACCGTGTGTCTCAGGCCAGGGCGCTGTGGAGGGGCGTGAACGGTTCCCGATCGTGGCGATCAGGGCCGCCGCGGCGCACAGGATCGCGGTCCACGCCAGGGTCGCGTTGGTCGAGGTGTGATCGGCGAGGAGCCCGGCCAGCCACGGGCCGACGGTCTGTCCGGCGGCGAACAGCGTGGTGAAGGCCGCCAGTGTGGCGGTCCAGCCGGCGGGCGGGGTGCTCGCCTTGATGAGCGCGGTGACGGCGGCGGGGACGCCCATGAACGTCGCCCCGTACACGATGGCGGAGGCGAGGATGATCGGCGGTGCCGGGGATATGAGGGGGAGCGCCGCTCCGCCGGCGAGGATGGCGAGCAGTGCGGCCAGGGCTCTGCTGCCGGGCCAGTGGGTGATGGGTCGGCTCCACAGGAAGGGCGCCGCCATGACGGCCAGCCCTAGAACCGTCCAGGTGAACGTCACCTGCGAGACCGGCGCGTTCCGGTCTGCGAGGTAGGCGGACAGGAAGGTGATGTAGGTGATGTAGCCGACGGCGAAGAGCAGATAGGCCAGGGCCGTCCGCCACAGCGCACGCACCGGCGCCCGTCCGGCGGTGGCGGCCGATGTGTCCCTGTTGTCATCGGTGCGCGCGGCGGACCAGCTGGCCAGTGCCGCCAGTCCGGCGGCGACGCTCAGGCCGGCCCAGGCGAGTTGCCAGCGATCGCCCAGCGCCGGGATGGTCGCGCCGCTGAACACGATGCCCAGCCCGGTGCCGGCGAAGTAGACGGCGATCGGCATGCCGGAGGAGATGTCGGTGGCGATGCGCGCCGCGACAACGCCGCCGGTGATGAACACCGATGCCCCCGCCGCCCCGGCGACGGACCGTGCGGTCAGCAGTGCCAGGTAGTCACCGCTGCCGGGGGTCACGGCGAGTGCCACCGCGGTGAGGACCATCCCCCAGCGGAAGGTGGCGGCGGTGCCCAGCCGGCGCCGGACGACGGGGGTCACCAGCGCGCCCACGAGGTAGCCGAGCCCGTTGGCGGCGCTCATCGTCCCGGCTTCGGCCAGGGTCCAGTGCAGGTCGTCCCGCATGGCCGGCAGGAGCAGCCCGTACGCAAAGCGCGCCAGCCCGAGCGCCGAAGCGGTGCCGAGAGCCAACCGCAGCGCCTGCCACTGTGCCGGCCTCATGGGCAGCGCGTCAGGAAGCTCAAGATCGTACGGGTCAGGGTCACGCGATGGTCCGACAACGCGTGGTCGGTCGCGAAGAGGTGGTGTTGGAGCTGCTTGACGGGCTGCGCCTGGTACGCCGTGACGACTGGTTCGTGATGCACGCGGTATGGGGTGACGGTGTCGAGGCCGCTGCCGATCAGGAGCACCGGGCGGTCCGCCAGCAGTGGCGCGAGCCCGGCCAGCCGCCACGAGTCGCCGGCCGCCTCCATCTCGCTGACGAGTGCCTCCCCGCTGGTGCCTCGAAGGGGACCTAGTTCGCCGGTGAACACCTCGACATAGCTCGCCCGGACACTCGGGTCGGCACGGCAGAGCGCCGCTACCGTACCGAAGTCGAATGCGGCCACCGAGGCGACGGCGACGACGGACGGTTCGGCCGCCGCGGTCATCAGCGCGGCGAAACCGCCCAGGCTATGGCCGATCAACACCAACCGCCGCAGATCAAGGCGGTGAGCGGCGGCGAAGCCGCGCAGTCCGGCCACGACCGCTGCCGTGTCCTCCAGCACGTGTCCCCATGACCACGAACCGCCGACGCCCCACGAACCGCGATAGTGGAACACCAAGGACGCGTAGCCCGCACGGCGCAGCACCTGCGCGAGATCGAAGTTGCGTTCGTTGCCGGGGAAGCCGTGCAGCAGCACGACGACAGGATGCGGCCCTCGGCCTGCCGGCACATGCAACACACCGAGCAAGGACGCGCCCCCGCTGTCGAACGTCAACGCCGGCGTGGTGGCCGGGTAGTCAGGGTCGCGCGGAGGGTCGGCGGCAAGCGGGTCAAACATGGAAGAACTCCCCAAGGTCGAACCGATCGGTACGATCCGAGACGTTAGCAGCAGATCGAACCGGCCGGTACCATCTATCGCATGCCAGTCGCCAAAGGCTCGACAATCGACCCCGCACGCACCCGCGCCACCATCCTCGAAGCAGCCACCACGGTGCTGTACGAGCGCGGGCTCGACGGCATCGGCGTCGCCGAGCTGTGCACCCGCGTCGGCGTCTCCAAGGAGACGCTCTACCGGCACTTCGGCACCAAGGAGGGCCTGGTCGACGCCATGCTCCGTCAGCGCAGCGAACGGGTCACGCAATGGCTGACCGCGGCCGCCGAAGCCGCCGGCGACGACCCCCGCGACCAGCTCGCCGCCGTGTTCGACGCCCTCCAGCAGTGGTACGACGACCCGGCCTTCCGCGGCTGCGCGATGCTGAACGCGGCCGCCCAGCACCACGTCGAGACCGTACGCGCCCTCACCGCGCGTCATCTCGACCGCTACCTCGAGCTGCTGGCCGGCATCGCCAATCGCGCCGGAGCCGCCGATCCCCAGGTCCTGGGGCGGCAGTTGCTCATGCTGGTCGAGGGTGCGACCGTCGTGGCCGCACATCACGACACAGTCGGCGCGGGCGAGCAAGCCCGCCACGCCGCACTCACCTTGCTGTCCGCCGCCACCGCAAGCAGCCCTTGCGGCTAGGAGCCTCCTGCCGGCACCTGCCTGCCACACTGGTGACCACCGTTGAGGAAGCCCCCGCCTGCTGCGGATGCCCCCACCTCACCCGTGTCTGGGCCGGACGGTGGCGGTATGGGAACGCGCGATGAGTTCCAAAGTAGCTGTGCATGATCGGGGTGACTGTGCGTGCTCGCATAAATGACCAAGACCGCCTGCACGTCCCCGAAGTCGCCCTTGCAGGAGCCTGGCGGTCACGAACATCAGGGTGTTCACCGAGAGCCCCGCCATCAGGGCTCCGGTGGCGAGCACCCACGTTCCGATGACGTAGTCGCGCTTGCGCCCGTGGTCGTCGGCGAGCCCACTGGCGATCAGCAGAAGTGCGGACAAACCGAGCGCGATCGCGTTCAGTATCCAGGCAGGGACCGGTGCGACCCGAGCCGAGGTTGGCGCCGGCTCGGATACCGTGACCATGGGCACCGTGTAGTTGATCAATGCGAGCAGTGCGGCGGCGCAGGCCGCCATGGCCACTGTCCCCGACGTACGCAGCACGGTCGGCAGTGGTGTGGTGCGAGTCACGAGATCTTCAATGGTTCATTTATTGAACTGATGCCAGGTTGGCGCGAGTAGGTTCAATGAATGAAATACCTAGGAGGTCATGATCGCCGCTCAGTACGGCAGCCGCCGCCCTGACGGGGTACGCAGGTCCAAGGGTGTCCTGGTCATCCGCGTCCTGGGCTTGCGGATTCTGATCTGCTTCATGATCAGGCGGCCTTTCCGAGTCCCGATGAGTCCATGCAGGTGCAGCCGATCTCACACCACACACCGGTGTGATCACGGTTGTGGGTGACGCCCCAGTTGCGGGAGAGATGATCAACAAGGAACAGGCCGCGTCCGCGGGTGGCCTCCTCATCGGCGCGGCCGAGCCGCGGCGTACTCGTGCCACCGTGGTCGTGCACCTCGATGCGGACAGCGTCGGCCAGATGGGTGATCCGCACCTCGATGTTGTCGTCACGACTGCAGGCGGAGTGTTCGACAGCGTTGGCGGCCAGTTCGGAGACCGCCAGAACCACGTCGTCCGCAGAGGGATGGCCGGTCACAAAGCCGATCACGAAATGACGCACGTGTCCGAGCTCCTCCAGCAGGGCCGGAAATTCCCGTGTCTCCATGTCAGTCATTTGGACCGCCTCCGCGGGTGGATGGCTCGTTCCTCTTAACACCTCTAATCCTGCCGATTCGGCTTGTCGGTCACCTGTCGTTCGCTTTCGGTCGGCTGTCGGTGGCTCAAGGGCCCAGGAGCCCCTCAGCCTGGTCCACATCGGGGACGGGCCTGTCCAGCTCGCGAGCGAGCCGCAGCGCCCACTCCACCAGCGGCCTGTTGCCCAGGGCCAGCTCTCCTTTGCGAGGTGGAGGGCGCCCTCCAGACCGGCGGGGCATTGCCACCGAGGGCGAGGCCCATCGCGGTAAGCGGCAGGTTGCCCGTCCGATCGCGATGACCTGCCAGACGGCGTCCGAGGGCAGGCAGCGGAGCATGGTGCCCAGGTTGCCCGCGGTGGCCGCCATGCCGCCCCGGACACCCAGGACAAAGCTGAACTGGAGCGTCCCCATGAGCAGTCCCTCGTCACCAGCCGAAGGCAGGCGTCCAGGTGCCCAGTGTCGTAGATCTCCGGCTCTGACCGGCTGACCTGACCACAGCCCGGACACATTCCCCGAGCTGATCATCAGGCTGTGCTCGGCGAGGACCAAGAACGGCAAGGTCGTAGCCACATTGGTGCCGACCGACGCGGCCCAGCGCCCAGGCCGAAGCGGCGATCAAGGACCGGCAGCAGATCCTGCCAGAGCTCGACCGGCAGCGAGGACTCCCCGGCTATCGGGGGTCTTCGAGGCTCTCATTAGGTCAAGTCCGCCATCCACAACCGATTCGGCGCGCTCGCGGCGAAGTCGCGCTCGACCAGGTCGGCCGGACGCGGGCTTTGTGGCTCGGCGATGGTGGTGCGCCGTTTGTGATCGCCGCGGACCGCGCCGGACAGCCCGGGCTGGCGCATCAGCCGGGCCACCGTGCAGCGGGCCACGGCCACGCCGTGGCGGTTGAGGGCCTTCCATATCTTGCGCACCCCATACACCTCGAAGTTGTCCCTCCACAGCCGGATGATCTCGGCCGACAGTCGCGGGCTCAGCCGCTGATCTTGCTCGTCCGCGAACAGCCACCGCACGCCGTGTCGCTGATGCAGGAGTTCGACGGCGGCGCGACTGGCTCGCGCAGGCCACGATGGAAGCTGCCGCGCAGCAGGTGGAGCACGCACGGTGTCGGCCATCAGGCGTCTCCTTGATCGTCGGATCCGCCGTGCATGAGACACTCCCGCTCGCGTAGGATGTGTTGTTCATGACCTCCACGCGAACGCGCAAGCTCCGGAAGGATGCGGCGGAGAACACTGAGCGGCTGATTGCTGCAGCTGTGCGTGCGGGGCTGGCCGAGGGTAAGTTCGTTCCGCTGGAGCAGATCGCTGCTGAGGCGGGAGTCGGGATCGGGACGCTCTACCGTCGCTACCCGAACCGGGAGGCGCTGCTTGAGGCGATGGCGGTCCGCGCCTATCGTCTGATCCTGGCCGAGGCCGAGGACGCGCTGACGTCCGGCGATACCGGTCATGACTCGATCAGCCGGTTCCTCCATCAAACCTTCGCTCATCGAGACGAACTGGTGCTTCCGCTCCACGGAGCGCCCATGACCGAGGGCACCGAGTCCGCGGAGCTGCGCGCGCGCATGCAGCAAACCATGGGCGCCATCCTCGAGCGCGGCCATCAGGACGGTTCGGTCCGCACGGATGTGAATGCGGGGACCGTGGTGCGTTTCGGGGCGATGCTCGCGCAGCCGATGTCGAACGTGCCCGGCTGGGCCGAGGCGGCCGCCGAGCTGCGCGCGGTGTTCCTGCGCGGGATCGCACCCGATCGCGGTTAGTTCGACGCGTCAGTTCCGGCGCGCGCGGGACCCTGGTCGGATACCCATGCTGCGAAGTCGCGCACGTCGGGGACGAGGTGGCGCGTGACGTCGAAGTCGGCCTGGTAGGCGGGGACGGTGGTGAACCACTGGAACATCGCTCGCATGTCCTCGTCATCACGGAGCACATCGATCGGCAGCCCTTCGTACCGCGTCGGTCGGCCGAGCTCGGATGCGATCCGGTCGGCCACCTGAGCCATTGTGAGCTCATCGCCGGCGAGTTCGACCGCATCACCATCGATTACATCAGGGGCGATCAAGAGACGCGCGGCGGCGGCGCCGATGTCGCGAACGGCGATCATCTGGAGCGGAACGTCACCTGCAACCGGCAGGCGAAGCACCAGCTCCCCCCTCCCGCCGTCGGCGAGCTGCGGCGCCAGGTTTTCCATGAAGAACGTCGGGCGGATGAACTTCGTCGGTACGACCTCGCTAAGCCGCTGTTCGACCCGGTGCTTGCTCTCGAAGTGCGGGATCCCTGTCGCTCGCTCTGCCCCGCCGACCGACGAGTACACGACGTGCGGCACGCCCGCGCGTGCTGCGGCATCCGCGACGCTCACACCGCGGCGCGCCTCGCCCTCCGTGCCGTCTGCTCCCTCGAACGTCGTCATGAAGAACAGTGCTGCGACCTCGGTGAGTGCTCGCTGGAGCGATTCGCTGTTCTCCTGGTCGGCGGCGACGACCTCCACCCCGCGGGCTCGGAGAGCACGTGCGCCCGCGGCTTCGGCGTCGCGAACCAGGGCGCGAACCGCTTGCTTCCGCGCGAGCAGGGCATCCACCACGCTGCCGCCCTGCTGTCCGGTCGCACCGATCACGGCGATGGGCTGCTGAAGATGAGTCATGAGTCATCCAATCTGAGTAGGTGACATTTAAACCGGAGGAAAACCTCCGCTATTCCCGTACGATGAGCGCTGCTCGTTGACGCGGACTCAGACGGTTACGCCGCCGCCACCCGACCCCACAACTCGTCCATCAAGCAGCGACCTGCGCGGGTCGCAGTCGTCTCCCGTCCGGAGGACATCGCGCCCACGCTCGATGAGGTGGCTGCGCTTGCGCAGTCGTCGGGCACGCCACTCGAGATCGTGCCGCAGGCGACCGGCCACGGAGCCGGCGCGCCGGTGGGCAAGGGGGCGGTCCTCCTCGACACGTCGAGGCTCACCGACGTGTCGATCGACCCCGAGTTGCGCGTCGCCGTGGTTGGGGCCGGCGCAACCTGGTCTGCGGTGAACGCCGCCGCCGAACAGCACGGCTTGCTCGGATTAGCTGGCTCAGCCCCGAGTGTGTCCGTGTCCGGTTACACCTTCGGCGGCGGCATCGGTTGGCTTGTCCGGCGGGATGGACTTGCCAGTGGAGCACTTCGTGCCGTCCGCTACGTCGACGGCAGCGGTCGCTCCCGCACCGCTGCGGACGACTCCACCGACGAGGTCGATCGGGCGGCGATTTGGGCCTTCCGCGGAGCGGGGGGAGTCGGGATCGCTCATACGCTGGAGTTCGACCTCGTCCCAGTGGCGGACCTCCATGCCGGAGCACTGCTGTGGCATGCCGACGCGCTACCGAAACTCGTCGCAGCATGGTCGAGCACCATCGGAACAGTCGGTAGCAGCGTTTCCTCCAGCATCGCGGTGCTCCACGTGCCGCCTCTGCCCCCGTTCCCGGAGGAGCTGCACGGGAGGGTCGCAGTTCACCTCGCGATCGCCGATCCTGACGGGCCCGTCGCGGCAACTCCGCTGCTTGACGCGATGCGGGCGGCAGCGGAGCCTGTCTCCGACAGCTGGGGCCCGACCGACGCGGCGGGACTTGCTCGGATCCACCTCGATCCACCTACGGCAACCCCGGCCATCGGTGACGCGCGGTGGCTCGACGCATCGACCCCTGTCATCGCCGAAGCGCTCCTCTCGACAGCCGCGGCAGACGACGCCCCGATCGTGATGATGGAGATCCGCCACGTGGCGGGCGCACCGGTCAGGCGCACCGGGGCCGTTGTGGCCCCGCCGGGCGACTTCATCTACCACGCGGTTGCGCCGCTCAACCTGTTCCCCCGTGAACGGATCGAAGCAGGGTTCGCTCGGGCACGATCTGTCTGGTCGATTGCCGACGCCGGCTCGAGGCCGGGCTCGTGGGTCGAGGGCGCGGCTAGCGTGCCGGATGCGCTGCCAGCGGATGTCCGGAAGCGGTCCGCGGCGATCGCCGACGCTGTAGACCCGGACGCCCGAATCCGCCGCTCGCGCCTGCTCGGATGATCCCGCGGCGCTCGTTGACCCAGCGATGGGGCCGGGGCGCGATCAGGCTCCGCCGCCATTGGGGCTCTGGCGTGCGGCGCTCTTCCGGCGCCGCTTCGCCGACCGAGGCGGGATGGAGCGCATGTGATCGCGGACGACGGTGAGGACACGAGCGAGGCTGTCGATGTCCGCGCGCGCGAGCGGTTCGAGGAAGAGTTGCCGCAGGACGTCGATGTGACCGGGGAACACCCTGGCGAGCACGTCCCGTCCCGCCTCGGTGATGGTCACCGTCACGCCTCGGTCGTCCTCCGCGGACGGGCTGCGGGCGACGAGTCCGGCCTTCTCCAGCAGGCCCACCTGGTAGGTCAGGCCGCTGCGGCTGTACACAACCCCGTCTGCCAGCTCGGTCATGCGCTGGCTGCCGTCTGCCGTGTCCCCGAGTCTGGCCAAGAGCTGGAACTGGACGTAGCTGAGGTCGCCGGCGTCGCGCAGCTGCTGCTCCACCGTGTGGCGCAGGAGGCTGCTCACCTCGATCAGCGCGAAGTACGCGCCGAGTTCGGCGGGATCGAGCGGCGGAGGGGACGCTTCTTCGGTCATGCCGCAATCGTACTTGCTTCGAGTTCGAAGCGGTGCTAGCTTCATTTCACTGAAATGCTTCGAACTCGAAGCACGTTGACTCTCTCGAAGAAAGAAGTTCGTCATGAAGGCAGTGCGATTCGACGAGTACGGCGATGCTGATGTCCTGCGCTACCAGGACGTGGCGCTGCCCGTCCCCAGCGCTGGTGAGGTTCGCATCCGGGTCGCGGCGACGTCGTTCAACCCGGTCGACGCCGGTATCCGCAGCGGTGGTCTCCAGGGCCCGTTCCCGGTGACGCTCCCGCACACGCCTGGCATCGACGTCGCCGGAACGGTCGACGCGCTCGGTGACGGCGTCGATGCGGTGGCGGTCGGTGACGAGGTCGTCGGATTCCTCCCGATGATCGGCGACGGCGCAGCTGCTGAGTACGTCATCGCGCCCGCCGAGGTCCTGGCGGCCGCGCCTTCGAGCGTGCCGCTCGCTGACGCGGCGGCCCTGCCACTGGTGGGCCTGACCGCATGGCAGGCACTGTTCGAACTCGGCGAGCTCACCGCCGGGCAACGCGTGCTCATCACCGGCGCCGGAGGCGCTGTCGGTGCCTACGCGGTGCAGCTGGCAAAGAACGCCGGCGCGCACGTCATCGCCACGGCGAGCCCGCGCAGCGCGGACCGGGTCCGGGCCGCCGGTGCCGACGAGGTCCTCGACCACACCGCGACCGACGTGGTGGATGCGGTGACCCAGCCGGTCGACCTCCTGCTCAACCTCGCACCGATCGAGCCCTCGCAGCTCGCCGACCAGGCCGCTCTCGTGCGGTCCGGCGGGGCCGTGGTCAACACCACGGTGTGGATGCAGGCGCCGAGCGACGAAGCGCGCCATGTGCGCGGGCTCAACGTCTTCGTCCGGAGCGACGCCAAGCAGCTCGCCGGCCTCGTGGCGGCGATCGACCGAGGCGAACTTCACATCGACATCAGCCGCCGTATCCAGCTCAAGGACCTCCCGGCCTTCCATGCGGAAGTCGCCGCCGGTGCCGTGTCCGGCAAGGTCGTCGTCCTTGCGCCGACCGCCTAACCCTCTCATCCCTCACTGGACTTGAATCGAACGGAACCGAACATGTCCCTCATCCTGGATCCCGAAGTCGCCGAAGCCATGGCCCCAATGGGCGAAGCGATGGCCGGCATGACCCCGCCGGTCGTCGGCGACGTCGGCGGACGACGCGCCATGTGGGAACCGATCCTTGACGCGTCAGGGAAGGCCCAGCCGATCCCGGAGGACGTCACCACACACGACTACGTCGCCGCCACGGAGGACGGCGCCCAGATCACGATGCGCTGGTACGCCAAGAACGAGAGCACCCCCGGCTCGGCCGTGCTGTTCTTCCACGGCGGCGGCTACCTTTTCGGCCACATCGAGCACTTCGACGGCCCCGTCACCCGGTACGTCTCGACGAGCGGCGTGCCCATGCTCTCCGTCGAGTACCGCCGAGCACCCGAACACCCCTACCCCACCCCGCTCGAGGACGCCTACACCGCCCTGAAGTGGCTCAACGGGCACGCCGCCGAGCTCGGCGTCGACCCCGACCGGATCGGCGTCATGGGCGACAGCGCCGGTGGGGGTATGGCGGCCGCACTCTCGATCCTCAGCCGCGACCGCCGCGGCCCGCAGATCGCCCGGGCAGATCCTCCTGATGCCGATGCTCGACGACCGGAACACCACCCCGGACCCGCACATCGCACCCCTCGCCGTGTGGACCTACGACGACAGCCGCACTGCCTGGCCCGCACTCCTCGGCGACGCGGCCGGCGGGCCTGACGTCCCGGCCACCGCCGCCCCGGCTCGCCTCGAGAACGCGACCGACCTGCGGCCGGCCTACATCGAAATCGGGCAGATCGACGCCTTCCGCGACGAAGCCAGCGCCTACGCCATCACGCTCAGCCGCGCCGGCGTCCCGGTCGAGTTCCACCTCCACCCCGGAGTCCCGCACGAATTCGACTCCATCGCCTTCAACGCGGACGTCTCCCGGCGCGCGATCGCCGACCGCGTCCTGAGTCAATCTGAACCCTTCGGAGCACGCTCGCCCTCGCCCCGCGAGCGTGCTCCGAAGGGTTCCTGTTCTGCCCTTGGCGCACAAATTGCCTGTTCGATAGGGATCGCTCAACGCTCCACCCGTAATCAGCGCCTGGACCGGCAGACCCGCGCGCTCGAAGCCGCCGGCTGCATCCGGATCTTCGCCGACAAGCTGAGCGGCAAGAACACCGACCACGAAGAGCTCACCAAGGCTCTGGACTACCTGCGCCCCGGCGACACCTTCGTCGTCCCCTCGCTCGACCGGCTCGTCCGCTCCCTGCAGGACCTCACCACGATCGTCGCCGATCTGCGCCGCTGCGGCGTCGGCTTCCAGTCCCTGAAGGAAGCCCTCGACACCACCACCCCCGGCGGCCGCCTCGTCTTCCACGTCTTCGCCGCGCTCGCCGAGTTCATCCGTGAGCTGATCGTGGAAGGTACCCAGGAGGGCCTGGCCGCCAAGGCTCGCGGCGTTCGTCTCGGGCGTCCGCCCGCGATGACGCCCGAACAGGTCCGGCACGCCCGCGCCTTGCTCGCTCAGCCCGACGCCACCGTGTCCTCGATCGCCGGGCTGCTGAACGTCAGCCGCTCCACGATCTACAAGTACGCGTTGGCTGGCACCACTGGCCTTCACCGACTGGCCGGCGGCCCGGGTCACCTCCAAGTTGACGCGCGCCATCGTCGCTGTAGAACATCTACCTTGACCAGGGCATCGGCTGCTGAGATTGGCTGCAAGGGGCTGGCGAAGCCGTTGGCTGAGACCAGTTCGTGCAGGCTTCCCGAAGAATGCTCCACGGCCAATTTCCGCGCTCAGCCCCAACCATCGCTCATCCTGAAGGCGAGAGGTTCACAGGGTTTTGGTGAGTCCTCCGTCGATGACGAAGTCGGTGCCGGTGACGTTCCCCGCCCGGTCGCTGGACAGGAGCAGTACCAGGTCGGCGATTTCGTGTGGGTGAGTGAATCTGCCGGTCTCGGCTTGGGCGGCGGTCTGTTTGGCCACCGCTGCGGGGTCACCGCCATTGGCGCGGGCAACGGTCGCGGCGACGCCTTCGTCTCCGAGCCACAGGTCCGTGGTGACCGGGCCGGGACTGATGGTGTTGACTCGGATGCCTTGGGCCCCGACTTCTTTCGACAGGGCTTTGGAGAAGTTGGTGAGGGCGGCTTTGGCGGCGCTGTAGTCGATCACTGCTGGGTCGGGCAGGAAGGCGTTGACCGAACTGATCGTAACGACGTTGCCATGCCCGGCCGCGAGCATGGTCGGCAGCGCGGCGCGCGTGGTGCGTATCGCCGCCATCAGGTTGAGCGTCAGGCAGTGAAGCCATTGTTCGTCGGTGACGTTCATAAACCCTGTCAGGCGCGGCGCGACCGCGCCGACGTTGTTGACCAGGATGTCGAGGCGCCCGTGTGCCAGCGCGGCGGCGATGAGGTGGGCCGGGCCTGCGGTGGTGGCCAGATCGACCTCGATCGCCTGCACACTTCCCCTTTCGTCCAGTTCTTTCAGTTCAGGTGTGCGTCGGCGTGATCCGGCGACGACGTGGACTCCCTCCTTTACCAGGGCCTGGGTGATGGCTAGTCCGATTCCCTTGCCGGCACCGGTCACCACCGCGACCTTGCCCTGCAGTTCCAAGTCCATGGCATCCCTTTCTGCGGCACAGTCCGCAGCGCTGACCGGTGATGGCGCTCAACGCTGCGGATCGCTTTCAGCTCGTCTACAGGTCGTTCCCGGTGAGCCAGGTCAGGCAGGCGTCCGCCACTTCACGCCAGCCGTGGTCGATGGTCAGGGAGTGGCCGCGGTCGGGGAACTCCTGGATCTCGGTGATCGCGGTGGAGTCCCGGTACTGCTTGAGGGTCGCTTTGGTGACGGTCTCGGGGACGGTGTGGTCCTTGCCGCCGGCGATCAGGAGCAGCGGTCCTCGGGCGTTGTTGCCGGTGTCGACCTTGGCGGGCGAGTGGGGGGAGAAGTTGGCGGCGGCGGCTTCGAACAGCGGCTTGCCCGGCGCGGGGATGGTCCAGCGTTCGTACAGTTCGGCGGCTTCCTGAGCCGGGATGGCGTTGCCGAACGCGTAGGTGAACTGGTCGAGGGTGAGGGAGACGGCCCGGTGCTTGTTGGCCGGGTTCTTGAACACCGGCAGGGTCGAGCGCAGCGCCGACAACGGCAGCGGCAGCACCCCTTTGATCTGTGCGGCGTCGATCGCGATCGCGGCTCTGGCCAGGTCCTGCCCGAGCAGCTTCTCGGCGATCATGCCGCCGAAGGAGTGGCCGATCAGGATCGGCTTGACGTCCAGAGCGTTGATGATCTCCGTGTAGTGGGCGACGACGTCGTCGATGCCATGGTCGGCGATGCTGTCGGGGTCCTTGCGGGACAGTTCGACGCTTTCGCCGTCGCCCGGCCAGCCGGGGGCCGTCGCGTCGTAGCCGGCGGTCGTGAACAGCTCGGTCCAGGAGGACCAGGAGGTGGCGTGCAGCCAAAGGCCGTGGATGAAGATGACGGGAATGGTCGGTGCGGTCATCGGATGCTCCTCAGGAACACGGCTGTCATGCCGGATGGGTGTGCTTGACCGCCTGGGTCGCGGTCGCGGCGGTGCGGATGTGGCCGGCCACGGCTGCCGGTTGCGACAGCGCGATCGCGTGTGAGGCGTCGACCTCGATGGTGTCGGCCCCGGCGCGCTTGGCCATGAAACGCTGGGCGTCGGGATGGATCGCCTGGTCGGCGGTCGCCACGACGTACCAGGACGGCAGGGTCTTCCAGCTCGCGGCGGGAAAGCTGTCCTCGAAGGCCACAGGCGCGATGCGGCGTTGGGCGGCGGCCGCCACCGAGGTGAGGCGCTCGGGCAGGTCGGCGGCAAACACCGCGGGGAACTGGTCGTTTTTGAGGAACAGCTCGACGGCCTCCTGCCCATCGCCGGTGCGGTAGACCGCCGGCCGCAGCGCCGGGCCCAGCAGGCTGTCGGGGAAGCGGCCCGTGACGTCCAGCACGCTCTCCCCTGCGTCCAGGGCGAAAGCGGTCACGTAGACCAGCCCGACCACGTTGCCCGGCTGGGCTCCGGCCCAGGTGATGACCGCACCGCCGTAGGAGTGACCCACCAGCAGGACCGGGCCGTCGATCGCGGCGACGACGCTGGCGAGGTAGGCGGCGTCAGTGGCCAGTCCGCGCAGCGGGTTGGCCACCGCGGTCACGGGGATCCCGGAAGCCTGGAGTTCGGCGATCACGCCCGCCCAGCTCGACGCGTCTGCGAAGGCGCCGTGGACCAGGACGACGGTCGGCGTGCTGCCGTTCTTGAAGGATCTCACTGCTGTCATGGCCTCACCGTAGGAAGCCCCATGCGCACCTCGCGAGCGTCACATGACTGCGTCACCGAGCGTCACCCGAGCCAAGCGATGAGGTCAGGCCGATACGCGCAGGGCTGTGCTCAAAGCCGATCGCGAGGTGATCCCCAGCTTGGGGAAGATCCTGTAGAGGTGGGAGCTGACGGTTCGATGAGACAGGTAGAGCTTCTCTCCGATCTCCCGGTTCGTCAGGCCGTCGGCCGCCATCTGGGCGATCTGGAGTTCCTGCGCGGTCAGCACGTCGCGCGCTTCACTGGTGCGACTGCGGCTGCTCTCGCCGGAGGCCCGCAACTCCTGGCGCGCTCGCTCGCTCCAGGGGATGACCCCCAAGGCGTCGAACGTCTCGCGAGCCATGCGCAAAGGCGCCCGCGACTCGGCCGTGCGCCGCTGGCGCCGCAGCCATTCACCGTACGCCAGCTGCGTCCGGGCCCGTACGAAGGGCCATCGCCGCAGGTCGGCCCCGAGCGCGGCGTCGAAGAAGGGCTCTGCCGCGGCCTCATCGGCCAGGACGGCCCGGGCGTAGCGCAGGTCGGCGTGCAAGGACGGCGACGGTGTGGTGAGCGCCACCGTCTCCAGTTCCTCGATGATGCCGGCGACCGCATGGCCTTGACCGCTGTGCGCCGCGGCATCGGCGAGTTCGGCCAGGGAAAAGCAGCGTAGCGCCAGGTGGAAGGCCGGATCGGCGGGGTCGTGCATGCGTCGCAGGTGGTCGAAGGCGTCGGCGTAACGTCCTTCGCCCAGCGCGGCGAGCCCGCGCGCGAGCTGCACTGTGGCCAGCACGGGGCGGGCTCCGATGGGCAGGGCCACTTGCTCGGCCGCCGCCGCGAGGCTCTCCACGCGATCCTGCTCGCCGCGTAGCGCGGCGAGCACCGCGCCTGAGGCCTGAGCGATGGCGTGCATCAGCGGCTGGGATGTCTCGTGCGCCAGACGGGCGGCCTCCTCGGCCGCGGGGATGGCCACGCTGAGGTCGGCCAGCCGGGCCGCGCTCCAAGCTTGTGCCCCGAGGTCTCGGGCCAGGTGGCTGAGCCGCCCCTGCGCGCGCAGAGGCGGCAGCGACGCGGCGCAGAATTCCTCCGACAGATCGAAGGCCCCTACCATCAATGCCGAGCTGCCTAGCAGGCGGGCCGCCAGCCGGCCGCCGGTCGGGTGGGCGGCCAGCTGGCGTAATCGCTCGATCACGACCTTGCCACGTTCGATCGGAGCCGCGAACGCCAAGACCGTCAGCAGTCGCCCGTCCAGGTCGTCGACGGGCAGGCTCTCGGCCACGGCGACGACGTGTTGCCGCGATCGGTCGTCGGCATGGGCCCAGAAACATCGCAAGGACGCGCTGGACAGGAGTTTCAGCGCGAGATCGACGTCCCCCTGTGCCGCCATGTTCTCGGCGAGGTCGGCCAGTGAGTGCGCTGCCGCGCTGTCGTCGCGGATGCCGTCTTCGAAGCTCTCGCGGATCCACACGATACGGGCCCGCTGCTGGGCCGACAGCCGCAGCCGCTCGCCTTCGCCCAGCAGTCGCACGACGATGTCGCGCCGTCCCATCTCAGCGGCGTATTCGGCGGCCCGCACCAGCCGTTCACATCGGTGAGCGTGATTCTCGCTGAGCCTGACCGCGTGCTCCAGCGCCGCGACGGCCGACAACAGGTCGCCCCGGCGTCGCGCGCTTTTGGCCGCGGTCTCCAGCTCGGCGGCGATGCTCTCATCCGGCCTGGGAGTGGATGCCGCGCGGTGCCAGAGGCGACGGTCCGGCCGGCCGGTGAGGACGTCGGCCAATCCGGCGTGCACCGCGTGCCGCTGGGAGATGCTCGCCCCCTGATAGATCGCCGAGCGCATGAGCGGGTGCCGGAACGACACTCCGGCTTCGTGCACGTCGACCAGCCGTACGGTGGCCGCGGGCGCCAGATCGTCTGCCGTGACGGGTACGCCGGTGATCAGCGCGGTGGCGTCGAGGGTCTCAGAAAGGGCGGTGCTGTCGTTGAGCGCGGCCACCAGCAGCATGGTCCGAGTGGTCGACGGCAACCCCGACATGCGAGCGGTGAAGGTCTGTTCCAGACGCGTGGTCAGCGGGAGCCACCCCGGCGGCAGGGGTCCCTTTCCGTCCTGCGTTTCCGCGGCGATCGGCAGCTCGACGAGGGCCAACGGGTTTCCCGCCGCCTCCCGCAGCAACCGTGCGCGCACCGCCCGTGTCAAGGTGGGGCTGTAGGCGTCCAGCAAGGCGGTCGCGGCGGAGTCATCGAGCCGATCGAGGAGCAACTCCTGCAGCCCTGCCCCGTCAAGGGGGCTCTGGAAGCCGTCGCGTATCGCGGCCAGCAGCACGATCGGTTCGGACTCCAGCCGCCGCGCGACGAACGCGAGCACGTCGGCGCTGGCGCGGTCCAGCCAGTGGGCGTCCTCGACAAGGAGCAGGACGGGCGAGCGGGCGGCGGCCTCGCCCAGCAGGTTCAGCGCCGCCAGGGCGATGAGGAACGGGTCCGGTACCCGGGCGTCGGTCAGCCCGAACGCCGCTCCCAGCGCGGCGCGCTGCGGGGCGGGCAGTTCCCCGATCTCGGTACGAAGCGGAAGCAGCACCTGATGCAGACCGGCGAAGGGCATGTGCGTCTCTGATTCCACGCCGGCCGTCCGCAGGATCCGCATGCCCCCCGCGGCCGCGATCTCCGCCGTGTCCAGCAACAGGGCCGACTTCCCGATCCCCGCCTCGCCGCGCACCAGCATCGCCCCGCCGCGCATGCGGACGCCGTCCACGCACTCGCCGAGACGCCGCTGTTCGGACTCCCGCCCGAAAAGTGCTCTTACTGGCTGGTTTTCTGGCATATGAAGCCAGGATCGCTTGCTCTCGGGGTCCCGTCCAGCGAACGTGGCCTCCGGGTAGGAGCGGACCGGTGAGCCGTGGTTACTGTCACGTCTGTTGACAGATCGCTTCTGACCAGGCCGGTCTTGCGCTGTGGCGGAATCTGAGGGTGTGGCGTTCCTGTGGTCGGATGTCGCGCCTTCTTCGGGGGTGGCGGTGATGAGGGAGCCGCCGGGGACGAGCACCATGCCTTCGTCGGGAACGCGAGTCATGAGGATTCCGGCCTTTCACTGATGCGCTCAGTTCTGCGGGTGCGCGTGTTCTGGGCGGCTCGCAGGCGGCGGCGCTCTTTGGAGGTGACACCGCCCCACATGCCGTCCGCTTCACCGGTGGCCAGCGCCCACTCCAGGCACGGGTGCCGAACGACGCAGGCGGCGCAGATCCGTCGGGTATCCGATCCCCGCGAGGGCGGACGTCGTCAGGCGGCGGCCTCGCGGATGAGGTCGGCGACCGCGGCGTGCTGGGAGACGTAGACGGCGTGGCTGCCGATAACCTCGACGACCATCGCTCCGGCGCGCTCGGCCATCATGCGCTGAGCCGACGGTGGGATCATCCGGTCCTCGGTCGCGACGAGGTACCAGCTTGGCTTGTGCCGCCAGGCCGGTTCGGTGACCGACCCGCCGAGGGCGTCCACGCCCCACGGGACTTGGGAGTCTGCCATGAACGCGGCCACCTGGTCGGGCAGGTCGGCAGCGAACGAGGCGGCGAACCTGTCGCGGTCAAGGAAGAGGAAGCCCTCCCTGGGAGGGAGGATGGGCGGCGCCGGCGCGCCCGGAGGCGGGTCGGCGGTGAGGGTGTTGACCGATTCGCCCTTGTCAGGGGCGAACGCGGCGATGTACACCAGCGACGCGACGTTGGGGTGGATGCCGGCCTCGCTGATGACGACCCCGCCGTAGGAGTGGCCGACCAGGACGGCCGGGCCGTCGAGGCCGTCCAGAACCCGGCGGGTCACCGCGGCGTCATCCGCCAGCGACAGCGTAGGGTTCTGCACGATGTAGACGCGGAGCCCGTCCCTGGTCAGCTCGTCGTAGACGCCCTGCCAGCCGGATCCGTCCACGAAGCCACCGTGCACGAGCACGATGTTCCTGACTGGGGTCATGGTCGCTCCTGAGCTGGACGGACAGGCCCGGCGCCTGTCCTGGTGCTCTCCATCCAAGTCGCGCGCACGCGGCCCGGCCACGCAGAACAGGACGCAGAAGTAGCGCGGAAACTGTCAGGGCGCAGCGTTCGCCAGGTCGCGGCAGCGGCTGCTCGCGTCGGCGTCGCCGATGGCCTCGTACACCTCGGCTGCCCGCGCATAGGCGTGGCAGCTCTCGCCGGTCCGGTCCTCCTCGGCCAGCAAGACCGCCAGTGTCTCCAGGGAGTGGGCCTGCGGGACGGGCAACTGGACCTGCTCCATGAGGCTGATCGCCTCGGTGAGCTTGATGATCGCCTCAGCCCGGTGGCCGAGCAGTCCCAGACATTCGCCGACGCGGGCCAGCGCGATCGGCCGGATGATCGCCGCGACGCTCGGCGTCATCCCCGAGCGGTCGTCGTTCAGCAGAGCCAACAAGTCGAGGTACTGCTCCAGTGCCTTGGTGTGGTGTCCGGCATCGCGAAGGCAGGTGCCGAGGGCGCCGAGAGAGTGGCAGTACCGATCGATGTCGCCGTTGGCCAGGTGGATCTGCGCCGCCTGGGTTTCCGCCGCAATGGCCTCATCGAGCCGCCCGAGCCGTCGAAGCGCACCCCCCGCATGGTGGTGGGCCAAGGCGATCTGCGTCGTGGCACCACTGCGGGTTGCCAGGTCTATCGCCTGGGCCGTGTAGCGCAGTGTGGTCTCCGGGTCTTCTCGCGGCAGCAGATGGACCCAGGCCAGCATGTTCAGCTGCGCGGCCTGCCGGGCCGGATCGCCCAGGGCGGCGGCGGCCTCGGCACCGAGGGTGAAGACCTCGTACCAGTGCGGCGCGTGCATCCACCGATCGGAGAACCAGTCCATCGACTCGGCGCAGTCGAGGACGGCGGTGAACCGGCCGATGCTCGCCCCGTGGCGTAACGCGCCCAGCCAGTTGTCCGCATTCACGCGTAGCCAGTGGTCGGCCTTCTCCGCGGAGGACAGCTCAGCGGCATCGGGGTCAGCTTGGCCAGGATCGCCGTACCCGGGCTCGAACCACCGCCCGGCGGTCGTGGCCATCCGTAGCAGCCATGACGTCATCGTCACGGTGAGCGCGTCGCGCTCGGCCGCAGGCTCCTCCTGCTGAAGCCGATCGCGGGCGAACAGCCGGACCAGGTCGTGGAAGCGGTAGCGTTCCGACGTTCTGTCCTGCAGCAGACCGAGGTCGACGAGTTCATCGAGGGCGTTCCATGCCTCCTCGATCGACGTGCCGCCCACCACGGCGGCCAGAGCGGCGTCGAAGTTGCGGCCCGGCACCAGGGCGAGCCGGCGGAAGAGCCGTCGCGTCGAGGTGGCCAGCTGCTCGTAGGACAACCCGAACGCGGTGGCGATCTTGAGATCGCCGGCGCTGAGCTGGTCCAGGCGGCGCTCCTCGTTCGTCAGCCGGGCGGCGAGGTCGGCGGCGTTCCAGCTGGGCCGGCTGACCAGCCGATTTCCGGCGATCCTGAGCGCGAGGGGCAGACCGCCGCACAGCTGCGCGAGCTGCCCGACGGCCGATCCTTCGTCCGGGGCGCCGCGGTCTTTCAGGATTCCGGTCAGCAGCTCGGTGGCTTCCAGCAGGGGCAAGGGCCCGAGGGCGAGTCTGCGCACGCCTTCCAGACCGGCCAGCAGGCGGCGACTGCTCACCAGGGCCTTTCCCGCGCCGCCGCCCGGCAGCAGCGGCCGGACCTGCTCCTCGAAGGCGGCATTGTCGAGCACGATCAGCACGCGCCGGTCGCGCAACAGGGACCGGTACAAGGACGCACGCTCGGTGACGTCGCCCGGGATCTGCTGATCCGCGATGCCGAGTGCGCGAAGCAGCATGCCCAAGGCGTCGTCGACGGGCAGGGGCCGCGGAGACATACCGAACAGGTCGAGGAAGAACACCCCGTCGGGGAAGTCCGGCCGCAGGGCGTGGGCGGCGTGGATGGCCAACGTGGTCTTGCCCAGCCCGGCAGAACCGGTGATGAGCCCCACACCCGCGGCACCCGGCGCGTCCCCAGCGCGTAAGAGCTCGCGGGTCCAGGCCAGTCCCGCGACTCGACCGGTGAAGTCGTCGACCGAGCGCGGCAGCTCGCACAGCCCGGTCGGGCGGGCCCAGTGATCGCGCAGGCGGCCCTCTCGCGCCAGCTCGACGAGCTGTTTACGGTCTGCATCGGCCAGGCCCAGGGCGTCGGCCAGCGCGGTGACGGTCCGATGCTGGGGGCCCTTGCTGCGGCCGCGTTCCATGTCCGACAGCGTCCGGGCGCTGACCCCCGAGGCCTCGGCGAGCTGCTCCAGCGTCAGACGTGCCGCGTGCCGATGGCGACGCAGCACCTCCGCGAAGCTGGGTGTGGTAATCGAGTGCTCCTTCTCCGCGATCTGGTGGAGATCACCCAAAGCTTACGGCGAAGATCGGCGGCAGCAACCTTAAGCCATCGGTCTCCTGTTGTCAGTGCCGCGCGCCCGCCACTAGCAGCCTCCGGCCTGGTCGATCGCCGCCTGGACGGCATGGGTTCCGCGCAGAGCGTTGAGCGTGCGGAACCCGGCCTGCAGTCACGTAGCGCTCGGTGACGCAGTCAGGTGACGCTCGCCCGGCAAGCGAGCCGGTTTCTACGGTTTGCGCCATGAACGCAGCGATGCCGGGGCTCCCGGCCAACCGCCTGCGACGCCCCGGCGTCGTCATCCCGATCGCGATGATCGGCATGCTCACCTACCTCGCCCCTGCCGCCTCCGCCCAGGCCACACCGGCGCCCATCACAGCCATCGCCTCCAAGACGCCGTCGAAGACCGGCCATGAGCCGCGCATTCCGGCAGGTTTCCGCGAGAAGAGAGTCCGGGTCGGCAACGTCGCGATCAACTACGTGCGCGGTGGACACGGGCCGACGCTGGTCCTGCTGCACGGATACCCGCAAACCTGGTACACCTGGCGCGAAATCCTGCCCGAACTCGCCAAGCACTACACGGTCATCGCGCCGGATCTACGCGGAGCAGGTAAGAGCGACGCACCCGCCAGTGGCTACGACAAGAAGACCCTCGCCGCTGACCTGCGCGGGTTGCTGACCACGCTCGGCCTCAAGCGGGACATCAGGCTCGTGGGGCATGACATCGGCACGATGGTCGCCTACGCCTACGCCGCCGCCCACCCCGGCGACGTCACCAAGCTGGTCCTCAGCGAGGCCCCCATCCCCGACAAGACCCTCTACACCTTCCCCTCCCTCACCGCGAAGGGACCGGGCTTTTGGAACTTCGGCTACTTCAGCCTCACCAACGGCCTGCCCGAGCGCATGGTGAACGGCAGGGAAGAGCAGTGGGTGGAACGCTTCATCGACTCCCTCGAAGTCAAGAAGAACGGTGTCAGCGACAAACAGGTCCGCGAGTACGCCCGCTACCTGCGCGATGACGCTCACCTGCGGGCGAGTTTCGAATGGTTCCGCGCCTTCCCCAAGGACGTCGCCGACAACCGCGCATACAGGGCGAAGAAGCTCACCATGCCCGTGCTCGCCATCGGCGCCCGCGGCAGCCTCGGTGACTTCGTCCCCACCCAGGTCCGCCGATACGCCAGCCATGTGACCGGGATCGTCATCGAGGACTCCGGTCACTGGATCTTCGAGGAACAGCCCGAACAGCTCACCCGCACACTCCTGCGCTTCCTCAAGAAGAACTGACCCGACGCCGAAACAGGAGCACCCACATGAACAAGGAACGTCCACCCCATACCGGCGACACGCAGAACCCCTTCTGGTTCCTCGGCGGCCGGGTCCAGATCCTGGTGCCCGGCACGGCGACCGGCGGCACCCTGAGCGTGATGGAGTTCACCGACCCCAAGGGCCACGCGCCACCCCTGCACATTCACGAAGCAGAGGACGAGATCTGGATCGTGCTCGATGGTGAGATCACCTTCTTCGTCGGGGACGACCGCTACGACCTGCACGCCGGTGCCGTCGCGCACGGCCCCCGCGGCGTCCCGCACAGCTACCTGGTCCGCTCACCGAACGCCCGCATGGTCGCCGCCTTCGGCCCCGCCGGCATCGAGGACTGGTTCGCCGCCAACAGCTCACCCATCTCCGACCTGAACGACGCGCCGGCCTCCTTCGACATCGAAGCCATCCTCGCCTCGGCCGAGGCGTACCGCCTGCGCGTGGCGGGTCCTCCGCCGGTGGCCTGAGCGCACCGCTCCCACCACGCCACCCCGCGCCCCGGCCCTGCCCTGTCCGACGGGCGGACGACGGCTTAAGCCTCCCGCTGCCTCAGCGCCTCGCTTGACACCTTCACCCCTACCAAGGAGATCCGCCATGTCCGCGCACGCGTCCCCACAGACCTCTCCGCTCTCCCGGCCGGGAATCCGAATCCTGCTGCCCGTGACGCTGGCCGTCCTGGCCATGCTGGCCATCCTGGTCACGGCTCTCTCCTCGTCGGCCGCCGCCGCCACCGCGGCGAGCCGGCATACGGCCAAACCCACCGTGGTGCTGGTCCACGGCGCGTTCGCCGACGCCTCGAGCTGGAACAAGGTCGTCGCCCGGCTCCAAGGGGCCGGCTACCCGGTGATCGCCCCCGCCAACCCCCTACGCGACCTGGCAGGCGATTCGGCCTACCTGTCGAGCATCGTCTCCACCATCGACGGACCGGTCATCCTGGTCGGCCACTCCTACGGCGGAGCGGTCATCTCCAACGCCGCCACCGGCCACCCCAACGTCAAGGCGCTGGTCTTCATCGCCGCATTCGCACCCGAGGAGGCCGAGTCAGCGCTCGACCTGACCGGCAAGTTCCCCGGCAGCCAGCTGCCCACCAGCCTGATCACCCGCCAGTACCCGCTGCCCGGCGGCGGCACCGGCACCGACGCCTACGTCGATCCGGCCAAGTTCCGCGCCGCCTTCGCCGCCGACCTGCCCGCCCGCGACACCGCGCTGATGGCCGCCACCCAGCGCCCGGCCGCCCTGGCCGCGCTCGCCTCCCCGAGCGGAGCGCCCGCCTGGAAGACGATCCCCTCCTGGTACCTGGTCGCCGGCGCCGACCAGGCCATCCCAGCCGCAGCCCAGCGGTTCATGGCCAAGCGCGCCGGCGCGCACACCAGCGAAGTCAGGGAAGCCTCACACGTGGTCATGATCTCCCGACCCGACACCACCACCGCCCTCATCACAGCGGCAGCCCGCACCACCAGCTGATCCCACACGAGACGCATCGGTCTGGACCGCGGCAGGCGCGATCCCCGCGCCCGCCGCGGTTCCGGCCCTGGCTACCCAAATGCTCACCCGCGGACTCGGCCGGATCGTGACTGTCCAGGACACCGGCTGACCACCCCACCACCGGACCCTTCGAACCGCTCCGCCCGTCCTACGTTCGCCTGGCAGCATCCGTCCCTGACCAACACGCCCGATTGCCAGCGAAGAGCCAGAAGTCGTGATCCCACGAACACCACCCCCACACCGATCAGGAGGACGGCCGCGTTGGACACCGCTTCGTGGGTTGCCGTCAACACCGGCACCGTCCGCCTCGCCAGCCGCGCCATACCAGTGACGAGTCCATCCAGCCTGCCCAGGCCACGCCCAGCCTCCGGTACCCCGTACTCCCGGTGGGCTGGTGATCGACACGACCTAGTTCATGGTGGGTACGGGACTCCAGGGCCGCCTCAGGCGGACCGGGGACTCGCGTGAGCAAAGTGGAAGCAAGGTGGAGTACTACGCCGCCTCGGCCAGGGTGGTGAAGTCGATCTCGGGCAGGTCGGGGTCGAAGTCGTCGGGGCGCAGCCGCAGCACGTCGGTGGCGTACAGGCCGAACCGGCTGATGTGCGCGGTCAGGTAGGGCGAGAGCTGCGCGACGTCCTCGGCGCTGATCTCCTAGCCTTCGACCAGCAGCTGGCGCATCACCGCCATCATGTCCAGCGCAGTATGGAAGATCACGCAATTGGCCAGCAAAGAATTGAATTTGATCATCTTCTTCGGCCGGGTCGTTGTCGGCGATGACGCCGTGGTTGCCGAAGCGCAGCCAGCCGGAGAACCCGTTGAACCCCTCGACCTTGTTGGTGACCGCGGTGATGCGCCGCCGCAGCGCGGGGTCGGCGAGGAATCGCAGCAGCGCGGCGGTGCGCACGCTGCGGCCGACCTCCCGGAACGCCCGGTAGATCTCGTTCTTGCGCGAGTGGGAGCCGAGCCGGCGCAGCAGGGTGACAGAGTTGAGCCTGCCCTCGCGGATGGAGATCGCCACCCGCATGAGGTCGGGCCACATCTTCTCCACCAGCTCCCAGTCAAGGACGTTGCGGTTGCCGCCCTCACCGCGAAACAGGCGTCGAGAACGTCGGCGCGGTCGCGCAGGCCGGCGGCGTGCCGGTCGGTGCGGACGATGTTCCCGCAGCCGGGAACGCAATGGTCAAGGCTGGGGGTTTCTTTCACGCCGTCGCGGTGGCAGAGCGCCTGAGCGCGTTTGTAGTGGCAGAGCACGAACGCCTGTGGGTTGTCATAGATCATGACGTCTGCGCGTACCTGGCGGGGCTGCGCGCGGCGGGCCGGGCGTTCAACACCGGCGGGTCGGCCACGTCGAGCCGGTGCTCGCAAAAAGACGTCGACCGGCTGCCCTCGGCAGCGGTAGCGTCCTGGGTCGATGTGGAGCGAAGTACGACCGCCGACGACGACTCAGGTCCGCGACGCCTTCGGTGTCGAGGTGGGCGAGCTGCGGCCGCATCCGGGCGGGTTCGAAGCGGATGCGTTCACCGACGGGCGCTGGTTCGTGAAACTTTGGCGTCAGCAGCCCGACAGCGACGCCGGTCTGGCGCTGACCGCTGAGTTGGCAGCTCGGGGCATCCCCGTTCCCGCGGCGGAGCGATCACTTGACGGCTCGTACACCTCCGAGCACCATGGCCGGCGCTACGCGCTGTTCCCGTTCGTCGACGGCCGCCAGGGAACGTGGAACGACGCTGACGCGATCGCGCGGGCGATGCGCGCCGTGCACGAGATCACCGACCTCGTCCTGCCCCGCACCGATATGGACGAGTGGTGCATCGAGGTGCTGCGCGACCGGCACGACCACCCTTGGATTGTCGACCGCCGCGACGAGGTCATGGCCAACGTTGACCGGCTCGAAGCGGTGATCGAACGGGCACGCGCGATCGACGTGCCCCACGTCGTGTGCCACCACGATCTGTTCCCTCACAACGTCCTCGTTGACCGCGACGGTCGCATCGCGACGCTGCTCGACTGGGGTCACGCGATGCTGGCGCCGCGCGAGCACGATGTTTTCGCCGCCTTGTGCGGGCCCGACCCTGTGCGCTTCCTGCGCGCCTACGGCGCGGAGCGACTCGACCTCACCCACCTCGAGTACGCCCGGCTCGCCCGCTCGCTGCGCGACCTTGCAGTTCGCATCTACAACGAGGTCGACCTGGAGGGCGTCAACACCTGGGGTTTCGACGGGTTGCGCCGAGTGGACGCCGATCTCGTGCTCTCCCGACCTTTTTGCGATCGCTGAGGTCACCCGATGCGTCGATCGACGAGATTGCGGCGCGATCGACGCCGGATCACGGTTCTGGGTCGGCTCATTCCGCTGGCGGGTGTTCGAGTTCGTCGCTGAGCAGGTGGGCCCGCCAGGTCAGCGCCATCCGCGCGGTCGGCGTCCCGACGCAGCAGATCAGATTTCGCGCGGCAGGACGACGTCATAGGGCATGGTGCCTCATCCGGTTTGAAGGCTCCCGCAGCGGCGGCTGTACGGACTGCCCGCTCAACATCCCCCAAGACCCTGGGGAACTTACTTGAACACGCCCCTGCCCGGTCACGAGGTCCGGGATCACGGTCAAATGACGGTCAAACAATCAAGAGGCCAGATCCACAATCTTGGGATCTAGCCTCTGAACAGGTGAAACTCTGTGGGGCTACCAGGACTTGAACCTGGGATCTCTTCCTTATCAGGCAACTCGGACGCCAGTTCGTATAGTGCGACGGGGCCCTGTGACCTGCGTTGATCGTATGGGAACGTACGTCAAAGTTCGTGATGGTCCTTGCCGGTTGTCACGCAGAACGTCACGCAGACCCTCGCTGTATTCCTCCGGCAAGTGGGCCACGACCTCCGGCACAGCAACATCAAAGGTCATGGTGGAGGTCTACACCGAGGCCACGGACGAAGCCACGTTTGAGGCGCCACGGAAGCTCGATGGCGCGCTAGGCACCGGCCCCGCTGTTTGACCGCCCCCTCCCGATCTCCGCCAGGCTCCTTGGAAGCCTCTAGCCCTAGGAGCGTGGGTCAGTAAAGAGAGGCACTGTGGCTCTGTGCAGCCATAGGAACCGACTGGCTGCGCGGACGATCGGTGCCGGACCCGCGTCTGTAGGGAGTGAGGCGGTCAGCTGCCGGTGGTGCCGTCGGCCAGTTCGCGCAGAATGTCGAGGTGACCGTTATGCCGGGCCGTCTCCTCGATGAGGTGGTGCAGGATCCAGCGGAGGGTGACTGTCCCGCTCTTCCCTTCTCTCTTCGAGGGCGTGTCCAGCTCGATGTCTGCGATGAGCTGCCGATTCTTCTCGGCTTGGGCTTCGTACTCCTCGAGCAGGGTGGCGATGGGGATGTCAAGGGCGATGCGCATCTCCCGGTCTGGATCTTCCTCCGTCCACGGGCCTTCGTCCTCACCGTCCAGCAGCATGACCTCGATCCAGTAGTACTCCACCCAGCGCAGGTGGCTGATCAGGCCCGAGATCGTGGTTAGCGGCGATCCGGGAAGTGGGGCGCTTCGGGCATCGTCTTCGCAGACCCCCTCGCACTTCGCCCGAGCTGTCGCGCGGGTGTAGTCGAGGAAGGTCAGGAGCATCGTGCGTTCGTCCCAGGATGTGGGGTAATCGGTTCTGTTCATAGGGGGACGATGCTGGCATGCTGCGGCGATCTCGTCGACTGGGAGCTCCTGCCCCCTCCCGGCGTTTCCGAGGCCCTTGTCATCACCGACCGCCCCATGTTTCCTGATCATTCATGCGGGATGATCACGGTATGCATGGAGAGGATGGGCTGTTCAAGGTCGAACCGGTCGAGAAGAAGCAGTCGCGGGAGCATGCGGCGGGGGTGGGCAAGCGGTTCCGGGTGTTCGACCCGCAGCAGGTCCTGCTGCTGCCGCCGTCGCTGGATGACTGGCTGGCCGAGGGCCACCTGGCCCGGTTTGTCGCCGACCTGGTCGACGACGTGCTGGACCTGGGATCGATCCTGGCCGACTACACCGAGAAGCGCGGCTTCCCGCCGTACGACCCGCGGCTGATGGTGCGCCTGCTGATCTACGGCTACACCACTGGGGTGCGCTCCTCCCGGGCGATCGAGCGTCGTTGCGTGGACGATGTCGCGTTCCGGTTCCTGGCCGCCGACCAAGCCCCGGACTACCGCTCCATCTCGCGCTTCCGCCGCCGCCATCTGGACGCCCTCGCAGATCTGTTCACCCAGTCGCTGCACCTCGCGCAGCAGCTCGGCATGGTCAAGATGGGCCGCGTCGCCCTGGACGGCACCAAGCTCGAGGCCAACGCCTCCAAGCACAAGGCGATGAGCTACGGCCGGCTCATCGGCAAGGAGGAACGGATCGAGGCGGAGATCGCCGAGCTCGAGGCAATGGCCGCCGCTCTGCTGGCCGACGCCGAGGCCACCGACCGACGGCCTTCGGTGACCGGGCTTGCTCGAAGCCCACAGTACGGGCAGACATGAATGCATTCGATCAATAGAAAAATCTTCGAGTTTACCTGTCGATGCTATGTCCGGACCGTGACGTAGAAGGTCCAAGGCTTTCCCAAACTTTCGGCGGTCATGATCCGGTGATGCTGAGCTCGGTGAACCACTCCGCGGGAACTCCGGACAGGCCAGGTGATTTCGGCACGACGGCGAAGTCGATGGGTCATCGATACGGACCTCGGTGTTGGCCGCCAAGCGCCCACCGACCTTCCGGTAGGCAGCGTCCAAGATCTGGCTGTGGTCGGCCCGGGCGAGCAGGAGAACCGGCGGCGCGGAAGCGTCGTTCGCTGCGGCGGGTTGCCGGTCCTCGCACTCGGCCATCAGGTGGGGGGCCGGTGCCGGCGATCGAGGTGAAAGCCTCCATGAACTTCGGGCACCAGCCCAGCACCTCCACGATCGCCTCGGAGATGTCCACCTGCGGCATCATCGCCTCGACCCGCTTACGCAGGTCGATCAGGGAGGGCGGTTCCTCGATGGCCTTAACGCTGGCCACGTGGATCTTGCCGTCGTCGTCGATGGTGACGGCGGTGTTGGCGGCCAGTCCGGCGCGCACCACCCGGTAGGCGCGATCGAGCCGCTCGGCCAGCAGTTCCGTGAGGTCTTCCGGTAGGCCCAGGTCGGTCAGCACGCTGTCCTTGACCGCCGTCCACCACGTGTTCCCACGGCTGCATGCGCTGTCGGTCCATGTCGCGCCTGCGCTGCGCCCGCCCTCCCATGCGTCGAGTCCAAGCCGGGCATGGACCCCGCCTTGATCGGAGCATCAATATGTGAGTTCTCCATACATCGCGCCGCATCTCTTCGTAAGGTCGTCGTCACCGTACGTATCCGCAAGGGGAGGAGTTCGGTGAGCTTGACCAAGGGGCAGGTCCGTCTGGTGATGACGGGCCTGGTGCTCGCCATGCTGCTCGCGGCGTTGGACCAGATGATCGTGGCCACCGCGCTGCCGCGGATCGTCGGCGAACTGGGCGGCATCGATCACCTCTCCTGGGTGGTCACCGCCTACTTGCTGGCCTCGACGGCGGGCACCCCGCTGTACGGCAAGCTCTCCGACCTCTATGGCCGCAAGCGGGTCTTCCAGAGCGCGGTGATCATCTTCCTGATTGGCTCGGTGCTCTGCGGCGTCGCGCAGGACATGGCCCAGCTGATCGCCTTTCGCGGGGTGCAGGGCCTGGGCGGTGGCGGGCTGATGGCGCTTGCCATGGCGGTGATCGCGGACGTGGTGCCGCCCCGGGAGATCGGCCGCTACCAGGGCATGTTCGGCGGCGTCTTCGGCCTGGCCAGCGTCGCCGGGCCGTTGGTGGGCGGATTCTTCACCGACCATGCGAGTTGGCGCTGGATCTTCTGGATCAACCTGCCGTTGGGTGTGGTCGCCATGGCGGTCATCGTCATCGCGCTGCGCGTGCCAGTCCGGCGGCTACAGCACCGCATCGACTACCTCGGCGCGGCGCTGCTGGTCGCGGCGGTCTGCTGCGTGCTCCTCGTAACCGTATGGGGGGGTCAGACCTACGACTGGAACTCGCCGCAGATCGCGGGCCTCGCGGTGGCCGGTCTGGTGCTGACCGCCGCGTTCGTGGCCTGGGAGCGCGGGGCGTCGGAGCCGATCCTGCCGCCACGGCTGATGGCCGACCCAGTGGTCGCCGTCTCCTCCTGTCTGGCCTTGCTGAGCGGCGTGGCGATGTTCGGCGCCGTCGTCTACCTGCCGGGCTACCTGCAGATCGTCAAGGGCCAGAGCGCCACGGAATCCGGCCTCGCGCTGGTCCCTCTCACCATCGGCATCATCGTCTCCTCCGCCCTCTCGGGCCAGCTCGTATCCCGCACCGGACGCTACAAGGTTTATCCGATCGCGGGCGCCGTGGTGCTGGCGGTCGGGCTCTGGCTGCTGAGCCGGGTCGAGGCCGACACCTCCATGCCGGTTCTCCTGGCCTTCACAGTGGTGGTCGGGCTGGGAATGGGCCTGTTCATCCAGATCCCCATGATCGCCACCCAGAACGCCGTACGGCCGGGCGACATCGGCGTCGCCTCCAGCGCGATCGCGTTCTTCCGCACGCTGGGCGGGGCGATGGGCACCGCGCTGTTCGGCACCGTGCAGGCGCGCTCGCTGGAGGGCGCGGGGGTGCGCACCGTGCCTACGGATCCCGCGGTGCTGGAGCGGATCCCGCGCGCGGAGTTGCATCGGTTGCTGGAGGCGTTCACCGACGCCGTGCAGGCGGTCTACCTGTGGGCCGTGCCGTTCGCCGTGGCCAGCCTGCTGCTCGCGCTCGTGCTTCGCGAGGTCCGGCTGCGCGGCGCCGCCGAACCGCCGCTGCCGCCGCTCGTCCTGGCGTTGGCTGGGGTGGCGCTCACCTGGCTTGCCGAGCGCATCGAGCGCGACGCCTCGCCCCGGCTCGTCACCGCCGCCTCCGCGCTGGTCCCGGCGGAACAGACGGGGGACCAGGCCGCGCGGGCGAGGAGCGCCGCGCGTCAGGTGCTGCGGCCGCTGGCCGGGCGGCTGCTGCTGGCCGCCATCCAGTCGAAGGGAAATTCATGATCCGTTACCTTGCCGGACTCGTCGCCTCGGCCGCCGCCCTGGTCGCCGGAGGGTGGTTATTGCTGGCCCCCTTCGCGCTGGGCCACGAGGGCGATCAGCGTACGATCGACCTCGCGACCGGAGCGGGCGTCTGCCTGATCGCCATGGTCACGGCGATGGCCTGGGCCACCGCCTGGCGCGCCCGGCTGCGCGCGGACGGGGTGCTGGCCCAGCGCCGCCCGGCCCTCGCTCCCGAGCCGCCGGCTGTGCCCTCGGCCGAGGAGCTCCACGCCCTGCTCAAGCCCTTGGTCGCCGCGCTGGCCGCCGACCAGGCCGACCGAGGGGAGGTGCGGGCGTGAGGAAGCTCGGCATGGTCGGCTTGGCGCTCATCTTCCTGGCCGGCGTCGGGCTGGTCGCCGCGCCCTTCATCACCGGGCAGCAGCAGATGCGCGAGCCGTGGACGGCTGCCACCAGGGACGACGTGATCGTCGGTGCGGTGCTGGCCGTCCTGGGCTTCGCCGGCTTCTTCACCGCCCTGGCCGGGCACGTCGCTGACCTCTACCGGAGCTCACCGGGTCACCAGCAGCCCTGAGACGTGAAGGGTGTCAATACTCTGTTTGCGTTGTGAGCTGCTGGTTTGTCCCGGCTTCCGGGCGGAAGCACTGGTCGGTGTCGGGCATCCTTGAGGCTCGTGGCGCTCCGTCTCTTCTCTATGATCTTTGTCGGATTGTGGGCTGGCGGACGCTTCTGGCTCGTAGCGACGTGTCGATGACCATGGAGATCCTTGTGCTGCGGCACGAGGTAGCCATGTTGCGTCGTCAGGTGGGCCGTCCGAGGCTGCCGTGGGCGGATCGAGCGGTGCTGTCCGCGCTGGTCCGGGGACTGCCGGCGGTGCTGCGTGCCCACCGGTTGGTGACTCCGCGCCCACACTGCGAGCACGCTGGCCTGTGATTTGTTCACGATGACACCATCACTCTGCGCCGGTTGTCCGTCTTCTTCGTGGTGGGAGGTGTGGTATGACCGAGCACACCTGGGATCCGCGTTTCCGCCCCGGTGTCAACGGCCAGGCGAAGAGGCTGTTTCCCTTGGTCCAGACAGAACCCAGCCACGGTGGCCGTACGAGATCAAACCCGCGAGCACATCCGGTCGACCCACGGTATGCAACAGTCATGACGTACGAGATTCGTCCAATCGGAGTCGTCGAGTCGCCCTTGGTGGATCGCGCGAGCGCTCCGAAGCAGGGTGTGGAGGGCAGTCCCGAGGCTTGGCTGGCGTTCGATCCCGCAATGGCCGATGGTATCCGTGATCTTACGGTCGGCGATGAGGTGTTCGTCCTCACGTGGCTGCACCTCGCCGACCGATCCGTGGTGGCCGTACATCCGCGCGATGATCTGCGGAACCCGCTGACCGGTGTCTTCAGTACCCGTTCCTCCGACCGGCCCAATCCCATCGGTCTGCACCGAGTTCGGGTGCTCGCGATCGACGGGCTTCGGGTGCAGGTAGTCGATCTCGAGGCCATCGACGGCACCCCGATCGTCGACGTGAAACCGGTCCTGGACGCAACGCGCTAGCCCGGTTCTTCGCATGTAGGTGAACGCTGTCGCTGACGGGTCGTGTGGATCATGGTGTGTGGATCATAGGGTCAGCCAGCGGGGGCGGGTGGGGTCGACGTTCAGCAGGTTCAGGAGTTGGTGCTGGAGCGGGTCGGGGATGAGGACCTGGGGTGGGCCGGTGGCGGTGGCGGGGAGTGATCTGGCCCCGATCCTGCAAGGCTTCTTCCGCGTCAAGCTGATGGACCTCAAGAACGCCAGCCCGTCCACGATCGCCTCCTACCGCGACGCTTGGCGACTGCTACTCACCTACGCCCAGCAGGTCACCGGCACCGTGCCGGCACGCATGCGGCTCGGGCAACTCGATGACGAGCTGGTTGTCGGTTTCCTGGGCCATCTGCAGAGTGCACGGCGCAACAGCGCGGCGACCCGAAACAACCGGCTGGCCGCGATCCACTCGCTGTTCCGTTACGCCCAGCTCCAAGCCCCCGACGATGCCGAGGTGATCTCCCGCGTCCTGGCCATCGAAGGCGCCCGCACCCACGACCGCGAATTCGACTGGCTCACCCCCGACCAAGCCACTGCCATACTCGCTGCCCCCGACCGCCGCCGCTGGGTCGGGCAGCGCGACCACACGATGATGGCCATCCTGCTCGCTACCGGGTTCCGGATCTCCGAACTGCTCGGCCTCGCCCGCACCGACGTTCACCTGCAGAAAGTCGGCCCATATCTGCACTGCACAGGCAAGGGCCGCAAAGACAGATGCACCCCGCTGGACCCAGCCACCGCAGGTGGGCTTCCCCTCGTATCGTGGATGCATCGCCTATAAGGAGGACGGGCGATGGCGGAGACACGGCGGAAGTTCGATCAGGACTTCCGGGACGGCGCGGTGCGGATCGTCGAGGAGACCGGCAAGCCGATCGCGCAGGTGGCCCGGGAGTTGGGTATCAAGGCGGGCACCCTGGCGAACTGGGTGAGCATGGCCCGGCGGCGGCGTGAGGCCGGCAACGGGCATCTGGGCGAGGATGAGCGGGCCGAGCTGGTCCGGCTGCGCCGGGAGAACGTCGAGCTGCAGATGCGGTGTGATGTGCTCAAGCGCAGTCTGGTCCTCTGGGTGCAGGACTCGACGACCCGGTGATCAAAGCCAGGTTCATCGCCGCCCAGAGGACCGAGTACGGCATCCCGCACGTGACCAGCTGCCGGGCGCTGGGGGTGTCACCGGCGTGGTTTTACAAGTGGTCGCGGCGGGACGGGCCGAGTGAGCGGGAACGGCGCCGGTTACGGCTGGTCGAGGCGGTGATCTCGGTGTTTCATGCGCGGGAGGGCCGGGATGGGTCGCCTCGGGTCGCCGAGCGGCTACGGGCGCGGGGCTGGCGGGTCTCGACCAACACGGTCGCGCAGATCATGCGCGAGCACGGCCTGGTGGCCCGCCCGGGCCGCAAGCGTAAGAGCACCACCCGGCCGGGTAAGGGCCGCTGGCGCGCGCAAGACCAGGTGCGGCGGGACTTCACCGCGCCGGCGCCGAACGTGCGCTGGGTGGGCGACGGCACGGAGATTCCCACCGGTGAGGGCAAGCTGTATATGGCGGCTGTCTCGGACCTGTTTTCGCGCCGCATCCTCGGCTATGCGATGAGCGAGCACCATGACGCCGCTGTGGCGTTGGCGTCGCTGCAGATGGCCGTGGCGGTCCGCGGTGGGATGGTGGCTGGGGTGGTCATGCACACCGACCAGGGCAGCGAGTACACCGCCCGGCTGTTTCGGATGGCGTGTGAGCGGCTGGAGATCAGCCAGTCGATGGGCAGGACCGGGTCGGCGCTGGACAACGCCGCGGCCGAATCGCTGTTCTCCTCCATGGAGTTCGAACTGCTGCGTGCCCAGGGACCGTTCGCCACTCGTGCGCAGGCCCGCCCTGCGATCGCCGCTTGGGTCGACGACTTCAATACCGAGCGGTTGCACTCGGCCGCCGGCCTGCTGCCGCCGGTGGAGTTCGAACGTCTTGACCCCGTCCTGCAGGCGGAGATTCAGCAGGCCATCGCGGAGCGGAAGGAGCAGCGGCGCAACCGCCGGGCCGCTGCGCGGCACAAGAGCAAGGACCAGACCAAGAACAACACCAAGGACGAGAAGGAGGCGGCATGAGCCGCCCCGATTTCTCGATCAAACCCCTGGTGCCGGGCTGGGGATGCGCCGCGCAGCGTACGGGCCGCTCACTCCGGCCTCAAGGGTCGCTACCGCGATCGCTGCGCGACGGCCTTCGGCCGCCCTGGACCCCGGAGACCTCTGCGGCCCTCGAGACAGCGGAGCGGGCAGGCCAAGGCCTGCCCCGGCGAGCGCGCGCGACGCACGAGCAAGATCCTGAAAACGCAAGATCACTACAACAGAGGCATCTACGGTTCGAGGGGATTGTCACAGGAGTCCTCCAGGACTGGCTGGATGCCGGCAACGACCGCGATCCGCTCTTCCCTGCTCAAGGACACCAGAGCCACCACATGATCAGCCGGGACGGATTCCAGGCACGACTCACCCGCTACTGGCATCACGCGCTCACCGACCAACCATCGCTGGCCGACGTCACGCTCACCCCGCACGTCTTCCGTCACACCAAGGCCATGAGCATGCGGGCGGCGGGCCACGACATCAGCATCATCGCGCTCTGGCTCGGGCACGAGGACATCTCCTCGACGATGAAGTACCTGCACGCCGACATGAAACTCAAGCAAGCCACCCTCGAGCGGAGCATCCCCGGCGACGGACCGACCGGCATCTACCAGCCGACCGACACCGTGCTGGCCTTCCTCGACAACCTCGCCGCCGGACATTGACTGCCACGACTTATCGAGCTTGTCACCTGAAGTGTGTAAAGATCCTTTCTGAATGATGGAGAACCCTCTTTACCTGATCCGTCCTGGGTAGGCGATATCAAGTTCGATGAGTGCCTCGCGCCAGCCGATGGTGCGCTGCCCCTCGATCAGGCGCGCGGTGCTGGGCGAGTTCTTGATCTT